>WRJM01000155.1 GCA_009782265.1 Oscillospiraceae bacterium | reverse complement strand
AAGGTTTCACTTTTGGCTTTCGGGTGTATGCGGTTTCCGAAAGATAACGCGCTTACGGAAAAAATGATTATGACGGCGTTTCAAAAAGGCGTCAATTACTTTGATACTGCGTATATTTACCCCGGAAGCGAGCTTACCCTCGGCAGAATTGTGGAAAAAAATAATTTAAGGGATAAAATTTTCATCGCAACCAAAATGCCGGTGTTTATGGTTAAGAAGCCGTCAGACTTTGATAAATATTTCAATATACAGCTTGAAAGGCTCAGAACAGACCGCATTGACTACTACCTTATGCACATGCTGTCCGGTCCGGACAGCTGGAAAAGGATTCAGGAGCTGGGCGTTGAGGAATGGATTGCGGAAAAGAAGCAGAGCGGCAAAATCAAGAACATCGGATTTTCCTACCACGGCGGCGCGGACGGTTATAAAGCGTTGATTGACGCCTATAACTGGGAATTTTCCATGATTATGTATAATTATTACGACGTGAATAATCAGGCAGGCAGAAGCGGTTTGCTGTATGCGGCGGAAAAAGGCGTGCCTATAATGGTCATGGAGCCGCTCAGGGGCGGGAAATTAATGTCCAAGCTGCCCGAAAACGCCGTACGGCACTTCAATTATAAGCTTCCCGAGCATACGCCCGCAGAATGGGCTTTCAGGTGGGTTTTCAGTCATAATGAGGTTTTAACCGTCCTTTCCGGCATGAACAGCATAGATGTTGTGGAAAACAACATCAGCACCGCTTCCGACACGGAATCATACGAGCTTACCGAACAGCAGACGGCAGTATTCGAGAAAGTGCGGGGTATGATTACGTCTAAAATCAAAATCCCCTGCACGAGCTGCGGATATTGTATGCCTTGCAGGAACAATGTTGATATACCGCTGTGCTTTGCCTGTTACAACGATATTGCTTTAGAAGGAAGAAACAAGGCTTTTATTGATTACACCTACCGCGTAGGCGCGCATAGGGCTTCGCTTTGTACAGGGTGCGGCGAATGTGAAAGCCGCTGTTCACAGCGCATAGAAATAAGAAAAACATTGAAAGATGTTAAACGGAAAATGGAGGGCGGGGTTTATAAGCCGGTCAGTGCGGTTATACGCAAGTTTATGAGAATCCCGAAATAGCAAAAAATGGACATACAGGTAAGCGATATTCTTGAAATGAAAAAGAAGCACCCCTGCGGCGCGGACAAAATGGTCGTGCTCAGAACCGGAGCGGATTTGAAGCTTAAATGCACGGGTTGCGGGCATGAATTTATGACGCCGCGTGCAAAAACAGAAAGAAGAATTAAAAATATTCTCAAATAACTAAAAAAAGGATAAGTTTGAAAAAAAGAAAGGTGTAACACCATGCCGCAAATTTCATTGGGATTTATGCAAGGCATGGCGGCATGGTTATAAAAATATGACGGATAAGCTTGAAGCAATGCTGAAACGGTATGAGGAAATCAATGAAAAACTATCGGACGGTGAAATAATTAACAATCAAGAGCTTTACCGCTCGCTGATGCGGGAGCATAAGACATTAACGCCGGTAGTTGAAAAATACAGCGAATTCAAAAACGCGCAGAAAGAATCAAACGAAGCGCGGCAAATGCTTGACGAGGGCGGGCTTGACGCGGAGCTGAAGGAAATGGCGCAAATGCAGTTGGACGACAGCAGGCGGAAAATCGCAGAATGTGAAGAAGAACTCAAAATCCTGCTTCTCCCGCGTGACCCCGACGACGACAGAAGCGTCATTATTGAAATCCGCGGCGGCGCGGGCGGAGAGGAGGCCGCGCTGTTCGCGAACGTCCTGTATCCGATATCGACTCCCGCCGCTTTCAGCCTGCCGTGAAACGAGGAAAACTTTTCTCCCTGCTCCATGGCAAATGACTTATCCGCTTCGTCGGATGTGGCGAAATGTGAAAAAAGCCCTTTGATTCTGAAATTAGTCAGAGTTGAGATTTCCCTGACCTCGCTGATTGCGCCCGCTTCCCCGGCAGGAAAACCTATGCGGCCCATCCCCGTATCGACAGCTATAAACCCGTCAACGGTTTTCCCGTATTTTTTAGCTTCGTCCGATATCGCAAGCGCGTTTCGATATGAACATGTTACCGGGGTCAGATCGTATTCGACTAAAACGCCGGCGTATATATCCGGCGTCAGGCCGAGCATGACTATGCGCTCGCTTACGCCCCGATCCCTTAGGGCGACGGCCTCATGCAGCGTCGCGACCCCGAACGCCTTTACCCCGTTTGATCTCAGTACCCCGGCGGTTTCATACGCGCCGTGCCCGTAACCGTCGGCTTTTATTATTCCGATGATCTCGCTGGCGGGGTTGATTACTTTCCGTATGTTCCTGATATTATAATCGAGATTCGAAAGGTTTATTTCCACCCACGCCGGGCGTTTCGCTTCCCTGTACATATTCATCACTTCCCGGAGGATTATGATAATTTTTCATCCAGGCCGTGTTTTACCCTGTCGCTTTCCTCGGCTTTTTTGGCGTCGTTCCAATTG
>WRJM01000154.1 GCA_009782265.1 Oscillospiraceae bacterium | reverse complement strand
CATTTTTACGGCGGCGTTCTTGCTTACCGCGCCGCTTTTAACGCTTATATTCTGTTCATACGCATAAACAAGCGAAGCACCGATTTCCCCGAAACCTGCAATGATACTTGAATCGGCGTATTTGCCCGTTTCGGTGAACTGCTGTTCATCAAAAAGCAATTCTAAAAGCATGACGGGATTTTTTTCCGGCATGTTTAATCCTCCTTATATTTTACTATACATAATAAGTATATCGTAAATAAATAAAAATTACAAGCGTTTATATTAAATTTTTTTCTTTTTATAAATTTCACGGAGCATTTTTAATTCCCTCTCATTTAAATCCGCGTATTCACCCGGTTTCAGCATACCGAGCTTCACCCCGCCCACGCTTGTCCGCTTCAGGCGCGAAACTTCCAACCCGACTGCCGCACACATTCTGCGGATTTGACGGTTTTTCCCTTCGGTAATTATAAATTCAAGCACTGTTCTGTTTGTTTTTTCGTTATTTGCCTTTTCCTGAAAAAGCACATTAATTTCGCAAGGCGCGGTGATTTCCTTTTCACCGTTCTCACCTATATCCAAACCCGCCGACAACCGCGCAATGATTTCCTCGGAAATAATATGCGGTAAGGTGACGCGGTATTTTTTCTTGATTTTCCTGCTCGGGTGGGTAATCGAATTGGTGAAATCTCCGTCATTGGTTAGGAAAATCAAACCCTCCGAATCTTTGTCAAGCCTGCCCACGGGGTAAACCCGCTCGTTGATACCTTTCAGCAATTCGGTAATCAGCTTTTTGCCGTGCGCGTCGGACATGCTTGTCGTGTAACCGCGGGGTTTATATAATTTAATATAGCGTTTTTCCTGCGTGAAGTTAAGTTTTTTACCTTCGATAGTGATAAGGTCTTTTTTTGTTGCTTTGTCACCTATACCGGCTTTATTTCCGTTGACTTTTACCGCGCCGGATTTAATCAGTTCTTCGGCGGCGCGGCGGGAACAGAAGCCGCTTTCGGCGATTAATTTTTGTAATCTTTCTTTTTCCATGGTTTTCTTTCTTTATTTAATATAATGTTTATAATGCGAAGCTCCGCTTCGCTTAACGATGGACGTTCATTTCTTTGCTCGGAAAGAAACTGAACCCGGCAGGAAAACCGCGGCTTTCCTGCAAAACACCTGCGCCTGCGGCGGGCTACGTCCTCTTATAAAGCAGATTGCTTGCTTGTAAACTTATTCATAGTCAGCTATTCTTTCGGTTTGCGCTCACTGTGAGTAGTTCTCTAATAGGGATAGGCGTTAATAGGAGGATAAGCCCTCCGCAGGAGCGTGTTTTGGTTACTTTTGCACGAGCAAAAGTAACAACCCCCGCGGGGAAGTCCCCGCAAACATCGCATTATATAAATTCCCCGCATGAATTTAATTAAATAACGGCGAAATCGGCTTATCGGTGTAAATCCTTTCCACCGCCTGCGCAAACACACTCGCCACCGATATAAACCGCAGTTTTGAACACGCTTTTTTCTTTTCCTCCGGCACATCAATCGTATCAAGCAGAAACACTTCTTTTAAATGCGAATTTTGGATTCGTTCAACCGCCAGTCCCGAAAGCACGCCGTGCGTCGCCGCGGCATACACTTCCTTCGCCCCGCCCCGTTCAATCACGGCGGCGGCGGCGTTGCAGAGCGTTCCCGCCGTGTCAATCATATCATCAACAATTATTACGGTTTTATCCTTTACATCACCTATAATATTCATAATTTCGCTTACATTGGCTTTCTGCCTGCGCTTGTCAATAATCGCAAGCCCCGTCCCCACGCGCTCCGAAAAGTTCCGCGCTCTTGTCACTGAGCCCAAATCGGGGGAAACGCAAATAATATTATTAAGATTATTCTCAAATCTGCTCTTGAAATGCGGTGCTAAAATTGATATACCTTGCAAATCATCTACCGGAATCCCGAAGAACCCTTGAATCTGCGGTGAATGTAAATCCATGGTTAGAATCCTGTCCGCGCCGGCGGCGGAAATCATATCCGCCACAAGCTTTGCGGAAATAGGGTCGCGGGCTTTTGACTTTCTGTCCTGCCTTGAATAACCGAAATACGGTACAACTGCGGTAATTCTGCCCGCGCTTGCCCGCTTGAAAGCGTCAATCATAATCAGCAGTTCCATGAGATGATTGTTGACGGGCGCGGAGGTGGATTGTACCACAAAAACATCAAATCCTCTCACGCTTTCACCTATATTTACCGCGATTTCACCGTCGCTGAACGTTTTCACTTCCGATTCCCCAATCGGCAAACCCAATATACTTGCCATTTCCCGCGCTAATTTCGGGTTCGCGTTCGCAGTGAAAATTTTCATGTCCCTGCCTTGATTATTCATATTTTTTCGTTCTCCTTTTTTCGGTTTTACCGAACACCGAATATGCCGGACGAACAGTGTTCGTCCCTACTTTTCTTTACTGATTCTCAACTCGTTTTTATACCAGTTTTCTTTTATACTGACCTGTCCGCGTTCAATTGCAAGCGCGCTCGGCGGAACGTTTTC
>WRJM01000153.1 GCA_009782265.1 Oscillospiraceae bacterium | reverse complement strand
ACCCCGTTAAGCTGTCAGTTGTGGAACAGGGATTTTAAAGTTATTGATTGTAATGAGGAAATGGTTCGGCTTTTTGGATTTAAAAATAAAAAAGACTGCATTGACAGACAGCAATTGATTTATCCCGAATTTCAGCCGGACGGTTTACGCTCGCGGGAGGTTGTGGAAACCTATTTAAAAAATGCGTTCAGCGCAGGATTTTGTACATTGGACTGGGTTTATATAATGTTGGACGGCACACCGATGCCCGCGGAAGTGACGTTGGTTAGAATAAAGCATAACGACGGCGATGTGGTTGCGGCGTATTCGCGCGATTTACGCGACGAAAAAGCCGCCGAGAAAAAACTGCTTGAGAGCATGGAACGCGAAAATGACCTTGAAATACAACGGCAGGTAGCGCAGGCGGCAAGCAACGCTAAAACACAGTTTCTCGCTAACATGTCGCATGAAATACGCACGCCGATGAACGCGATTATCGGAATGTCTGACTTGTTGCTTTCGGAAAGTTTAAACGCGCGGCAACACCGTTTTGTTGAAGACATAAAAATTTCATCTAACGCGCTGCTTGACATTATCAACGATATTCTGGATTTTTCCAAAATTCAATCGTCGAAACTTATTTTATCGCCGATTCATTACGAATTGAAATCGCTTATTAACAATATCAGTTCTATGGTGTATTTCCTTATAGCCGACAGAAAAAAAATCGACTTTGAAATTTATATTCAAGATGAACTGCCCGCGTATTTATACGGCGACGATGTACGCTTGCGGCAAGTTTTATTAAATTTACTAAGCAACGCTATTAAATTCACGCGCAAAGGCAGTGTTAAATTATCGTTTCTTATCGAAGAATCGAGCATTGACGACGAAAGCACATCTTTACTTATAACGGTTGCCGATACGGGAACGGGCATTCCCGAAGAAAGTATCCCTACTTTATTTGACGCTTTTGAACAAGCCGATGTGCAAACCAACCGTTATCAGCAGGGAACGGGGCTTGGGCTTGCGATTACCAAGGCACTTGTTGAGCGCATGGGCGGCAGTATTTCCGTAGAAAGCGAATACGGCGTTGGCACGGTATTTAAATTGCTGCTTCCGCTTATACCCGGTGACAGGGAATTAATAAATACCGACACCGCCAATGCCGAAGCGGGGATTGTTTACGCGCCGGAGGCAAGGGTTTTGGTTGTTGACGACAGGGAAACAAATATCACAGTTATTAACGGTTTGTTAAGCCAATGCCAAATAGACGCCGATTCCGCTATTTCCGGCGCAAGGGCAATCCGCATGGCGGAAAGAATCAGTTATGACCTGATTTTTATGGACCATATGATGCCCGAAATGGACGGCGTTGAAACTACAAAAGTTCTGCGGGACATGGGCATTCACATTCCCATAATCGCGCTTACCGCAAACGCCTTATTCGGCGCAAAGGAAATGTACTTAGCCAACGGCTTTAACGGGTTTATCCCGAAGCCTTTGGACGTCAACGAATTAAATGAGCTGTTAAAAACATTTTTACCGCCGGAAAAAATTGAATCCGGTGCTGAACCTAAAAAAACGTCCTCCGTTCCGAAAGAAACGGCTCCCAAAGAGAAAATCGAAGAAATTTCCCCGAAAAACAGCTTTATGGACGCGCTTGACAGCGTGAGTGAAATTGACAAAATGTTGGGGCTGAGCCGCGTAAGCAATATGGAAGATATTTATCAGGTAACGGTTGAGCTTTTTAACAATAATCTTATTCCGGAATGTGAGAATATGTCCGCTTTATTGGACGGCGGAAATATAAAAGATTTCGCAACGGCAGTTCATGCGATGAAATCCATGCTTTCCACCATAGGAGCGATGGAATTGTCATCAAAAGCATTGGAGCTTGAAATGGCGGCTAAAAAAGAAGAAACAGACTTCTGCCGGAATAATTTCCCCGCTTTTTTGGAAAAGCTGCGCGGACTTAATAAGGGATTATCGTCGGTTTTTGAAACTATCAATTAAATTTATAAGCTTTAAGAGCCTGTTCAGTATTTCCGAGTGAGTGGGTTTTCGAGCGAATTTTTTGCTAAACAAGGCAAATTTTCGCAGTAATAATTTGTTTATTACAAGAAAATTTAACGCAGTATGGTGAAAAATTTGCCGAAAAGCCGCCATGAGCGAGATACTGAACAGGTTCTCAGAAGTAAACTGAGAGGAACGGAAAGGTTTAATTGGGGGACTTATATATTTATGAACGAAATATTAAAAATAATTCTGTCAATCTCTGTTTCCGGAGGATTGGCGGCGTTAATTCTGTTCGCGCTTAAACCGCTGTATAAAAACCGCCTGAAAAAATCCTGGCAGTATTACATCTGGCTTGTGGTGCTTATGCGCATGCTGCTGCCTTTCACACCGGAGGTTAGCTTAATCGCGCTCTTTTCGTTAAATGAGCAAGCTTTTGAAGCCGAAGAGGAACAAGCCGCCGCTTTGTATGATTTTTCCGAGGACGGCACATTCGGCGGGATTTATAAACCCGCCGAATCAACGGAAACCCAAACACCTTTTACCCACCCCGAAAC
>WRJM01000152.1 GCA_009782265.1 Oscillospiraceae bacterium | reverse complement strand
TCTGAACAAAATGGTATTTCGGGATTGTTTATTTGATAAATACAGTCGCCGTCATACTTGCACGTGTTACACGTCTTCATTAGATTCACCCCCTTGCAAATAATTGAGAATATCTTTCAGCTTTTCGTTAGATGTGCCCGTTTCCACGATATTTCCGAGGAAAATAAGCTTGAAAATACGAGCGACTTTTTCAAGGTCGCGGCTCGCAAGCTCCTCTATTCGCTCAGTGTCCGACAATAAAGCCACAAAAGTGTCGCCAAAATCCAAAAACGCTTGCTTATTTTGTTGAAACCATTCATAGAACATTTTCACCACCTCGAAAACAGTATATCATGAACAGATAGTGCATTAAAATGAAAATCGACGAGAACCCCTTGTTTTTGCCCCTAATTTGCGTTATAATAAAAGCAGGGGGTAAATAACCCCCTGCCTTTTAAAGTGCCTTAATCGTATGTGCTGTGGTTGTCGAAGCCGTGCAAACGTTCTAAGGCTCTTTTGGCGTATGCGTGCAGATAAAAACACTGGCGGCGGCTGTAGTGCGTTGTGCGCGAAATGATAGCCCATTTTAGCCCCTCTACCCGCCGAAGTCGATAAATCGTCACGGCGGTGTGTAATCGTTCAATCTGCGCGTGTGTGAACTCTCTCATGCTCTCACCCCCTTTCAGTGGCGTTGTGCCGGCGGCTGTGAAGTTACCGCCTAACTGCCCCGCAACCCGAAAAAAGAAAATGTCAAGGATTTACCGCCCGCAGGCGGCGCGTATAAATACCAGTGCGCACACTGGTTTTTATGCCGCGTCCTTGACCTTTTCTTTTTTTGTGTTATACTCGGGCAGGCGGTGACTTCCCGCCCCGGTATCGTATCCCCGCCGCGCGGATAATCCCGCGCCCACAGGCGCGCTCCTTGGCGGCTTTCCCGCCCCCGCCGATATAGCGAGGACGGTGCGCTATAATAATGATTATACGCAGCCCCCCGCGCACGGGGGACTGCGTATAATCGTAATTTATTATGCGTTCACCTGCACGAGCGGCGGCGGCAACATAAAAAAACCGCCTACTCTTTAGGCGGTTCGTCTTTTTTGCTCTTATCGGTTTTGGCTTCATTCAGCACGGTTGTGACTATGGTTTCTATGCCGTCAAGGTTTTTTTCTTTAACAAGAACGTCCAAAGCTGTAAATAAGCCCATGATTTCTATACGGTTCATGTTTAATCCCCCTTAGTAAAAAAGCCGACTGCTTTGCAATCGGCTGTACTTGACAACTTCCCCAAGATATGGTATTATATAATTGCTGTAAATACAAAACCAATAATCCTACGGGATTGTTGTACCTTGTTGTATTTATTATAGCAGATTATTAAACGCTTGTCAAGCAGTAAACAGAAAGGAATTATAAATTATGTGGCATATAGTAAATTCAAATCTAAGTACAAACGCAAAAATGATAGGAGTTATACTCGGCTCATATAATCCCTGCGAATGGAACGATTTACCGCCAAAAATGAGTTTGGAAACATTGTCCGAAAAAACCAGCATTAAAAATATTACAACACTTAAAAAAGCCCTGAAAGAATTGGAAAATGAATTTGCAGGGTATTGTGAGGTGGTGGAAGTATGAAAACAAAAAGGTTTAATTCAATTCATGTCCTAAGAGAAACCTATTACCAACTGCCTAAATTTCTATTTAATGACGAATTTAAAGGGCTTTCAAACAACGCAAGGATAGCTTATGCCCTGCTGAAAGAAAGACATTTGCTCAGTGTAAAGAATGACTGGGTAAATAAAATCGGCGAGGTTTACTTAAATTATAGGCGCGAAGACCTTGAAAAAATACTGGGTATGTCAAACAAAACAGTAATAAATATTTTCAAGGAATTGAAAGCGAATAATCTCTTGGAAGAGGAGAGACTCGGACAGGGAAAACCAAATAGAATCTATCTTTTGCAGATTTCAAAAGTTTAAAAATTAAACGTTTAGACCTTTAAAATTTACATGTCTGAACATGAGAAATTTTCACTTTCCTCTATAAAAAAAAGAATCGAATAATTTTTAAATGAAATACCTCTGATGTGGAAAACTTTTTTTCCTGTTGAAAACTCACTTCATGCCAAGAAGCTTCGATATGGAATTGATAGCAGATACCTCGCCTTTAAGCGCGCGGTATATAAGTGCGCAGATAATGAAGTCTTGTATTGAATGTTCTGCGCTTTTTGAAAAGAGCGGGTTTTCAGGCAATTCGCCGTAAGTATTTGCATTGCTGTCAAGAAGTGCCGCAAGTCGTTTCCTCAACTCCGCCGACCGGCGCCGGCTCTCTCCAGAAGCTTTTCCCGCCTTTCGGGCTAATTCATTGCGTTCAGACTGTGTTCGAGCTTCATTTAAGCTTGTCATACGCTTGATTTTTGCGTTGGCAATCGCATTGGCTTTCTGATATAAGGCTTTATCGTCAGGCATCGTCTTCCTCCTCGTATTCTGAACAAAATGGTATTTCGGGATTGTTTATTTGATAAATACAGTCGCCGTCATACTTGCACGTGTTACACGTCTTCATTAGATTCACCCCCTTGCAAATAATTGAGAATATCTTTCAGCTT
>WRJM01000151.1 GCA_009782265.1 Oscillospiraceae bacterium | reverse complement strand
GAGCCCGTACTTTTTGCGTTCCTTCATTCTCGGGTCGCGGGTCAGGAAACCTGCCTTTTTGAGAACAGGGCGTAATTCTTCACTGTATTGCAGAAGTGCTCTTGACAAACCGTGACGGATTGCGCCCGCCTGTCCGGTTACACCGCCGCCGCGCACGGTGCAGATGATGTCAAATTTATCAACAGTGCCCGTTAAAGCCAAGGGTTGACGCACAATCAGCTTTAAGGTGTCAAGACCGAAATAATCGTCTATGTCGCGGTTATTGATTTTAACAGAACCGCTTCCGAGGTAAACTCTTACCCTTGCTACGGAGTGCTTTCTTCTGCCTGTGCCGTAATAATATGGTTTTGATTCGTACATGTAGTGTAAGCCTCCTTTTATGCTTTATGAGCCTGATAAGCTTCGGGCTTCTGCGCATGATTCTTGTGCTCGCCGCCGCGGTAAACGCGAAGCCTTGTAAGTGATTTGCGTCCTATGGTTGTATCCGGCAGCATACCGTTCACCGCAAGCATCATTGCTTTTTCGGGTTTGGTCGCCATCAGCTTTTCGTAGCTGATTTCTTTTAAATGACCTATCCAGCCGGTGTGCCACCTGTGGAATTTTTTCTTGAGTTTATCGCCGGTTAAAACCGCGTCCGCGCAGTTGATGATAATCACATGGTCGCCGCAGTCGCAGTGCGGCGCGAAAATCGGTTTATGCTTGCCGCGGAGCAAGGTTGCCGCCTGTGTCGCTACGCGCCCGAGCGGAACACCCTTTGCGTCCAATATATACCATTTGCGTTCAATGGTTTCAACTTTCGGCATAGTGGTATTGGTTGACATTTTGCCTGCCTCCTTTTTTACAGTTATTGCAGTTATTGTAATAATTGCCTATATTTTTTACAGTTCAAAGTTCATTATACATAAAAGCCGGTTTCCTGTCAACTGTTTTTTAATTAAAAATCGAAATATACCGTTTAAACTCTGCAAAACTCTTTTAATATCTTTAAATCTCTCTTTTTCTCTGTTGCTGTTTCAGTTTTATAAATCGTTTTAATTTACCAAAATTGTAAAAATTCTCTAAAACATAAGATTTCTTTCATATATTTTTCATAATCGGCATATATAATTAATTCATAAACAAAAGCGGGGCGTCTTTTCCATGAAACGATTACGAGCGGGATTCTCTGCGACTAATTAAAAAGTTTCGGCGTATTCACCGCTCTGAAACTACTCTATAAAATACATTTGCTTTCTCCAAAGAAGAAAACGGCCGTTCCGGAACGGTCGTTTTCTTCTTTTTAACTCTATCAACTGTTCATCATTCGCTTCTGTCAACCTTCGGCGCGTTAGCGATAACGCCCGCTTCAAGCTCCTGCGGCAGATTCTGATACCGTGCAAATTCCTGCGTAAAGCTGCCAAGCCCTTTGGTCATCTGCCGAATGACAAGCGCGAAATCCGACGTTTCCGCCTGCGGCATTTCCGCATCGATTTGCGTCATGCCGTCGCCGGTCGGATTTGTGCCGAGCACTGAACCGCGCCGTTTGTTGACAATACCCATAACGTCGCCGGTGTTTTCGTCACCTACAAAAATTTTCATGGTGAGAATCGGCTCTAATAAACATGGAGAAGCCTGTTTCATGCCCTCCTTGAACGCAAGACGCGCCGCTTGAACAAACGCGATTTCCTTACTGTCAACCGGGTGATATTTGCCGTCTGTCAATGTCGCTTTCAGCCGTACAACCGGATAACCCGCGAGCATACCATGGTCTACGCTCTCTTTCAATCCTTTTTCAACAGCGGGGAAGAACTGCTTCGGCACACTGCCCCCGAAAACCTTTTCTTCAAAAATAAGTTCATCGTCCGCATGCGGCTCGAATTCCATAACCACAACGCCGAACTGCCCCGCGCCGCCTGATTGCTTCTTATGTTTACCCTCAATATTTGTCACCTTTTTGCGGATGGTTTCACGGTAAGCGATAATCGGCTCTGAAAGCTCCACGTCAACGCCGAATTTTGCCTTCATTTTATTGACCGCCACGTCAAGGTGCTGTTCGCCGAGCCCCCCGAGAACGCGCTGGCGGGTTTCGGTGTTATTGACGTAGGAAAGGGTCATATCCTCTTCTATCATGCGGGTAAGTGCATTGGAAATTTTGGCTTCATCGCCCTTGCCTTTTGCCGCGACAGCGCGGAAAAAGCAGGGTACAGGGAATTCAATCGGGTCAAAGGTTTTGATTTTGCCCGCTTCGCAAAGCACGTCGCCGGTGGTGGCGTCAAGCTTGGTAATGGCAATAATATCACCCGCAAATGCTTCTGTTAATTCGTCCTGCTTTTTACCTTTCAAGGCTAATATCTTCCCGAAACGCTCGATTTCGCCTGTTCTGGAGTTGGTAGGCTCTGTTTTCGCGCCGAGCGAACCTGTGATAATTTTAACAAAGCTTAATTTACCGACAAACGGGTCGGCAAGGGTTTTAAACACATATGCCGCTAAGGGAGCGGATTCGTCAAATTTAATTTTTTTGCCGTCCGATGATTCACCGGCAGTTTGGTTCGCCGCAGGGAAAGAGCTGACAATCAGGTCAAGCAGGGCTTCAACACCGTCGCCTGTTAAAGCGGAAACCGAAACAACG
>WRJM01000150.1 GCA_009782265.1 Oscillospiraceae bacterium | reverse complement strand
GTTTGAAAGATAAATCTTTCAAACGGGAATTTATTCCTTTGCGGTCAAGCAACGACCGCAATTTGGTTGCATCAAACCGGAAAAATTCCAGAAAGAAATGGTAATAATAATGAGTGTATTAATTTTAAAGAATGTAGGTTATAAATACGAAGGCACAAAAAAAGCCGTCCTGAAAAACGTCAGCGTTGAATTCGAGAGCGGTAAAGTTTATACCGTAATAGGGAAGTCGGGTTCGGGAAAATCCACAATGCTTTCGCTGATAGCGGGGCTTGATGTCTGCGGGAACGGCGAAATCCTATTCAGCGGCAAAAACCTTAAATCCATGAACCGCGATGATTACAGAGCGCAGAATATAGGTGTGGTTTTTCAAAGCTTTAATTTGCTGATTAACGCCACTGCTGTCGAGAACATCGTGCTTTCTATGTGCATCAGCAACAGCCCCGAAAAAAACAAGAAAGCTTACGCCTACGAACTGCTTGAAAAAATAGGGATAGATAAGGAAACCGCCGACAGGAAGGTTTTGAAGCTGTCGGGCGGCGAACAACAGCGTGTGGGGATTGCCCGCGCTCTTTCGCACAATCCGGATGTGTTGATTGCGGATGAACCCACCGGAAACCTTGATAATGAAACAGAAGCGGAAATTTTAAAAATCCTGACTTCATTGGCGCATGATGAGGGGAAATGCGTAATTATTGTTACACATTCAAAAAAGGTAACATCAATTGCCGATGAGGTGTGGGGTATGAAAAACGGGGAATTAATGATTATCAAATCGGAAAAATAACGTAGGGTGCGGCATGGAAACCGAACCCTACAGACTCGCATAAGTCAAAACCCGCCGGTTTAACCGGCGGGTTTTGTGTTTTTTAGAAGAAAAGAATTGCTTTACTTTTTATCTTCGGGTCTTACATATCCGTTTACGTCAAAATCGTTTTTAAAGGATTCGCCATATTTCTCGTCGCCGATATAAGCGATTTTTTCGCCTTTTGAATAGGTGGTGGGGGCAGGGGTTGTTCCGTATTTCGCCGCACCGACATAAGGAATGGGTTCTTTGGGTTTTGCGGCAGTAGCGGCTGCGTTTGACTTAGCTTCTTCAGCTTTTTTCTCATCAGCTTTAACCTCTGCTTTAGCGTCGGATTTAGCCACAGTTTCTTTTTTTGCGTTTATTTCTTTCTCCCATTCGTCAAATAACGAGAGAACCTTGTCCTTTGTCTGATAACTTACAGAAGGAAGTTTTCCGCCGCCTGCTCCGCTCCACGCGCCTTCAGCTTGTTTAAAGCCTTTCAGGAAAGCATCTTTCATGGTTTGGAACATTTTTTCATCGTCGCCGGCAAGTGTTTTCGCAAATGTAAATATACGGTCAGCCGTAGCGTCAACGCTCCAGTAATCGTCATATTTCTCCGAAGAGGCTTCCGCCGCCTTCATAGCGTCTAAAACGGTTTGATTTCCGCCGAATAAAGGTTTATAGCCGCCCTTATTGACTTGTCCGTTGATTTGCGCCTGAACCATGCCGCGTACCGCTTCATTCTTCATCTGACGGGCAGAGCCTTTCGCGTTAAAGCCGTTTCTGTCAACAGCGTTGTAATCGGTTTTGTTTGCCGGTTTACTGTAAGTGCCGGAATACGCCGCTGTATTTTGGGTATCAATTTTATCGGTGTTGTCCGCCGCCATAGTTGAGTTTTTCTTCTGGGATTCCTCTGTTGCGGTTTTAGCGGGGGTAGAATAAGGTATTCTTGCCGCGTCGTTAATTTTCGGAATATTCATGGGGTTCTCCTTTCGTTAATAAAAACATTGTTAGTGATTATAATACTTCATTTATCATATCGGCATTAAAATAAAAAACTTTAGTAAATTTTAGAAAAAATTTTATTGACATTATAAAACGTTTATGATAAAATAATAAAGGTAAATATATTTTACGTTAATAATTAGCATTTGAAAGTAATCAGCGAATATTTTTCCGTGTTTTCCACGCCTACGGCGGGAAAAACACAAAATCGGTTTTACCTACTGTTTAACACATAAGAAATAAAGTGCTAGAATAATTTGTCATATATACTTGACATATTGATTTTTATATGTTACAATATGTCAAGAGGGGCGGCACTAATCCCTTTATTTATAAATAATAAGGAGGGATTAGTGCTATATGGCAAAGAATCTACGGCTGAAAGCGGCGCGCGCGGCTAAAGACATGACGCAGAAAGACCTTGCGGACGCGGTGGGCGCGGTGCGGCAGACGATTAACGCAATTGAACTGGGCGAATACAACCCGTCAATCAAGTTATGCTTAGCCATCTGCAGAACCCTTGATAAAACCTTGAATGATTTATTTTGGGAGGGTGAAGAAAAATAATGCTGAGAGATAAAGATAATTTTGATGAGCGGCAGGTTCAGGTTCTCGGGCGGATTTATAAATACACGCTTAATTTCGCTTTATTCGCAATTTTACACTGCTAAATATTCGGCCGTCAAGGGACAAATCTTAGGGAGTGTGAGCAGGCTCAAATAAATATGTGTCCAGATTTAAATACCGGATTAAAGAGCAGCGTGCTGTTCGTAAAGACGCTGCTGGCATTTGTGTTAACATATACAGGATGTCCCAGTAGAAATGTGCCAGACTTCGGGAGAGTGTTCCTTATGTTAAAGTATACCGATATAACACAAAACACCTATATCCAAAGTTGAACGGTTACGGAGATAATGGCCAGAGAATTTTGAAACTTTGACA
>WRJM01000149.1 GCA_009782265.1 Oscillospiraceae bacterium | reverse complement strand
TGCAGCATTATTCCCATCTGACTGCGAAGGGAGCGCAATGTTACTTTCATAATGTCCTGTCCGTCAATTAAGACCTGACCTTCTTCGATATTATAAAAACGCGAGAGCAGATTAACGATGGTCGTTTTTCCCGCTCCTGTAGGTCCTACAATAGCAATGCTTTGCCCAGGATGACCGTCAAAGCTGACGTTATTCAACACTTTGCGTTCTCCGTCATAACTGAAGCTGACGTTTTTAAATTCAATTTCTCCGTTAATTCTGCCTTTCAAGCTAACAGCGTCGGCACGGTCAACGATTTTCGGTCTGCCGTAATAAACTTCAATAATTTTATTGGCTGAAGCGGTGAAACGCTGTAAGTCGTTTATAATATTTCCGAGCATTTTCATAGGGTTTGAAACAGTCCAAATAAGTGCCATAAACACTGAGAATTCCCCGATTGTAAGTCGTCCTCCTATTACGAAAAGCCCGCCCGCCAAAAGCTGTATCACCATAAGTCCGCTGGCCGAGCTTTCAAGCCACGGGAAGAACTTCATCCACATGAGGGCGGCTTTTTCGTTAGCTTCCTTATATTCCTTGTTCTTCTGCCCGAAACGCTTTATTTCATAATCCCCGCGTGCAAATGCTTTAATGACGCGGTTGCCGGAGATGTTTTCCTCCGCGCTTGTGCTTAGTTCGGCAAGCCGTTCGCGCAGGTTTATGAACATGGGGCGTACTTTTCTGCGGAATAAAAACGAAATGAAGAAAATAACCGGCGTCATTGACAGTATACATACCGCCATTAAAGGGTCGAGAATAAAGAAATAAATCGCCGTCACCGAGAAAAGCACCGCGTTTTCAATTAATTGCTTTATGACCCACGCGACAGAATGGCGCACCATTTCAAGGTCGCCGGACAGTCTTGTCATAATATCGCCGGTGCGGTAACGGTCGTAAAAATTCGCGTCCTCACCCTGCATATTGTCATATAAAAACGCCCTGACCCTGTACAGAAGCCCCTGCGACGAATGTTCAAACAGCATTGTACCGCAAAAGTGCAGACCTGTGCGGAGCATGGTAAACCCTGACATCGCCAAAATAAATTGAATCAGCAAATTCTTTTGCTGTACTAAGTTTTCGGCGGCGTTGGGGTTGTCAATAAAAGTATCGATAATTTGCTGTCTGATATAGGGGTTAATGATAAACATGGACTGGGCGGCGAGCGCCATTAGAATAGCAATAATATATGTAGCGCGGTTGCCGTACATGTTTTTCCATAACCATTTAATTAGAAACATTACATCTTCCTCATATCTGTTGTGAACATGGTCATAATCTTCATCACAATATCAAGCGGTCTGTCCAAAAACCGCCTTTCTATGTCTTTTGCGCCCTCCAAAGAGGGCGAATAAAGACAGATTTCCATTAAATCCGGTCCGCCGAACTCGTTCAAAAGTTTAATTTTAAAGTCATATCCTTTTTCGTCGCGTTTTTGCACCTTCCAGCTTACAGTCTTTTTAAGTTCAATTTCTGTTAAAATCCTTTTTCCCTCCGAAAGCGATTTATCGCGCAGGGAAGCGGGAACAGAACCCGCTTCCGCCGCAATCGTGCGTCCGGCGGCATTGATTTCGTAGAACCGTTCACCCTTGCGTTCCACGAAGCTGGCAAGGTTTTTATTTTCAAGGATTCCGAAAGCCTCCGTCAGGTCAAAATGATTCACCGCTTGGTCAAGCGTAAGGATTTTGGTGATTTGATACTCGGTTAAAGCTCCCAGTTCATTTAAAAGATAGCAAATTAAAACTGTGATTTTAAATGAATCTGTAAGTGTCATTTTAGGCATTTCCATTATTGTTTCACTTCTTTCATGGTTCTGTTTTTTAGGAAAATAAATAGTTTCGGTGATATTTTTTTAAGCGTTTTTTTGAATTTAATAAATGTATCTTCCTTTAATTTAGCTGTTCTGTAAAGAAATTTCCGCGGATAATTCTTTGCGGTTATTTTTTTATCAAGTGCGGTTTCTTTTTTCTTTGCTTTAGATTCGGGAAGCGCGAAAATCGCACGGTATTTCTTAACAAGTTTATTAAAATTAAATGCCATGTACAGAATATCATACTTCGGATACTGCGGCATACGAAGCTGAACAGGGTCGTTCGGGTCAACAGTAGAGTCGATAAAACCCGCATCACGTGCTGTTTTTTCGAGAATCGTCATGGGGTAGGGGTAGAAGATGTTGGGGATTACCTTATCTACTGAAAGCTTTGCGTTGAGCTTCACGGTTTCAAGCGAAAGCGCCAACGTTTCATAAGGCAAACCGACAATATTATAAGTAAGCGTTGTAATTTTATATTTTTTGAACCACTCCGCAACATGAATCATATGTTCATTTTTCATGCTCCTGTGCAAATATTTAGTCCGGAATTCTTCATTGCCGTTCTCTAAACCGATGTCAATCATGTAACAGCCGCCGTCTTTGAGCATTTTCACCATTTCTTCGTCTAAAATATCAAAACGCAGATTACAGTTAAAAGGCAAATGAATTTTTTCAATGTACATCGGCATAAACTCGTAGAACCATTCCTTGTACATATTAAAAATGGCGTCGCGGAATTCAAAATACTTTATAAAGGGGTATTTTTGTAAAGTATAATAGGCATGGATTTTAGAGGAAGCGGAGCGAAAAAAAGAGAACGAAAATACCGCCGCAAGATTTGAGCGGGAGCGGCGGCGGAAATAATGATTCAATATGTACCCTATGGCAGATGAATGTCAAAGAAGGTGTCACAATGAAAA
>WRJM01000148.1 GCA_009782265.1 Oscillospiraceae bacterium | reverse complement strand
GCAACCCGAAAGAATAGCTGACTATGAATAAATTTACAAGCAAGCAATCTGCTTTATAAGAGGACGTAGCCCGCCGCAGGCGCGCATTTTTGGTACTTTTTGTGCGAACAAAAAGTACAGTCCCCCGTTTGCGGGACGAAGTCCCGCTGTTCCCACCCGCAGGCGGCGGGTGACTTCGCATTATATAAATTATCTGTACAGTAACACAATTCTACCCTCCGTAAAATCGTGTAATTTTATGCAAGATTTATTCTTCTGCCAAAATTGTACAATGTCACAAACCGAATTCGTTAATCTAAACAAAGTTTTTCTCCATTCTGTAAAAAAACTTAGATTTCGACAAAGGTTACAAAGTGGTAACAAAAATTAAAAAGCTGTTTTTTGTATATATTGTACAAAAAACAGCCTTTTCTTATATTTGACATATACAAATTGTGTGTGTATAATGTGATTAAGGAAGTTACAGGCACTATATAAAGGCTTTTGTTATTTCCGACATTATAAATAGGAGGATGATTTTTTGCTTCAATTTACAGCCGCGATATTCAATGCCGCCGGCGGAAGAATTAAAAAAGTAAGGAACATCTTGCAAAACCGTCATGCAATTTCTCTACTCTCGATTTTTATTACCTGCGTCGTCATCTTTTTAATGACCGGGGCATTATATTTCCGAAACGAAGTCGTCATTACGGACGGCGAAAACACTTATAAAATCCTCACCATGCAAACAAGCGCGGAAAATATACTCGCAGAACAAGGCATTACGCTTGCCGGATTAGATTATTACAGCTTCGGCGGTTTTAATGAACCCGAGAATACAGCTACGCTTTCCATTACCCGCTCATATACCGTTTCCGTAACGGCGGACGGCGAAACCTTTAAAACAGAAGCCTACGCCGGCGAAACAGTCATGGACGTTCTCAAACGCGCAGGCGTTACGGCAGGAGAGCACGATATAGTCGTTCCGGACCTTTACAAGCCGCTTTCCGGCAGTACAATCAAAGTGGCGCGCGCTTTCGGGATTACCGTCTATATAGACGGCGAAATGTATGACTTTATGGTTACGCCCGACGGTTCGACGACCGTTGCCGAGCTTCTTATCCGCGAAGGGTTTGAATTCGGCGAAGAAGATGTTTATTCGGAAAATTTCCGCTCTATCGCTTACCCGGGTATGCAGGCGGCAATCAGCACAATTCGTTACGCCGAAAAGGTTGAGTTTATTTCTCTTCCCTTTGAAACGTATGAAGAAGCGTCCAACCTGATGGCAATCGGAGCAACGGAAGTCAAGGTTGAGGGCGTGAACGGTGAAGAGCGCGTTGTTATCCGTCAGAAAATCGTTGAAGGCGAAATTGTGTCGGAAGAAATTGTTTCAAGAACGGTTTTAAGCGAGCCGACTGATGAGGTTGTTTTGGTCGGAAAAGCACTGTCAACCCCTTACAGCTTACGGGATTTCCCCGAAATAGAGCTTGTCAACGGTTTACCGGCGAATTACGAGCAGAAGCTTACCGGAAAATCCACCGCTTACACAGCGGGACCGAACGCGGGAACAGCAAGCGGGCGCGCACTTCAAATCGGAACGGTTGCGGTAAATCCGAGCATTATTCCTTACGGCTCATTGCTTTATATTGTAACAACAGACGGCAAGCATGTTTACGGCGCGGCAGTCGCGGCGGACACAGGCGAGTTTATTTACAACGGCGGCGATGTCTTAGTTGACCTTTATAAAGGGCTTACCGGCGATAACTACGGAAATGCCTTAAACTGGGGCGCAAAGCAAGTGGATGTTTATATTATCAGCACAGGGAAGTATTAATTTACAAATAGTTAAATCATTAAATCTTAACTTTCTATAATCGGACTGTAAACAAATTGCAGTCCGATTTGACTTTTATGTTAAAACTTGGTATAATTATAATATGTGCAGTGAAAACATGATTATGGGCAGGAATACGGTTCTTGAATACCTGCTGTCAGGGAAACCGGCAGATACCCTTTATATCCTGAGCGGTGAAAAAAACCCGCGGGATTTTAATAAACAGATTTCCTTAGCGAAGGAAGCGGGCGCGGTTGTTAAGGACTGCAATGCCGCGAAGCTTGACCGGTTGCTTGCAGATGCCGGATTTCCGGCGAGCGTCAGGCACGGCGGGATTCTTCTGCTCATTCCTGAAACTGAATACGCAACGCTTGACGAGTTGATAGCTGTTTCAAAAGAAAGAAAAACTGCTCCTTTTATTATTATGGCGGACGAAATCACCGACCCGCATAATTTAGGCGCGTTAATCCGCACAGCGGAAGCGGCGGGTGCGGACGGCGTGATTATTCCCAAGCGCAGAAGCGCGGGGCTGAACACCACTGTTCAGGCGACTTCTGCGGGTGCGGCAAGTCATCTGAAAATTTGCAGGGAAGCCAATCTTTCCGATGTAATAGAACGATTAAAAAAGCATAACATCTGGGTTTACGGCGCGGAAGCCGACGGTGTTCCTTTCAGGGGGCAGGATTACAGGGGTGGTGTCTGCCTTGTTATCGGCTCGGAGGGGAACGGTTTGCGGCGGCTTGTCCGCGAAAACTGTGATGTGATTGTTGCCGTGGATATGTACGGGAGAATCAATTCCCTTAATGCTTCTGTTTGCGGGGGGATTATTATGTATGAGGTTGTAAGACAGAGGAGTTTAATTTAAATTAAAAGCGTGGTGAGTTTTTAAATGAGCGATTTTTCAATAGACGACATTCTTGCGGAGGTTGACCGAAAACGCGGCGGAAGCGAAACGCAGGATAACGAAAACGAAATTGACGCTATTTTAAATAAAAAAACCCTGTCTGCTGAAAAAATTCCGGCAGGGACGGCGAAAGCGTCCGAAAAACCGAAAG
>WRJM01000147.1 GCA_009782265.1 Oscillospiraceae bacterium | reverse complement strand
TAAATATTATATATTTTTATCGAATATTTTGGAAAAATAAAAACCGCTTAAACCTTGATTGCAAGCGGTTTTTATATTCTCGAGATGACAGGACTTGAACCTGCGGCCTCTGCGTCCCGAACGCAGCGCTCTACCAAACTGAGCCACATCTCGTTGACCGGGGTTAATCAGCGAAGACGGGTTAATCGACATTGACACGCTTCTTTCGAGCGTGATTGATTCGATGAACAGGTATTCCGGAGGCAGATTAGAGGTTGACGGCGGTGCTATGTTCGGGAAGTTCTCGTTTTCAGAGCAGGATTTGCATAAGATTTATAGTTTTATAAAGGGGTAACGGTGGGGGCTATTGTTCCTGCTGGGCAATAGAAAAAGGAACGATTTATGAAAAATCGTCCCTTTTTTGCTTTTCATTGTTATCTGTCAATCACAATCCCGAACAGCCCGTTTATAAAAATAAATCGGGGGTTCGGATTTGACATAGAGTGCCGGAGGAGGTGGGATTCGAACCCACGTGCCCGGTTAAGGACAACTCGATTTCGAGTCGAGCTCGTTATGACCACTTCGATACTCCTCCATTTTTAACATTATAACACAAGCATATAAACTTGTCAATAAAAAACCGCCTTTCGGCGGTTTCGGTTACTGAACACAGGTTCTAAGCTTTAATATCAAGCAGTCCGCCGATTTCACCCGCACCTGCCGGAGGAATCATATTCGCAAGCTCCGATACAATAGATGCCGCAGCCGCAGCTTCGCCTTCCATTGCCATTCCGAGCATTTTGATTCCGATAAGTCCTTGAGAATTCGCAAGAGAAGCATAATTCGCTACACTTGCCATCATATCCATTCCCATCATCAATTCCTCCTTAATCAAATAATTTTATTCATTATTTCCGAATTCAACTTTTCGCAAAGCAAATCAACTTCCATCGTGCCAAGGTCTCCCTCTTTCCTTGACCTCACCGAAACCTGCTTATTTTCAACTTCGTTATCGCCGATAATAAGCATATACGGAATTTTTTGCAATTGTGCTTCACGGATTTTGAAACCTATTTTTTCGCTTCTGTAATCTATATCGGCACGGATTGAATATTTCTTTAGCGTTTTCACTAAACTTTCACAATACTCGTTGTGCCGGTCAGCAATCGGCAAAATCCGCACTTGGTCAGGTGCAAGCCAAAGCGGAAAAGCGCCGGCGTATTTTTCAATCAGCAAAGCAAGCGTACGTTCATAACAGCCGATTGATGAACGGTGAATAATAATCGGGAATTTCTTCTCTCCGTTGCTGTCGGTATAAACCATTCCGAACCTTTCGGCAAGCTGAAAATCAATCTGAATGGTAAACAGCGTGTCTTCCTTCCCGTAAACGTTTTTAATCTGCATGTCAAGCTTCGGTCCGTAGAACGCCGCTTCCCCGTCGGCTTCGTAATAATTTAATCCTGTTTTGTTTAAAATTTCCCGCATAAAATTCTGGGTATTCTCCCACTGTTCCGGGTCACCTATATATTTTTCACGGTTATTCTCGTCCCACTTTGAAAAGCGGTATTGAATGTCTTCTTCAAGCCCTAAAGTCGTCAGCATAAATTTTACTAAGTCAATTGCGTCAAGGAATTCTTTTTCCACCTGTTCCGGCGTGCAGACAATATGCCCTTCCGCAAGCGTGAACTGGCGGATTCTGATTAGCCCGTGCATTTCCCCGCTTGCTTCGTTTCTGAATAAAGTTGCGGTTTCATTATAACGAATGGGTAAATCGCGGTAAGAGCGCGAACGGTTTAAATACGCCTGAAACTGGAACGGACAGGTCATGGGGCGGAGCGCGAAAACCTCCTTGTCCTTTTCTTCATCGCCCATGACGAACATGCCGTCTTTATAATGCTGCCAATGCCCCGAAATTTTATATAAATCCGATTTTGCGAAAGACGGCGTTTTAGTCAGAACATATCCCCTGCTCTCCTCAATATCCTCTACAAACCGTTGCAGAATCTGCACAACCTTCGCGCCCTTCGGCAGTAAAATCGGCAGACCCTGCCCGATTACTTCCGAAGTTGTGAATAATTCCAATTCGCGCCCTAACTTATTATGGTCGCGCTTCTTTGCTTCTTCAAGCGCAGTTAAATGCTCCTCAAGCATAGACGCTTTCGGGAACGCCGTACCGTAAATCCTTGTAAGCGATTTGTTTTTGGAATCCCCGCGCCAATACGCACCCGTCGCGGAAAGCAACTTGAACGCTTTCACCGCGCCGGTTGACATCAAATGAGAACCCGCGCAAAGGTCGGTGAATTCTCCTTGTTTATAAAAAGAAAGTTCTTCGCCTTTTTCCTTTAATTCTTTTATTAACTCTGTTTTATACGGCTCGTTTTTAAATAAATCCGAAGCTTCATCAAAGCTTAATTCAAACCTTTCAAGCTTCAAATCCTCTTTTACGATTTTCTTCATTTCGGCTTCAATTTTTTCAAGGTCTTCATTTGTAAAAGGTTTTTCTGTGTCAAAATCATAATAAAAACCGTCGTCAATCGCCGGTCCGATTGCAAGTGTTACATCAGGGTAAATTCGTTTTACCGCCTGCGCCAATATATGCGCGGCAGTGTGCCGGAAAGCCGCTCTTCCCTCTTTGTCGTCAAAAGTGCATATTTCAAATTCGCAGTCATTTTCAACAACGGTTCGTAAATCGCAAACCGTTCCGTTTATTTTAGCCGCGCACGCCGCCTTCGCAAGCCCCGCGCCGATTGCCGCCGCAATTTCGATTGCCGGAATCCTTCCGTCAAATTCTTTCTTGTCACCGCTTTTTAATGTTACCGTAATCATATGCCGCCTTCTTTCTTTATATATGAACCTATTATAACATTTTTTTTAAAGCTTGTCAAATTTTTTATTGTGATATTTCACAAATTTTATAAAACGTGTTGAATTTATGCAAATGATTTGGTATAATACTTATATAGTAGGTTACAGTTTAGTAACACTAAATATTTAT
>WRJM01000146.1 GCA_009782265.1 Oscillospiraceae bacterium | reverse complement strand
CGTCAAGCAGATATACGGTGTACACCGGCCCGTAGCACGTAAGATTATGTTCCTTGGCGTAAGAAGCCATTTTCTGCGGCAATTCCCCGAATTCGCCGTAGTAACCCCGCGTGTACCCGACAAGATATTTTCCCGCCCCGCGCGTGCAGTTCCCGAGCGGGTCAAGCGAGAAGAATTTATCGGGCTGTCCGGGCGCGTTCATAAAGGAATCCATGCCGTAATGATATCCGCCGATTGGATAGCGCAGGTTAATCCTGTAATCGTTAGCGGAATTGCAGAAATTCATAAACGGCTCATAAAAAGTCTCGCATTTGCTGAAATCATTGACCGGACCCAGAATAAAATGGGTGTCTTCCAATTCTTCGGTTCTCACCTCGCCCTCAGGCGCGAAAAGCCCGCTTTGTATGTTTTTGCGGTAAGTATGTATAATAGAATAGGCTGTTTGGATTTCATTCAGCTTGCGGTCTAAAATGCTTTCCTGCCGAAAAAGTAATTCAATTACGCTTTCCGGGGTTCTGCCGTCGGACATTTCCTTTATATCCGACAATGAAACGCCGAGTTCAATTAAGACATTAATGAAGCTCAGCGTCATGCTTTGACTGGGTCTGTAATACCTGTAATTGTTTTCTTCCCCGCGCTCCGACGGGCTGAGAAGCCCTATTTCATCATAAAACCGAAGCGTGGACTGCTTTGCGCCCGTGTATTTAGCAAATGCTTTTATGGATAATAAAGTCGGGTCTTTCATCATTCATACCTCCGGTCATTTTCATCATTATACCACAAATCTGTTCAATATTCAACCTTAATAGTAGGGGACGCCGTCCATGGTGTCCCTTCTTTTTTATTGCAAAATTTAATAACGGTATTTTATAAAAGTTTCAAGTAGCTTTAAAGAAAAACAGCCGAAATCCAAGGATTTAAGGACGGCTTTTTCAAGGATTGATGAAGATTTACACATAATATGAGAATTTATTTACCTTAAAAGCATTGATATAACAATATTTTATACGTTTCAATAAAAAAATGTTGAAAAATTTTCAAAAAAATGTAAAAAACCTATTGACCTTAAAGTTTCTTCATCATTTATAATGAAGTCACAGAAAGGAAGTGAGCCCAAATGAGCATCGGTGAAAAATTGAAAAGTTTAAGGTTTGTTATGCAAAGGACGCAAAAACAGCAAAGCGAAGTTTTCGGGGTAGCATTAATTACGGTATACAGGTGGGAGCATGACCTGACAATACCGAAATTATCAGTATTAAAGCAAATAGCCGATTATTACAATGTTACCTGCGAGTGGCTGTTGGACGAAAGCGACGAAGACGAACAACCGGAACCGGCGGACAAGCCGAATTACACAGACGGTATTGAACATCAGCTTTTAAAGATGTTCCGCCAATTGCCTGTTGACAAGAAAAATAAAGTTTTAGGGTACATTGAGCGTATATTTGTGGAGTGCGCCGCGCCCAATTCATAAAAAAGGAGAGAGAACCATGAAAACGTTTAAAAATTTGAAAGTCCGTTACAAATTACTGCTGTCTTTCGCGTTTATGGCGGTGATTGCGATAGTCATCGGCGTTACGGGGCTGATGTCCACCTATACTTTGGACGGAATTACCACGGAACTGAAAGAATTGCAGGAAGAAAGCGTCAGCGTATCACGGGTTCTGAACGCGCACTATATTTGGAAGCAGGTGCTTACGGAAGCGGTTTTGGACGGCAGCGAGTTTACAGGCTCGCTGAACCCGCAAACCTGCGCGCTCGGAAAGTGGCAAAACAGCGAGGAAGCGCGGAATATGAACGACCCCGAGCTGCTAAAAATGCTCGCAGACTTAGACGAGCCGCATGATTTTATACATAATGAGGCAAAAAAAGTCGCAGAGTTTATTCAAGACGGGGATTTAGAAAGCGCTAAGCAGTATTTCAAAGAAGCTATTCTCCCGAAAACAGAGGAAGTCATATCAACTCTGACCGACATGCAGGAACGGTACGCCGATATTGTTGAGGATAAGGAACAGGAAAGTATCAAAATTGCCGGCACAATGGAATTTACCGGAATTACCCTGATTATTGCCGCCGTGGTAATTTGCGTTTTCTTGGCTTTATTTATCTCAAACATGATAAGCAAGCCGCTTTCTATACTCGCCGCTTTTATGAAAAAAGCGGGAGGAACAGGCGACATTACGCTAAGTGAAGAAGATATGCAGGTCATCGGTTCATACGGACAGAATAAGGACGAAATCGGGCAGACTATTTCACAAACCGCGCTGTTTGTAAAGCATATTATAAACGTAGCCGGAGAGCTTGAAACCATTGCCGGCGGCGACTTAACGTCCGAAGTTGAGCTTCTTTCTGAAAATGATACCATGGGAAAATCCTTAAAGGATATGATTGAAAGCCTTAATAATTTATTTGGTGAAATAAACGCGGGCGCAGTTCAGGTAAACTCAGGTTCAAAGCAAGTTGCTGACGGCGCGCACGCTCTTGCGCAAGGCTCTACCGAGCAAGCCGCTACGGTTCAAGAGCTATCTTCATCTGTTTCTGAAATTGCGGGTAAAACCAAAGAAAACGCGGAGATGGCTGAACGCGCCGCCCGTCTTGCCGGCGAAATTAAAACCAACGCCGAAAAAGGCAATCACCAGATGCAAGAAATGATGAACGCGGTCAGCGAAATTAGCCAAGCTAGCTTGAATATCCAAAAAGTTATTAAAGTAATCGACGATATTGCTTTTCAGACCAATATACTTGCGCTTAACGCGGCGGTTGAAGCCGCGCGCGCCGGACAGCACGGCAAGGGCTTCAGCGTTGTCGCTGAGGAAGTGCGTAATCTCGCCACCAAGAGCGCGGAGGCGGCAAAAGAAACCGGCGACATGATTCAGGCGTCTATTGATAAAGCACAGCTCGGCTCGCGTATAGCCGGCGAAACGGCTTCCAGTCTGAATGAAATCGTCAGAGAAAATAACGAGAGCAATAAAGATGT
>WRJM01000145.1 GCA_009782265.1 Oscillospiraceae bacterium | reverse complement strand
TATCGTTCAGTTCCGTCCTATTTTTGTTGTATAAAAAATGAAAGTTAGTCATGATTGAATTTTATGAAATGCGAAATCGCCGTTTTGAATGTGAATGGCTTCCCGCTCCTTTTGTTCCGCTGAGAGAACTGACCATTCAGTCCAGCGGTTTTTGCTTTACTGAAAGCGGCAAAATCACATTGGTAAGCGACGATAGAGGGTGGGCGCTTCCCGGTGGCTTTCCCGAAAAAGGTGAAACCCTGGAACAGGCGCTCATTCGCGAAATAGACGAAGAGGCATGTGCAACGGCACTGGATTATGTTTATATAGGAAGTCTGAAGAACACAGAACTTACCCCTGTTCCTGAAGGTCAGTCGAGACTTTTTTACCAGGCTCGCTATTGGGTAAGGGTAAAAAACGCTCCGTTCAATCCACTGTTTGAAATGACTAACCGCGAAGAGATAGACCCTGAAAGGTTCGTAGATATGATACGGTGGAAATACAAAGGAATAGCAACCCTTATTTTAAACGCAGCATTATCAATTGAGAGAGAAAAAAGCGCTACAAATCCCGAATAATAAGGCAGTCATTCGCCTTCAATTCGTGTAGCCAGTTTTCCTGCTCTTTTAAAAGCTTGAGGCGTTTATTCAGGCCTATATTTAACCTTTTCAATTTATTCAGTTTCGTAATAGAGCCGGGAAGCCTTGAAAGATGATTATTTACGAGGGCGAGACTTATCAGACTGTCTAAATCTCCCATGCTTTCGGGTATGGCATAAAGCTGATTATCGCGTAAATTCAGAGCGCGCAGATTAGATAATGCGCCAATTTCTTCGGGCAATTTTTCAAGTCGATTTGCTTCAAAGTTCATATACATCAAATTTTCGCGAATTTCCCTGATGGAATGGGGGATGTCGATTATCAAATTATTCCGGCAATTAAATTCCTTCAGGCTCTTCATCCGGTTAAGTGTTTCGGGTAATCGCGAGATGCGGTTATTATTCAGATGCAGTTCTTTCAACACAGGCATTTCAAAAAATAATTCGGGAATATGCTCAATCCTGTTTCCGCTAAGATGTAAAAATTCAAGTCGGGGAAAACGACAGTCAGCAGGTATTACCTGTAGCCCCATGTTACATAAGCCTAAGCCAATAATATGATTCCCCTTGATTTTATAACCCCGCGATGACCATCCTGCCTCTTTTGCCGGAGGAAGCGTAAACCCGATTTCCTTTTCGAGCAATTGCAGCGCCTTTGCATCTTCGGAACACAGTAACCGCCTTTCCTCAGGCGATTGGCATTGATTAAGGAAATAACGCTGAACACTTTCCCGAACTTCCGTGCAAACCCATGAAAACCGGTTTTGATTGAAGACTTCGTGTGCCTGTTCCCATGAACAGTTTTCTTGTGCCATAATAATTCCCATTGCAATTCCTGCGCTTCGCGATATTCCTGCGGAACAATATATCAAAACATTCGTGTTTTGCAAAGCGTTTCGAACAAACGAAAATATTTTATCTAATAAGAACGCAGGGATATGTTTACCGTCGGTTACGGGGCAATGAAGCGTGTCGATGTCCGGTAGAGGTTCGCAATGTTCTTCAACCAAACTGACAATGGCGTCAATCCCTTTTTCCTTGATAATTGAATAATCCCGTTCGGCTATTAACCTGTTGCTTACCCAAAGGCGGGGAATGATTTCTGTAATTTTAAATTCCTGAAAATAGGATATGCTCATCCGGAAACCCTTTCACGAATATCGCTGTTAGTTAAAATTTCAATATCGTATGCTTTGTTCAATTGACTTAACATGATACGCGCCAGTCTTTTTCTGTGGCTATAAATTGCCTGCTTCGCGATAATCACGTCAAAATCAAGTTCTTTTGCGTCAATAGCGGTTCTGCCGACACACCCGTGCGTATAAACGCCGCATATAATCGTTCTTGTTATTCCGGCTTGCTTTAACCGGTCTTCAAGTCCGGTTCGTATAAAGGCGCTGTGCCGTGTTTTTGTAATAAAAAAGTGCCTGCCGGAAGTGCGGATATCCTCAATTTCCCGTGCCTGTTCCGTATCTTCAAGTAACGCCGCTTTTCCGTTTTTAAGCATCTGCAAATCCCAACTGCTTTTATCGCGTTTATGAACAGTCAGGATATGATAAACAGGCAGTCCGGCTTCATCAAATATATCAATCAATTCGTTGATTTTTTCGGCAAGGGGTTCGATTTTTTTCGCACGTTTTTTATCACGAAAAAAATAGTTTTGCATATCTATAATAATTAATGCGTCTCGCGCAATATATTTATCCAAAGCAATGAATTCACTCCGAAAAGATGGCTGTTTTTCCCATAAAGTATTATAAAGTTGCCGCGCCTGTTTTATAAATAGTCCGGCAAGCACGTCTGCCTGCTGTTCCGAAGCCATTTCCAATGTAACTGCGGACAAATCCGTTGACTGCCGCAAAGCTTTTTCAAACATTACAAAAATCTCATTGTTTAACGGATTAGCCCCGTTTAAAAATCCGTGGGTGTCTTCATATTCCCCTTTTAAATTTATGCAGGGAGCATTAATGTGAATCTGTTCTATCTTGGCGGAACACTGCGAAAGCAGTTCTTCGCAGTATTCAGCTGTATATCCTTTTTTCCCGGAAACCTTTTCCTTTGTGGCTCCTGTTATAAAAACGTGCGATAAATCCAATATCATACCGCAATCGGCAGCATCCAAAATATCCCGTATGAAGCGTGTTTCCGTAATTTGATTGAACACATCTCCCATTTGGGTGTTTATATGTTTTTGAAAATAGGAGGGCATTTCAAACAGTATTCGCCTTTTCAATATCCTGTTGAGGATTGCGATGTTATTAACAGAATTTTTATAAATGCCTGCCGCTGACCGTTGCTGATGAATCCGCGTGAATCCCAAATGAAAGCTGATAGCATCCGATGGCTCGGTATATTCCTTTAATTTCGCCAGTACAGGTTCCGTAAGGTTGATAAAATCCTCATCGGATAAATCAACCATCAGGTTTTTCTGAGGATTGTGAAATCGGTAGGAAAATCCCGTTTCTTTAATCGCGCTCAAATCTCCGGTTAAATCGCATAGTTCAAATCCTGCGATTACGCCACTGTCTTTAAGCATCTTTATTGCAGGGGGGACTAATGCCCCCTCAAAAAAGGGAATGAAAATTTCCATGGTTACACTGTTCTATAAAAAAGGATGATACCGCATAAATTTCTGAAAAAGG
>WRJM01000144.1 GCA_009782265.1 Oscillospiraceae bacterium | reverse complement strand
GGTATATTTAAAAAAGCATAAAATCAAACCCGAACAGGTGCAGGATTTTTATCCCACGCCGGGCGCGATTTCAACCGCGAAGTTTTATACAGGGTTAAACCAGTTCACCAAGAAAGAAGTTTACGTACCGAGAAGCGCGAAAGAAAAACAAATGCAGCGCGCTTTACTGCAATATTATAAACCGGAGAACCGCGGATTAATTATAAGCGCGTTAAAAATAACAAACCGCCGCGATTTAATCGGTTCGGGCAGTCAATGCTTAATAAAAGATGAGCAGAGAAGGAGAACCCTGAAACATGCCGAAAAGAAAAACAGCAGAAAAAAATAAAGCCTTCATTGCAATCTCTTTTCTGATTGCAATTATTGCTTTACTGTTTTCAATATTCGGTAACTGGAATCAAATATATGAGCTTTTCGGTTTAAACGAAAACGAATTATTTGAAGCCTCCGAAGGTGTTTCGGTTCATTTTATTGACGTGGGGCAGGGGGACTGCGCTTTAATTATCACACCCGAAAACAATATATTAATCGACAGCGGCGAACGTGATTATTGCAATGCCGTATTGAATTATTTAAAAACGCAGAATGTAAAAAAGCTTGATTTTGTGATTGCTTCCCACCCGCATTCCGACCATATCGGCGGATTGGGCTTTATTATAGACGAGCTCGGCGCGGAAAGAATCATTATGCCCGATGTCAAAGATGAGCTTGTCCCGACCACGAGCAGTTTTAACAAGCTGATTGACAGCATTTACGAAAACGATACAGAAGTAATTTATGCCAAAAACGGCATGACTTTCAATCTCGGAAACGGCGCGGAAATGGAAATCATCGCGCCCGTAAACGATTACAATAATCTTAATGATTATTCGGTTGTAATGAGGTTTACGTATGCGGGGAATTCTTTTCTATTTACGGGCGATATTGAAAACGCCGCTGAAAACGATATATTGGACGGCGGTTATCATATAAGCGCGGATGTATTGAAAATAGCGCATCACGGCAGTTCTACGTCAAGCTCGGCAAGGTTCTTGAATCAAACCGGCGGGCAGTTCGCAGTAATATGCGTGGGTTCTCCCAATTCCTACAACCATCCGAATGAAAAAGTAATCGACAGAATTTTAAACAGAGACTATAAAATATTCCGCACAGATATAAACGGTCACATTGTTTTTGACTGTACAAAAGACGGGCTTCAGGTTCATATTCAGAAAGAAATGTAGGGGCAGATTTTATATCTGCCCAAAAGATGAGGAATAAAAAATGATGATTATTGACAGGTTTGAAAGCGAATACGCTATTATTGAGGACAATGAAAACCGGCTTGAAATTAAAAGAACCCTCCTTCCCGAAAACGCGAAAGAGGGAGATGTTATTGTTGTAAAAAATAAAGCTTTCAGCGTTGACGAAGAAGAAACGGAAAAACGCCGGAAAGAAATTTTAAAGAAGCTGAAAAAATTATAGTTATACTAATACCGATTATAAAAGCTCTTAAAAATCCGTATAAAAAGCTTGCGTTTATGGGTTTTTGTACGGATTTTTTAGAAAGCATTTTATGAGGGGTTAGTATTATTTATCGTAATAATGCCCCTTACAGGATAATATTTCAAGAAGTCCATTTTGAATTCTATACACCAAACGATTGGATTCATCTATTCTTCTGCTCCAAAAGCCGTTGAATTCTCCTTTTAATGGTTCGGGTTTACCAATACCCGTGAAATGATTTCTTGAAATATCTTTAATAAGCTGGTTAATACGTTTAATTGTTTTTTTATCTTGTATTTGCCAGTAAATATAATCCTCCCATGCTTCTTCAAACCATATATTTTTCATTCAAAAACCTCAATAATATCATGTTCAACTCCGTTACCGCTATTTAAAGCGGCAACACCGCGCCGAAGATGAGTAAGATTACTTTCACTGTAAAAATAATCGGTTTCTGTAGTTACTTCAAAAGGGAGGCGTTTTTCCCGTAAAACAGCACGGGCAAACAGATTAAATGCTGTTGTGGTATTCATTCCCACATTAGCGCAAAAATCATCAAGTTGTTTTTTTATTTCCGTGTCCATACGAACACTGAATGTTGTTTGTGCCATAAAAAGCTCCTTTAATTACAAATCAAGTTATATTTTATATATATTATAACCTATCAGGTGCGTTTTGTCAATAAAATAATTACCTATAATCAATTATCCGTCATATGTCCTTCGCATTCAGCACAACCTCCGCGTAAATTGACGCCACAATTTGATACAGCTCCGGCGGAATCATAGCCCCGCTGTTCAGCATAACTAAAAGCGCAGCAGCACTGTCGTCGCGGTAAATCGGTACGCCGTTCTCGTCCGCGATATTGACTATTTTCTGCGCCAATTCCCCAAGCCCCGATGCGATTACGACCGGTGCAAAGTTTAAATCGGGATTGTATTTTAATGCGACAGCGGCTTGCTGTCCGTAAGCAGGTTTCCGGTTCGGCATTTTAAAAATTCTCCTTTAATAAATTACGCTTTAATATTAAAGCCCATCCTTTTTTCAAGGATATTGGGGAAGATTTGGGTTAAATCATGCGGTCTTAACAGCGGACCGGTTCTGATTTCTTTGGTGCTGTAACCGGACTGCGCAATAATTTTCCCGACTTTGCTGAGCAAATGCCCCGCCCTGTGCGAAAAGCTTTCGGGATAAAAGAATGAAAGATTTACATCCTGCCCGTTTGCGTATAAGTCAAGCTCAAAACGCCCTGCGGCTTCCACTTCAAAGGTAAGGAAAAGGTGATATTTCGGGCTTCTTCCCGCCGCTTTCGCGGCAGTGTTTTCTTCCTCGCTGTCTACCCAAAGCTCCCCGAACGATTTCATTCCGTCAACCTCAAGCGGAATAATATAATGCGCTAAAGGCGTGAATACACCCGGTGCGTTAATCAGGCTCTGTAAAAGATTCGACGCGTTATAATTATGAATGGTTTTGACGGCGGCATGGTCGATATTGCGCTCGACAAATTCAATTAACTGCTTCAGCGTGGATTCTTTTGCTTCCGTCGGTTGCTGAATCTGCTGTGTTTCAACCGATTTCCCGGGCTGATGATTCTGCTGTGTCTGCTGTGTTTCGGTGTCCGGAACAGGTAATTCCCCGTTTTCAAGCATACCGTTAATCACCTGCGTTAAATGCTCGTATATGCTTTGCCTTTCGGGAATATCGGGCATACTGCGCAGAATATCGTTCAAATAATCCACAAGCTTGCTCATATCATTCATTCCGACATCT
>WRJM01000143.1 GCA_009782265.1 Oscillospiraceae bacterium | reverse complement strand
ACTTTCTCTTCTTCCGCTGACCATTCAAATATTTTATGATAGGATTCTTTATTTTCGCTCAGCTCAAAAATATAAGCGTGGCTGACCCCGAATTTACTGCCGGTATAGCTTAATACAGCCGGAATCGCTTCGTTTATATCCTTTGAATTATACAAAATATTAAAAATATGCTCAATAAAATTTTGTGAAAAGGATTTCTCCGCTTTGCTGTCAATTGTACTGCCGATGACGCTTTGCGGCGAAAGATGGCTTTTATCCGCGCTTTTCATAGTTTCGTCAAATAAAGCGCAAACGCCGTGTCCAAGCTGTTTTGAATGGGTTAAAGCAAGCTCTGTATTTGTATAAACCTCATCAAAACTATTCCCGTGTTCCGGGAACAATGCCGCGCCGATACCAGCCGAAATGCTGAGCATGTCTTTTTCCGTTTCTGTTTGAAAAGGCTTTTCAAACAGACTTTTAAGCGCGTTTAAACGCGAGAGGGCTTCATCTTGATTTTTGATACCGCCAAATAAAAGAAGAAACTCATCGCCGCCGGCGCGTCCGATTATATCGCTCTCATTTAAAAGACGTTTCAGCTTTTCCGCAATCCCGCAAATGAGCATATCCCCGAAAAGCTGTCCGTAATGATGGTTGATGCGGGAAAAATTATCCAAATCCACCGCCGCAAGCATACACTGATTCCCTTCCGAAAAAAAATCGCGCGCTTTTTCGGTAAAAGCATTTATATTCAGCGTTTGCGTGAGAATATCAAGGTCTGCTCTGTTTTCAAGTTTTATTTCCGACACGGTAAAATCTCCTTTTAAATTGTATAGTAAATTAACTTGAAAATTGCACCAATAAACAAGCATAAAAACCCATAAATTAAAGCTTTTCATGCTTGTTTATTGGGCATTTTCTAAGTTAATTAACTATAATTAACTTTTCTGAAATTTCATTAATTATTTTTCTTCTGATTTCATTCAGGCGCGCCGCCGGTAAAAACAAACCCGTTTCTATATCACAGCTTATTTCGCCTGCTTCAAAAATTGTACCGCCGAGCTTAGACAACTGCGTTTTACAATCCTCCGCGGTTGTTTCACGATTCCGCGCTTTTTCCGGTTCAGAGAATATAAAAGCGGCGGAAACCCCGTCACATTCAGCGTTTATTATTATTTTTTCTGCTTTTGCTCTAAAGATTATATTAATTTTCCTGCGCTTAAAAGGTTCTTTATATAAACTCCTAAGTTCTTTTAAAACATGCTCCGCAGAAAGAACATCTTTCCTGCTCCTGAAGCCGTTCATGGATTTTCTTTCTCCCGTGAAATAACCGTCCGTAAAACCGCTTCGAGAAAACACGGATTCCAATTTTTTTGTATCAGGAGGAATCCCCCGCCTTGCCTTTTCGCACGCGCTCACCGCCGCCGCAACGTATTCGGGGCGTTTCATGCGTCCTTCTATTTTAACGGACGCAACCCCCGCTTCTTCAAGCTCCTTTATTCTGCTGATTACAGAGAGGTCTTTAAGCGACAGGGCGTATTCTTTTTCAATGTCTGTACGGAAATTCAATCTGCACGGCTGTGCGCATAAACCCCGGTTCGCGCTTCTTTCGCCGCCGCCGGTAAAAACACTCATATAGCATTGCCCGCTTACGCAGACGCAAAGCGCGCCGTGAATGAACACCTCTGTTTCTATGTCAACGCTTTGTGTAATTTCCCGTATTTCGGAAAAATTTAATTCTCTTGCTAAAACAACACGGGAAAACCCGAGCTTCTTTAACGCTTTCGCGCCGGAAACCGATGTTATCGTCATCTGTGTTGAAGCATGAAAAGGAATTCCCGCCTCTTTCAGTAACTCAATCAGCGCAAGGTCTTGAATAATCACTGCGTTTACACCGACTTTTACGGCGGTTTGCAGGATTTGTTTTACCTGTTCAATTTCATCGTCAAATATAAGCGTATTGAGCGTTAAATAAAGCTTTATACCTGAAAGGCGGCAAACCTTTGCCGCCTCATAAAGTTGCTCCGCTGTAAAGTTTTTTGCGTTTCTTCGTGCCGAAAAATCCTGTAAACCTAAATAAACCGCGTCTGCGCCTGTATTTATAGCGGCTGTAAGACTTTCGGGGCTTCCTGCCGGCGCGGAAATCTCAATCATAAGAAAGCCCGAGCTGACCGTTTGCTTTTGAATCAAGCCTTTGTTTTAGTATATCACATTCAGTTTTCGCGCTTTCAAGCAACCCTCTGAGTTTTACTACTTCTTCTTCTTTAAGCTTTACGTAATTATCAAATGTTGCTTCATATGTATTCAGCGTATTCCTGAGCGTTACATTTTCGCCCTCTTTCACCTGCGCAATATACGCCATTTCCTTGGTCGCGCTGTCAAAGCCTTCGTTCAGTTTTTTGATTTCAAATTCGCGGTCTTTGGTAAGCCGTTCAATATACAGTTCGTATTCATTGATTTTCGTTACCAACTGTTCGTTTTTTTCATCTTTAAAACGGGCGATTTGCTCTAATTCCGATTTCGCGCTTTCAAAACCTTCCAAAAGCTTTTTAATTTCTTCTTCCTGCTCTTCTACAAGGTTTTCGATAATATTTTCATATTCTACGACTTTCTGCCTTAAATGCTCATTCTTCTCATCTTTAACTCTTGCGATTTGTTCAAGCTCCTGCGTCGCGCTTTTTATATTTTCGTTGAGCGTTTCCTCATCCTTTTTCTTTGATGAAGTCAAATCGGATTCAAGCACGGTTACTTTCTTCTGAAGCTCCGTAATAACATTTTTAACGGCGGACATATCTTTTTCCGATTCGTTAAGCACATTAAGCGCGACAAGCGTAAGCATTTCCTCGTCAGAGCGGGTTTTTAACGCGCTGAACTCAATAATTTTTTCCTCTAACTTTCCCGCAAGCACTCTGATGGTTTCCGGGGCATCATCGGTGACGAGATGCAAATCCCTGCCGCATACCGTTACTTTTATTCTTTCCATAACGTGTTATTCCTCCTGTTTATCGGTGAAATTAATTTATTATTCCTGCACCTTATAATAAGCATTTTTTTCGTATTGCCGCCCGCCGGCGGCAATACAGTTTACTTTAAAAAGTTCTTTTATTATAACCGTGTAAATTGAATATCAACCATCGGATAACCGACCACCCACGCGGGTACGTTTCTTCCTATAATCCGGCATTGAACGGTTTTTTGTATGGTTTTGGTTTCGGATAAAATTTCAATCCCCGCAAGGTCAAGCGTAACGCTGATACTGAGCGCGGACATGGCTTCAATATACGCTTCCGGTCCGAGCACGGTTACGGTCAGCTCCCGCGTCAATATTTCAATGTCATAATCCGAAGGCGCGTTCATAATTCTGATG
>WRJM01000142.1 GCA_009782265.1 Oscillospiraceae bacterium | reverse complement strand
TTTTAGACCCGCTCATGGCAGTATGCTTATTGTCGATGACGCCGGTGATTTTCTTTATTTCGTTCCTGTTCAGGAAAAAAGTCCGCCCTATGTTTATCAGTCTGCGCGAACGTCTTTCAGAGCTTAACACGGGCGCGGAAGAAAATATTTCGGGAAACCGCGTCATAAAAGCCTTTGCGCGTGAAAATTATGAAATTGAGCGTTTTGAAGAAAAAAACATAGAATACAAGGACGCAAACGAAAAAGCCGCTCTCATGTGGATGAAATTCTTTCCGTGGCTTGAATCCTCAGCAAACGGTTTAATGGTGATTCAGCTTTTAGCGGGCGGGCTTTTTGTAATCGGCGGCAGACTCACGCTCGGCGAATTCTCGGTGTTTATGGCTTTAATTTGGACGATTTCAAACCCGATGAAGCTGCTCGGCAATATTATCAACGACTTGCAGCGTTTTACGGCTTCTGCCAATAAAATTATTGAGGTTTATTACAGTAAACCGAAAATTGTTGACCGCGCCGATGCGGTTTCATTAAAAGAGCGTATTAAAGGCGAAGTGGAATTTAACAACGTCAGCTTCAAATACGGGCATGATAATGTTTTATCAGATATAAGCTTTAAAGTGAATGCAGGTGAAACCATTGTGCTCATGGGGGAAACGGGTTCGGGGAAAACCACGCTTGTAAACCTAATTACGCGGATTCACGATGTTACAGGCGGTGAAATAAAAGTAGACGGCATTAATATACGGTTGCTGAAGCTCAACGAACTGCGCTCAAACATAGGTGTAGCCACGCAGGATGTTTTGCTTTATTCCGATACCGCGGAGGGGAATATCGCTTTCGGGGACATAGAAATGCCTGTAGACGATGTTTTCAAGTGCGCTGAAGAAGCGGATGCGCACGGCTTTATCACAAGCATGAGCGACGGGTATGATACGATTATCGGCGAACGCGGCGTGGGGCTTTCCGGCGGGCAGAAACAGAGGATTGCGCTTGCGCGGGCTTTGGCGGTGAAACCGGCGATACTTATTCTTGACGATACAACGTCGGCGGTTGACCTTGAAACCGAGAAGCATATTCAGCAAAGCCTTGCGGAGCTTGATTTCCCCTGCACGAAAATTATTATTGCCCAGCGCGTATCGTCCGCGAAATACGCAAATCAAATTATAATCCTCAAAGACGGCAGAATCGCCGAAACAGGCACGCACGCGGAATTGCTTGAAAACAACGGGTATTACAGGGAGATATACGACTTGCAGGCGTAAAATTTATATAATGCGATGTTGCGGGGACTTCCCCGCGGAGAAACCACCCCGTCACCGAATTCGCTTTGCGAATTCAATGCCACCCCTCCAAGGAGGGGAATGGTTTTCCTTTTATACGAGCAAAATTCCCCTCCTTGGAGGGGTGGCAACCGGTTCGCAAACCGGTTGACGGGGTGGTTCACAAATACACATTATAAATATAAGGAGCAAATTATGGCACGTAACCGATACGATATAGACGAAGAACTTGAATCCCCGTTTAATATTAAACATTTAAAACGCGCCTTAACCTACACGGGTAAATATAAGGGCAAAATTATTCTTGCACTCGTTTTCAGTTTTTCGGCGATTATTATCGCCCTTATTGAACCGATTTTAATCAGGCACGCGGTTGACGTTGCGATTCCCGACAGCGATTCAAAGCTTGTGGTTTTATTGGCGGTGGGCTTGTTATGCGCGATTATAACCAGCACGCTTCTTGCGCGGGCGCGCACAATTATTATGACAAAAGTAGGTCAGGGCGTTATTTACGAAATCCGGCGTGATTTATTCGCGCATTTGCAAAAGCTTTCGTTTGAATATTACGACAACCGCCCGCACGGGAAAATATTAGTTAGAATTATTAACTATATTAACAACGTTTCAGACCTGATGACCATGGGAATCATAAACTTCGTGCTTGAAATTTTCAACCTTGTTTTCATTACCGCGTTTATGTTTATTGTTTCATGGCGTTTGGCTTTGGTTGTTATCGGCGGCGTTCCCTTTTTGGGGTTAATTATATTGCTGATTAAAAATAAACAGCGTAAGGGCTGGCAGGCGGTGTCCAATAAAACCTCAAACCTAAACGCCTACCTGCACGAAAGCATTGTCGGCGTGCAGATTACACAGCTTTTCACACGTGAAAAAGTCAACGCAGACATCTTCGACAAGCTTTCAAAAGCTTATCGGAAAGACTGGATGTATACCATTAAATATGTTCATCTTCTTTGGCCCGCAATTGACAATATCGCCGTGGCAATCAGAGGCTGTATATTCGCGTTCGGGCTTTTGGTGTTTACCGCGGCGCAGGTGTCGCTCGGGACAATTCTTGCCATGTGCAGTTATGCTGACCGCTTCTGGCAGCCTTTGCTCACGCTTGCGAATCTGATGAACCAGTTTATTACAGCAATCGCTTACCTTGAACGCATTTTTGAAACCCTTGACGAACCGGTCGCCGTGGATAATAACCCCGGCGCAGTGCCGATTCCGGAAATTATAGGTGATGTTGAATTTAAAAACGCAACTTTTTCTTATGAAACTGGTGTAAATATCCTTGAAAATCTGTCATTCAAAGTAAAAGCGGGCGAAAGCATCGCGCTTGTCGGTCCGACCGGCGCGGGAAAAACCACAATTGTTAATCTGATTTCAAGGTTTTATAATCTCAATGTGGGTCAAATTCTGATAGACGGGTTTAATATTGCCGAAGCGACGCTGTATTCTTTGCGTTCGCAAATGGGAATCATGCTTCAGGACAGCTTTATTTTCAGCGGAACTTTAATGTTCAACTTGAAATACGGCAGACTTGACGCTGCGGACGAAGATGTGTATGAAGCTTGTAAGGTAGTCGGAATCCATGATTACATCACAGGTTTGAAAGACGGATATAATACAGAAGTTCAGGAGCGCGGTTCGGGGCTTTCGGGCGGGCAGAAACAGCTTATTTCATTGGCGCGGACTATTTTAGCCGACCCGAAAATTTTAGTCCTTGACGAAGCGACTTCTTCCATTGACGCGAAAACAGAACGCAATCTGCAAACCGGAATCAACTACTTATTAAAAAATCGAACTTCTTTTATTATCGCGCATAGGCTTTCCACAATCCGCAACTGCGACAGAATCATGTACGTTTGTGACAAAGGCATAACCGAATCAGGCAGCCATGAGGAGTTGATTGCGAAAAAAGGCGATTATTACAGGCTTTATACAGCGCAGACAGATGAAATGAATATGACTGCGGTGTGATTATATTGTTTTATAGTCGTTTAATTTGAAAAGCCGTTTGCTTTTCAAATTAAACGGGTTTCCGCAGTCTGCGGACTGCGGGCGCTGTCGCAACAGCGCAATCCCCAATTAACTTTAAAAATCGAAACGATTT
>WRJM01000141.1 GCA_009782265.1 Oscillospiraceae bacterium | reverse complement strand
GAAAGCGCACCGAGGGTATTGTTGTATTCAATAAAATACTGTTTGAGCGCCTCCTCTAAGTCAAGGTCGCCTTCAAAAGCTTTATCAAAACCGAGCAGAGGGTTGTCATGATTTTTAACTTCATAGACATTGACGTTAACCGAAAACGCCCGCTCAGGTTTGAACAGTTCGCCGTTAATTGCCTTGTCAAGAATCCCGAAAAAAGTGTTCGACTTCCCCAAAAGCAATATAAGCAGAAGTCCGCCCACTAAAATCAGAGCAATTGATATTGCTAAAATAAATCGTTTAATCATAATTCTTGTTTTACGCTGCCTTTATTTTTAGTTGCCGAAAAAGTCTTGACCTCGGACTCGTCATTTCTTTTTCGTTAAAATTAAAGATTTTGCTCGGAATAAATTGAAGAAAAAATCTGCCGGAACACGGTTAGGAAAAATCACATCATGTTGTTTGTCAGAAAATTAGGTTCATTTGTTTACGCGCTGTGAGCGGTTTCCGCCGTTTTCAATCCCCGACCTTCCGGTGCGGCTCTTGCTCGTGAGGTTCAATTAAATCCGGACACCCGAATTTCCTTCTTTTATTTCGGGTAATGTGTTAAACGCTTACGAATTTCTTTAATAAAATGAAACAATCAAACTCATTCTAATTTCACTTTCGAAATAAGCAATTTTCATTTTTTTACAGTTTTTGGCTATAAAATAAATCACGTCATGCGAATAAAAAAATAACGTCATCTTATTTTCGATAAATAAGGTCATGTTATTTTATTATTTTAGCGGTCTCACGGTATATATCCGACTTTTTCAACCCGGTTTGCGCCGAAACCGTTTTTGCGGCTTCTGACAAACCCATTCCCGAATGGTGCAGTTCTAACGCCGATTTTGAAGCTTGTTTCAAATCCGTTGCTGATTCCGCGAAATCCGTTTCTTCACTTGCCACAACAAGAACATATTCGCCTTTGGGGGACTTTTCTTCATATAACGCAATCATATCCGATATTCTGCCGCGGAGAACTTCTTCATACAATTTTGTGAGTTCACGGCAGACGGCGATTCTTCTGTCTCCGAGAAAAGTCCGCAAATCCGCAAGCGTGTTTCTCAATTTATGGGGAGCCTCATAGAATATTAAGGTGTAGGGGCTGTTTTTGAGCGATTCGAGATGAGTTGTCCGTTGTTTCTTCACTACGCTTAAAAAGCCCTCGAAACTAAAGCGTCTTGTATCAAGCCCCGAAACCGCTAAAGCTGCTGTCAGCGCACACGCCCCCGGAACAACGTAAACGGGAATATCATTTTCGCCGCAAAGCCGAACAAGAAATTCCCCGGGGTCAGAAATACAGGGCATTCCTGCATCGGTTACCACCGCACAGGAATCGCCGGATTTTAATCTTTTAATAATCTCCCCGCTTTTTGAAACGATGTTATGTGCATGGCAAGATGTGAATTTTTTCTTTAAACCCAATCTCGACAGCAGAATTCCGCTCACTCTTGTATCTTCTGCTGCAATGAAGTCGACATTTTTCAAGGTTTCAACCGCCCGCTCCGAAATGTCCGACAGATTACCTATCGGCGTCCCGACTACATACAAGCATCCCTGTTTTACTTCCAAGTGATTCTTACCCCCGCTTTTCCGTTTTTCTTTCCGCTTATCAGAAACAACCTCGCTGTTTTGGTTTTTTTTGAGGGAATCAACACGATTTCTTTGGGTTCTATTGAGTGTTCCCGCATAATCCCGATACATTCGGCGAGACGCGGGGCAATCATGCACATTTTCAGTTCTCCGCCGAATTTGAGCAGAAATTCAGCCGCCTTTACCACATCGGTAATGGTGCAATCCCGCTCATAACGTGCTGTCTTCTGAGCGTTTGAACCTCGTTCAAACCCACTTTGCTTAGGATAATAAGGAGGATTTGCCGTCACCAAGTCAATGCGTTCCCGCCCGATTGGTTCGAGCGTTTCTTTTTCGCGTAAATCCCCCTCAATCACTTCTATAAAGCTGCCGAGATTATTTTCATGAACCGTCTGCCTGATTAAATCAGCCGCTTGGGATTGAATTTCTACGGCATAGATTTTTTTAGGCGTGTTTTTACTGTTTCCCGACAACAATACCGGAACAATTCCGCAACCGGAGCATAAATCAACAACGGTCATTCTTTTACTGCCGGCGGCGAATTCTCCTAACAACAGAGAGTCGGTCCCGAACCGATGTTCTTCGGATATGAACAATTTGATTCCTTTAAATCCGAATACTTCATATTCCATAACCGGTACTCATTATATAAGGTAAATACACCGCCGAAGTGTAAATCAGGGAATACAGCGCGATTGCCGCAATTGTCCCCGATATGACTTTGAAACGATAACGTCCCGCGCAGGAAATAAATACGATAAACAGTGCCATAATGCTGAGTACTGCCGAAACGCTCAGAAAAAGCGTATCAATCGTGATAACAGAATCTATATGCGTGCCTATTCTGAGCGGATATAATCCCGGAACCGCTGAAACATCAATACGCACGGCATTAATGATTACCTCAGCAGGAAAAGCGAAAAAGGCGGTAAAAATCACCCCTAACAGAATGACCGAAGTCAAGAGTAACCGCAATTCAAGCTGAGGTTCCGTTTCTTGATTTTGCTCACTTTCTTGAGTAAGAATACAGCAGACGACCGAAATCAATATAAGCGGAATGATACTGTCCATATGCTTTCCGTATATCAGTGTTTCCTGCGCTTGGTATAAATCAACACCCTGTCTGCTTATGACGCTTGTGATTACATTCAATAACAAGGATAAAAACGCAAACATCAAAACAAAGGATATGTTTCCTGCGTTACGAATACGTTTAATAAAAAGGCACAAACCTAAAATTCCTAAGCCCCATGTCGAAACAGAGAAGTAAAACAAATGCCCGCAAATCAGGTTAAACAAATGCGCCACATCAGGGGGTTGAATATCAAGACCGATATTCCACGGAATCGTCAGAAAGCTGCCGTTTAAAATCGAAACCGCCGCGCCTGACACGATTGAGGAAATTAAAAACATGAGAACCGAAATGATTTTCTTTTTATAAAAAACGCGCGCGAATAAAATCGTAAGCATGGCAGCCGCCGCAACTGCAAACAACCGTTCATAGACCACAACGCCCGCGACCAACATCACCCCTAACAACACAGACAGCAGATTCCTTAAAACGGCGTTTTTATTGTCTGTTTTTAAATTCGCCGAATAAAGCATAATAAGCGAAATGATTAGCGGGAAAAGAAAACCGAACGGTTCGTCTGTTGTCAATGCGGAACAAGCGATAACGGCGGGGTAGGAAACGCCAATCAAAGCGGCGAGAAGTCTGTTCCGCTTTTTCTTCACCCCTAAGTGCGCGGCAATGATATAAGCGGCTGTCGGGATTAATGCGGTCAGCACCAAGTTAATCATTATTTTCATTGTTACAGTATAACATACTTGTTAAAAAAAATCAAATGGTTGCTCAAGAATAAGTTTTTGTGAAAATTTACAAAATATGTTGATTTTTACGAAAACT
>WRJM01000140.1 GCA_009782265.1 Oscillospiraceae bacterium | reverse complement strand
AACCCGCCGGCGGAACCGATATATATTCCCCCGCGGTTATGGGAATTGAAATGCTGGAAGAGCTTGACAATTCCTATATGAAAGCCGTGGTGCTTCTTACCGACGGTGAGAGCAACAGCGGAATGACGGCGTTTGAGTTTGAACTGTATGCCGGAAATAACGAAACCACCGTTCCGGTGTTTTCGATAATGTTCGGAGAGGCTTCAAGCAGTCAGCTGAATAAAATTTCAGAGCTTACAAGGTCGCGGACGTTTGACGGAAGAACCGATATAGTATCGGCGTTCAAACAGGTAAGAGGGTATAACTGATGAAAGGTTTTAAAGACAGTAACTGGCTTATTTCGGGGATTGTTACCGCGTTATTTTTTCTGTTGTTATTCTTTATTTTTAGGGAAACAATTCCTTTTTGGATTATCATTTTGGCGGCAATAGGTGTTTTCGCGGGAATGTTGTTTGTACTCAAACCGTCAAGCGTAACCGTTTGCGGTATAGATATTACCAAGGTTTCAAACAAAAACAAAGCCGAAGCGACTATAAAAAGCTGGGCAGGGATTGTCGAAAAACTGAAAACATTCAAAACCGAAAACGCTTGGCTTTCAATCAAAACCGCGCAGCTTGCCGACGACGCGAACAGCGTATTCTATAAAATTAATACCGATACCGACTGTCTTTACACGGCGGAAAAATTCCTTGAAAGATACCTTTACGCGGGGTTGCTTCTTGCAGAAAAATACGAACGCGCCGACAAAGCCGAAGAAACGGTTTCAAAAGGAAATTACGGCGAGGTTAAAGAGAAAATCCGAGAAAATTTCGATAATATGCTCGATTATTTCCACGAGAATTTTAACCGTTTAATTGACAACGACGTTAAGTTAATTACCGAATTTCAAGATTTGATTGTGAAAATTACCGAAATTGTGAGGGAGCTATGAAAACTAAAATCATCGGCGCGGGAATACTTGTCGCGGTAATTGTGTTTGTCGCCGTTTTTGTCGTGATGAAGCAAAGCGAAGCCGAAACGGTCACCGTAACAGGATATGTCGGGGGTGAGAAAATCGGTTTTCTTGACGATGAAAAGGTATCTTCAATCTTATCAAAAAAGTATCATATTGAAATGGATTACCGCAAAATGGGTTCGCTTGATATGGCGCGGGAAAGCGTTTCCGATAAAGACTTCATCTTTCCGTCGAGCAGTCTTGCCGCCGAGTTGTATAAGCTCAACGGCGGGAGCGCACAGCGTTCGGAAGACGTGTTTATTTCGCCGCTTGTGATTTATTCTTGGGATACCGTTACAGACGGATTAATCAGCGCGGGGGTTGTTTCGGAATCAAACGGCGTTTATTCCATTGATATGCAGAAACTTGTTGAATTAATGCGGGCGGATACTTCTTGGGCGGATATAGGGGTAAACGATTTATACGGGCAAATCTGCGTTTATTCAACCGACCCGGTTCATTCTAATTCGGGGAATCTGTATACCGCTTTGATTGCGACTGTTTTGAATAACGGCAACACGGTCAGGAAAAACGACATTCCTGATATTATCGAACCCCTCAACGATATTCTGTCAAAGTCGGGCTATAAGGAAACCTCTTCTTCGGATTTGTTCAGCCAGTATTTAAGAACAGGGGCGGGCGGAAAGGCGTTGGTCGCGCTTTATGAAAACCAAATTATTGAATTTGCCGCCGAAAATCCCGCCGACTGGAATAAAATCAAAGATAAAATCCGGGTTCTTTATCCAACCCCGACCGTATGGAGCAATCACGTTTTTATCGCGGTAAGCGAAGAGGCAACAGGTTTTTTTGAAGCGATGAACGATAAGGAAATACAGCGTTTGGTTTGGGAGGCTCACGGTTTCCGTATTGATACGACGGCGGAATTAACGCCGCTTATGAAAAGTATCGGGATTACCGAAGAAATTACCCGCGTGATTCAAATTCCCGATTACGATACAATGAATGAGATTATGATATATTTGGAATAGGGCTATTCGTGGTTCTCCCCGCCGTAGGCGGGGAGAACCACAGAAAATATCTGCTGTTTATTTCAAAAATAATATATTGGGAGGGTTTTACAATGGGATTAATCAGAGCGTTAAAAGGAGCGGTTCACTCTACGTTGGCAGACCAGTGGAAGGATTTCTTTGTCTGCGATTCGATTCCCGCGGGGGCGCTGATTATGAGAGGGAAAAAGCGAACCGACGCCACGCGATTCGATTCAAGCAACTTTTCGGGAAGCGACGATATTATTTCCAAAGGTTCGGTGATTGCGGTGAACGAGGGTCAGGCGATGATTGTCACCGATAACGGCAGAATCGTTGATTTTACCTGCGAAGCGGGAGCGTATACCTTTGAGCTGTCGTCCGCGCCGTCGTTATTTGCGGGCGATTTGGGCGAGGGGCTTCGCGAATCCTTTAACGAGGTTGTAAAGCGGTTCGGTCACGGCGGAAACATCACCTCTTCGCAAAAGGTTTATTACATAAATCTAAAGGAAATTATCGGCAATAAATTCGCGTCAAGCTCGCCCATGCCATACGACGACCCGTTTTATAAAACGGTTTTATACGTCAACTATCACGGTGTTTACAGCTTTAAAATCGCCGACCCGATTTATTTTTACGCGATGGTTTCGGGCAATGTTAAGGACAGCTTCGTGGTGTCGCAGTTAACGTCGCAAATCGATGCCGAGTTTTACAGCGCGATGGATTCCGCGATGAATAAGCTGGCAAGCGAGAATATCAAGTTCAGCCAGCTTCCGTCGAAACAGCAGGAGCTTTCGCGTTATATGAAAGAGGCGTTAAGCGGCGACTGGAAACAGATGCGCGGTATGGAGGTTATTTCAGCCGCGATTAACAAGATTACGCCGGACGATAAATCGAGAACAAGGATTGAAACATTCGATAACGCGGCTATGCTCGGAGGCAGTTCGGCGGCTATGGCAGGGCGAATGACCGACGCGCAGGCAACCGCGTTCGAGAATATGGGGAACAATCCGAACGGCACCACCGGAATGGATATGATGGGCGTGGGCTTGGGAATGATGGGCATTAATATGATGAGCAATATGCAAGGGCAGACTTCGCCGTTTGTTGCGCCTGTTCCGCCTGTATCGGCGGTTTCTGCTCCCGCTATGTTATGGAAATGCGGGAAATGCGGTTATGAAGCGGAAAAAGCAGGTAAATTCTGCCCCGAATGTGGTTCGGCAGAAAACGGTTCAACGGCGGATTCAAAAAAGTATGATGTTTTCCTGTCGTACAGGCGCGACGGCGGCGAAACAACGGCAATTCTTCTGCGTGACAGATTGGTTTCAAAAGGATATAACGTTTTCTTAGATATTGAAAGTCTTAATTCCGGTAGTTTTAATAAAAAGTTGCTTTCGGTTATCGAAGACTGCGTTGATTTTATTGTTGTGTGTTCCAAAGGAAGCCTTGACCGCTGTATTAACGAAGACGACTGGGTTCGGTTGGAAATTGCCCACGCGCTTAATAATAACAAGAATGTTGTTCCGGTTATGCTTCGCGGTTTTGAATGGCCCGATGTTCTTCCCGCCGAAATTGACGCGTTGAGAACACAGAA
>WRJM01000139.1 GCA_009782265.1 Oscillospiraceae bacterium | reverse complement strand
TGGGCAAAAACAGAGGGCAAAACGCTTTTGGATATTCTTTATGATATGTATGTCGAATACGGGCTTTACAAGGAATCTCTTGTGAACGTTGTGCGTAAGGGAAAAGAGGGAGCGGAGGAGATTCGCGCGATGATGGAGAATTTTCGCGCTAATCCGCCAAAGAGTATCTGTGGTTCGCCAGTAAGCACTGTTCGCGACTACCATAGCGGCCTATCTCTCGATATTCCGAGTGGCAAAACAATACCTATTAACATAGAGAGGTCGAACGTACTCCAGTATCTGTGCGCCGATGGAACGATAGTATCGGTACGCCCTTCTGGTACCGAACCAAAGATTAAATTTTACTTAGGTGCGGCGGCAGATAATAAAGAAAAAATTAAAACACGATTACTTGAAATTGAAAATATTGTTTATAAAGCATGTCAATAATTAATGAACCCCTACACATTCCCCACATACACATAATCCAAGCTTTTTCTCGCAATCTCACGTAGCTCAAACAGCTTCTCAGCAGTAGCCGCCTCAATTTCATACTTATAACGCGGAAAATACCGCGATAAATGTAGCGGAATTCCGCAGTTCACACCGCCGAGCCACTCAGAAAGCGCGGCGATTTCCTCAATCCCGTCGTTTTTCCCGGGGATAATCAGCGTAGTCACTTCAACATGGCACTGCTCATTCGCAAGCTCAATTGTGCGCTTAACCGTGTTTAAATCACCGCTTAATTCTTTATAAAACTCCTCAGAAAAGCACTTCAAATCAATATTCATCGCATCAACGAACGGCAGTAATTCCGTCAGCGGCTTTTCATTCACCAGCCCGTTGGTTACAAGCACAGTTTTAAGCTGATTTTCGCGTAAAATTTTCGCGCAATCCTTTATATATTCATAGCTGATAAGCGGCTCATTATAAGTAAACGCAACCCCGATATTGCCGTCAGGAATTAGCGCAATTGCTTCTTCAACAAGTGTTTCGGGTGAAATAAATGTAGTTTTTGTACCGGAATTTGCCATTGAAATACTGTGATTCTGGCAAAAATCACAGCGCATATTACAACCAAAGCTTCCCGCCGATAAAATCATACTGCCCGGAAAGAAATTTTTAAGCGGTTTTTTTGAGGTCGGGTCTAAGGCAAGCGAGGTTATTTTACCGTAATTCAAGCAGGTGATTTTCCCGTTTACGTTCCCTCTCCCGCGGCAGAACCCGACCCGCCCTTCTTCAATTGCACAATAATGCGGGCAAATTTCACAGACAGAAGCCGCTCCCGATTCAATTTTCATTTATAACGTACTACCTCAAAGCGTTCAAGATTTATAATTTCATCGGGCGTAATCCCCGCTTTCCGCATGGCGATTGCGACCTGTTCCTCAACGGTATCAACGCCGTCAAGGTTAGGAAGCAACAAGCCGCGTTTATAGCCGCTTGTGACGATTACGCCGTATTTTTTTACGTCAAGCATTTCAAGGCTGTTGATGATTTCCGGCGGCATAAGCACATCTGTGCTGTATTCAAGCGCGTCAAGCTCGTTTTCTTCTATCGGCGGAAAACGCGGGTCTTCCGAACAGGCACTGATTGCGTTTCGCAGGATTTCCTCCGCAACGCTCGGTTTTGTCGGCAGAATCGTCCCGATACAGCCGCGCAGAACCCCGTGCTTTTTTAACGACACAAACACGCCCGCTTCTTTTTCGAGAAGCTCGGCAGGTAAACCTGCGGGTAAATCTGCCGGTCTGCCGGTTTTCACAAAATGCTCGATTGAATATTTCGTTAACTTAATATAAGGATTCATACCTTTCTCCTTTATTTTAACTGTTCACTATCCACTGTCATCTATTAACTGTAAACGCCGCCACCGCATACCCCACCCCGAAAGTGTTTTCGTATGAAAGCAGTTTCGGGGTTGTTTTTAACCCGTCAAGCGCGCCCGCCATGATAACAAACGACCGTAACCCGCACTCCGCGGCTTTTTCCTGCAAGGTAGAATCAATGTTGAGCAATGCTTCAAAATCGCCCTTGTTTAAAGCCTCTGTTACAATTTTATCAAATTCAACGCCCTCCGGCGCAAACCCGTAAGGTCCATCCGCTTTCAGCTTATGCGATAAATCGCCGGAAGCAATATAAACCACGCGTTCATTACCGGTTTTTCCGGCAATTTCTTTCCCGAAATTAAAATGCTCCTCAAACGAAAGCCCCGATAAACTGATTCTTACAAGCCTGTAATCTTCATAATATTGATTCACGAAATAAAGAGGGACAAGTGCCCCATGGTCAAACTCCTCATCGGGTTCTGAAATATGAAAAGCGTCATAATAAGCCTTTGCGTGCGGAGAAGAAAGTATAATCGTATCGGGTTTTAAATCGGCAATAAACCTTGCACATTCATCGCAAGCTTGCGATGTTTTAGCGACTTTACGCTCCTCCCCTTTCCCGATTTCGGGGATTAACAAGGGCGGGTGCGGAAAAACAAATCCGGCGATTATGGGCATAATTCTCTTCCTTTATTCTTGATTACTTTGTGCAAATCTCCATGAGTCCCTGCACATTCTTTCAATATCAAGCTCCGCTTTCCAGCCAAGCTCCCGCTCTGCTTTTGACGGGTCAGACCAACATTCGGCGGCGTCCCCGGGACGGCGACCGGTAATTTTATACGGTACATTTATATGATTGACGCGCTTGAAGGTTTCAATCATTTCAAGCACAGAACAACCCTTCCCTGTTCCGAGGTTATAAATATTCACACCTTTTTGCATTTTTTCAAGCGCGGCGATATGTCCCTTTGCCAAATCAACAACATGGATATAATCGCGGATACACGTTCCGTCCGGTGTGGGATAATCATTCCCGTAAAGGTTCAACTCCGGTATTTTTCCGCTTGCCGCCTGTAAAATAATCGGCATAAGATTATTCGGAATCCCGTTGGGGTCTTCTCCTAATTTGCCGCTTTCATGCGCACCCACAGGATTGAAATAACGCAGTAAAGTAAAACTCCAGTCGTTATCGGAAGCGGAAATGTCCTTGCATATATTTTCAATCATCAGCTTGGTTTGCCCGTAGGGATTTATTACAAATAACGGCGATTCTTCCGTTACCGGCACGCTTTCCGGAATCCCGTAAACCGTGGCGGACGAGCTGAAAACCATTTTTTTGCAATTATACTTCCCCATAATTTCAAACAAAACCATCGTTCCGTAAACATTGTTGTGAAAATATTTCAAAGGTTCTCTTACGCTTTCGGCGACCGCTTTATATCCGGCAAAGTGAATGACTTCCGTGATATTATTTTCGCGGAAGATTTCTTCCATTGCCGCCTTGTCGCAGATGTCGGCTTCATAAAATTTAAAATCCTTGCCCGTAAGCTCTTTGATAACATCAAGTGCTTTAGGTTTAGAATTATAAAAATTATCAGCAATGATGATTTCCCTGCCGGAGTTGAGCAATTCAACGCAGGTGTGTGAGCCGATGTAACCCGCACCGCCGGTGATGAGTATAGACATAAATAATCCTCTTTTCACAATGTGTTATTATTACTTTAAAGTAAACAGTAGAGATTTTCGCTGTGTTTCCCCGCCTACAGCAAGTATACTATGAAT
>WRJM01000138.1 GCA_009782265.1 Oscillospiraceae bacterium | reverse complement strand
TAAATATTTATTTCTTTTTTTAGGAGGGATTACGCGCTATGAAAATTGGTTTAACAGAGATTATTATCCTTCACGACAACAACGCGCCTATCCCTGATTTCGGCAAGCAAGCGCGTAAAAGCAGTTCGGATTTTATTTCAATCCTGAAAAAAACCGGTTTCGATATCAGGGTAACATTTGCCAATTTCGGCAACGGTTACAAAGTCACCGCGAACGATGTTCCCGTTGCGGCGGTCAGTTTCAATGCCAAGAACTACATTGCCAACGGAACACGCGATATTTTTGATTCAGCCGGAAACATGATAAATGAAAAAGGGAAAGTATTCAGCGAAACCGACCCGAATGAACATCCTGAAAACATTATATTTGTTTTAACCGCTTTCGGGCGGGACAATGCCAGCAAAAGCTTTACATTCGCACAGATTGCCGATATGATTGGACATCAAAGCTATGTTTATAAATGGAAATTCTTCTGTTTAGCGACAGAGCCTGCTGTTCCCCAACAGCTCGGAATCCCGGAAGACTGCGTGATTTGGATGGACACAACGCATTTGAATCTTCCCCCTGCCGCCGAAGCTTCCGCTTCGGGCGAAGCAGAAAATTTTCTTTCGCAGGCTTTAAAAGAATTAGCGGAGAAAATCAAAAAAATAATCAGCGGGGAATAATTTCATTAAATTAGTAGGGTCGGGCGTGGAAGCCCGACCCTACGCGTTATAAATATTTCAATCATTCTCCTGCCATTTTAAAAGTATCATCGTTAATTTTTCCGTCAGTGCCGAATAATAAAGCGGGAACATCGCATCCATACAGCCGAGCAGGAACATGTTCCGGTTGTTGATGACCGATAGTTCCTTTCCTCTTGTATATACCCAGCGTCTGAACCACTCCCCGTCGAAAGGGGGTTCGGGCTGTTTATTCCGCGCAATTTTCAGCATAATTTTAAAATCTTCTTCTATGATTTCGCCGTAATTCTCAGCACCCCTTTTTACCGCAAGCGCGTAAAGGTCTTTAATGTGGTTTTCTTTCAGCGGGCAGAATTCCATGGAGCGGCGCAGGAAAGGAAGCCTTATGATAAAAGCATAGTGAATCATTGATTTTACGCGCTTGAAATCATCTGAGCCCATTTCTCCGATTTTCGCGTCGTTTACCTGAATCCCGAGGTTGTCTAATATGGAGGGATTCGTTACGTCCGAAAGCGCGACTTTAAAAATATCCTTGCTGTTTATATTATAAAAATCGCTTTCCGAAATAATATATATGTACCTCATTGTGTTAAAAAGCGATTCAGCAGTGTTTTCGACCATTTCGGTCAATGTTGTTCTTTCCTTGAATTCAAATTCCATTTATGTTTCTCCTTTGGTGTTTATACTAAAAATAAAAGGCGGGTTAGCTTACCCCTCACGTAAAGATGTTTTGCTTTAGCAAAACATCAATAGCCGCCAGTCTTGTTAATTAATTTTATAAACATAAAGGACGGCTATTCCCCGCCCTTTATTATATCATTTTGTTACCCTCGCGTCAAGTTCGTTTCCGTATAAAAGCTTTTCATAATCCTCAATCGGCATCGGTCTTGCAAAGTAGAACCCCTGCGCCATATCACAGCCGAGTTCGCTGAGCAGGGTCGCTTGGTCGTTTGTTTCGATTCCTTCACAAATCGTTTTCATATGCAGGGATAGTGCCAATTGAATAATATGCTTTATTATGCTGTTTGCGCGTTCGTTTTTACCCGATTCCGATAAAAACGCTCTGTCTAACTTTAATACGTCAACCGGCAGGTTTTTAAGCATGTTGAGCGAAGAGTAGCCTGTTCCGAAGTCGTCGATGGAAATATGGAAGCCGTAGTTTTTAAGCTCGTTGAATACACGTGTCAGCACTTCAAGGTTTTCAAAAGCAACGCTTTCCGTAATTTCAATTTCAAAGTATTTTGTCGGCACATTGTATTTTGTGCATATATCATATAAATTGCGAACAAAATTCGGATGCTGTACATTCACACGCGACATATTTACTGAAATCACCCGCATTTCATACCCGTGCGAGAGCCATGTTTTCTGCTGTTTGCACACTTCCTCAAAAACAAACAGGTCGGTTTTCAGTATAAACCCGTTTTTTTCAAAGATTGGGATAAAGCCTCCCGGCGGAATCATCTTTCCGTCCCTGAACCATCTGATGAGTGCTTCCGCGCCTATAATTTCCTTGCGGTTCTGAAGGTCATATTTAGGCTGCAGGTATACTTTGAACTCGTTGCTTTCCAAAGCAAATTCCATCAGGTTTTCAATTCTTTTTTCTTCGCGGATTTTTGAAAGCATTTTACTGTCAAAAAATGCGTAAGTGCTGTCACTGCTGTCTTTTATGGTTCTGCGGGCAAGGTCGGCACAGTCTATAATAGAACGGATATCCATTTGCACATCTTCAATTTTATAAATACCGAACAGAAGAATCAGCTTAAAGTCTTCTATTTGATAATAAGAATCGTTGATGATTGTTTTAATGCGCCCGAAAATATCGGTGTCTGTGTCATATTTTAACAATATGTAAAATAAATCTGCGTTTTTACGCGTATAAGTTTCATCGTCGCTCAGGTTATTTTGAATAATTTGGGAAAGCTTAATCAGGATTTTGCTTCCTTCGTCATGCCCCAAGTGGTCATTGACGGTACGGAATTTATCTATATCTACAGAAATCATCGCGTAATTTACGCCGCTTTCCGAAGCTTCAAAAATTCCGCTTACGTCAGTAAGGAATTTTTCATAGGAAGAACCGCCTGTAAGCGTATCCGTAAATTTAAAATAATCGCGCTCTGTTACGGTTTCGGCATATTTATTGGATATAACCCAGTGCCTTGCCCCGACTATGATAATGCCGGCGGAAGTTATGACTAAGAACATCAGCGTAAAAATAAACATCATGTTAAATACGTTAGACGTAATCACATATATGTCATTTGAACGCGCCATGGTTACTGCCGCCCAGTCTCCGATACCGATTGCCTTATAGGTCGCATAAAATTCTTCGCCGTTCATCTTGAACGAAAAACTGCCGAGCGGATTTCCGGAATGTAAGTCAACCAATACTTTTTCCTTATCCGAAACCATTTCTACATAATCAAACAAACTGATGTCGGAATCAAGATTTAATATATTGTTATGCGATGCCAGTACGATTGAGCCGGTTGAATCCATAATATAACTTGACGCTTGATTATTAAAAGTATCCGATGACATCAGCGCGCTGATGTCGTCTGCACTGACCGTACCCGCTAAAACGCCTGTAATTTTTCCTTCAGTATATACGGGAACAGCGAAAACATTTGTTCTTGTATTGTCAAACGCGCTTATAATGATTCCTGATACATTATTAAATCCATCTATTGCGCTGCGGAAATACGGACGTGCGGATAAATTTTCGACATTGTTATGATGAGCGGAAACCGCCAAGCCCCCCGTATCAATATAAACTAAATCCTGAAAACCGCTGACTTGAACCAATGAGAACAGCACACCTGCGCGGGCTTCATAAGGCTCTTTATTAATGTTTTCAAAAGCATGGGCATGACCTTCAAGGGCTTTTAAATATGAATCTAATTTTATTTCC
>WRJM01000137.1 GCA_009782265.1 Oscillospiraceae bacterium | reverse complement strand
CGGCTTTGTTTTTATGCTGAATGATACTTGCGAAAAGTTTAACTCCCCCGGCTCCGGTGTAAAACTGATTGTGCTCACAGGCATGTCCGGCGGATTTTTTTCGCTTTCGGAAAGCTTTTGCGCCGGCATTACGGTACAGGCGGAAATGAAAAATACCGCCGCTGTTATAAGTATCAAAAGAATTTTTTTCATTACTGTCAGTTCCTTTCGCTTGTCCTGATTTTTTTCAATTATATTACGGACAAGCCGGACATAGAACAAAAATTTAACGAATGATTAGTATTATTTTCATAAAATATATTGACACTTTCCGCTTTTACCGTTAAAATATTATTAGAATCAATTAAACCCGAATACATAAGTAAGGTGAAAAAGTTTGAAAATACCAAATAAAAAGAAGTACAGAAATACGCAACCATGCCAATTTGCATGTGGTTTTTGTGAACAGAAAGGGGCATGGTTATAATCATGCAGATTAAATTAGCGGGGCTTGTCCCCGAATCAATCGTAGACGGTCCGGGGTATCGCTTTGCTGTTTTTGCGCAGGGCTGTCCGCATAAGTGCCCGGGTTGTCACAACCCGCACACGCATGATTTTAACGGCGGTAAAATTTATGACACCGTCAGAATCGCGGAGCTTGTAACCGAATATAAGCTTACCGACGGCGTCACCTTTACGGGCGGCGAACCGTTTTGCCAGCCGGAAGAATTTTTAGAGCTTGCGAAAAGCATAGAGGGTTATAATATCTATTGCTTTTCGGGCTATAAATTTGAAGAACTGCTTGCAATGAAGAACAGCGCGGTAAAAGAATTGTTAAGCAGAATAGATGTATTGATTGACGGCAAGTTTTTACAGGAACAAACAAGTTATCTGCTTAAATTCAAGGGCAGTAAGAATCAGCGGGTGCTTGACTGCAAGGAGAGTGTAAGGCAGGGAAAGGCGGTTGTTTTATCTGAAAAAAATCATTAATTTTTTAGTTATAACCGCGTTTCTCTGCCTTTTTATAACAGGCTGTGCTGATAAAGACGGAAGCGGTTTTATATTTAAATACGACATTCCGGTAAATCCGAAAACCCTTGACCCGCAAACCGCAACAGGGCAGACCGCCGCTTTGCTGATTGCGAATATGTTTGACGGACTGCTGAAAGTTGACGGGAACGGCGGGATTATATCCAATATTGCCGCCGAATATTCGGTTTCCGAAGATAACTTGATTTATACTTTTATATTAAGGGAAGATATTTTTTGGTATTATGACGGTGAAAATGTGCCTTGTACGGCGCATGACTTCGTTTTCGCGTTCAGGCGGCTTTTTAATCCTGCCGTAAAATCCGAAAACGCACCGCTTTTTTATTCAATCAAAAACGGTGAGAATGTACATAAAAGCAGAATAGAATTTGAGCATGACCCTGAACGCCCGCTTGAAGCCATCGGCGTTCACGCCTTGAACGATTATACGCTGATAATCACGCTTGAAGCCCCGAACCCTTTGCTTCCCTATCTGCTCACCACAACCCCCGCAATGCCTTGCAACGAGGAATTATATGAAAAAACAGCGGGGCGTTACGGCTTAAATGAAAAAAGTATACCCTCAAACGGCGCGTTTTACATTACAAAATGGAATTTCGACCCTTACAGCAGTAACAACAATATCATTATCATGCGGCGCAACGCCAAAAATAACGAAGCGGAGCAGATTTTTCCGTCCGGTTTAAACTTTTTCATTGGTGAAAAAGACCCGCTGACGCATTTTTTAGACGGTCATGTTCATTCAATCATCGCGGAGGGTGAAAACGCGGAGTTTTTAATGCTTAACAATTATCCATATGACGGTTTTGAAAATTCTGTTTGGGGGATTGTTTTTAACACAAACAGGGATAAAGTTTTCAGTAACGCGGATTTACGGGAAGCACTCGCAAGCGGCCTTGACAGGAATCTTATTAATCCGAACCGGTACGGCTGGAGAACTTCGGAAAATATAATCCCGCCGCTGATTAATATCGGCAGAGAGCCTTACCGCAAAACAGCGGGGGATTCGGCGGTTTTGGCGTATAACGCTGAAAACGCCAAATTATCCTATGAAAAAGGCGCGAAAGAAGCGGGATATGACAGGCTTTCGGGGCTTTCGGTTATAATTCCGGATAACCGGACGGCGTTTGAATACATGAGCAGGATTTTACAGCAATGGCAAACCTTTGGGTTTTATTGCAGTATCAGGGTTTTACCTGATGATGAGTTTGAAAGCGCGCTTTCCGGCGGCGATTATGACATTGCCATGACAAAGATTAGCGGTGAATTTAACAGCCCGGACGCTTATTTAAGCCAATTCGGAAAGTGTATCAGAAGCCAGCCCGCTCCCTCATCGGAATACAGAAATATTCTGACGGAAGCAAGACATTCGGCTGACTTGGAAGCGGGAGCAGGGCTTTTTTTGCAAGCTGAGAATATGCTCTTGGAACAGGCGGTTTTCGTTCCTGTTTGTTATCAGACGGAATTGTTTTTTTATAATAAAAAAAGCAGTGATTTGTTATATAATCCTTTTACGGGAACGGTGACATTCAGAGAAGCGAAATATTTAAAATAACCTGTAGGGGCTGGCCCATGTACTTAGCTTTGCTAAGTACCGCACGGGACGCCGTGGGCGTCGTCCCCTACAATAATAATAATAACGCGTAAAAGGAGATTACCATGAAAAAAACTGCAATCCGCGACATCTGTTTTATCGGTATTTTTGCCGCCGTCATCGCCGTCATGGCACAAATCAGTTTTCCCACACCCTTTGGCGTGCCGCTGACCATGCAGACTTTTGCGCTGATGTTCGCGGGAATCATTCTCGGTTATAAAAAAGGCGTCACCGTTGCGTTGGTTTACATACTGCTCGGGGCATTGGGCGTTCCGGTTTTTGCCGGATTCAGAGGCGGATTTGCTGTTGTTTCCGGTACGACCGGCGGATTTATTATGACTTTTCCGCTAATTGCCGTTGCGGCAGGATTCGGTGAAAAATTAAAAAGTAAAATAGGGTTTATTCTATGCTTAATCGCAGGCTTGCTTTTGAATTATCTTGGCGGATTGCTGTGGTACAGCTTTGTTATGCAGTGCAATCTGCAAACCGCTTTTATGGCATGTATTCTGCCGTATCTGCCCATGGACCCCGTTAAAATAGCCGCCGCGGCTGTAACAGGAAAGCAAATCAAAAAGGCACTGATTAAAAGCAAGGTTTTGATTTGACTTTGTATAGTAAATATGATATAATAGTTATAGATTAGAATAGAATAAAAAGAAAAGGAATATTTGTACTTATGAAAGAGTTATTACTCGGTAACCATGCGGTTGCTGTCGGATTATATGAAGCGGGGGTAGAGGTGGTTTCAAGTTATCCCGGAACACCAAGCACCGAAATAACCGCTTTTACGGCGAATTTTGCCAATGAATTACACACAGAGTGGGCGCCGAACGAAAAAGTTGCCGCTGAAGTCGTCATCGGCGCAAGCATAGCAGGAGCGCGCGCTTTCACCGGTATGAAGCATGTAGGTTTGAACGTGGCGGCTGACCCGCTGTTTACAGCGTCGTATACAGGCGTAACGGGCGGTTTGGTGTTTGCTGTTGCCGACGACCCGGGTATGCACTCGTCGCAGAACG
>WRJM01000136.1 GCA_009782265.1 Oscillospiraceae bacterium | reverse complement strand
GTCGCTTGTGTTGTCGTCAGTGATGTTGCTTGAATCATCATTTTGAACATTGCTTTTTTCATTTTCGTCTTGTGCATTATTTGTTTCGCAAGCTGTAAAAGAAAAAACCATGCACATTGTTAAAAATAAAATTAATAATTTCTTCATTTTTAGTATCCTTTCTTATGTTGTTAATTTTAAAGCAAACAATAGGGATTTTCTCTGTGTTTTCTCCGCCGCAGGCGGAGAAAACGAAAGTAGTTATGCCTACTGTTTAGTGCCGAAGCAATAATAAAATTATAACATAAAAGAAAATACACTTCTATAATAACAAAAACAATTTATATAAATATCGTAACATTTTAAAAAGTGTTTGCGGATTTTTTATTGTTTTATGTAATCGTAAAACGTTTTGATTCGCTTTGTTTTAAAAATTCCTCATATAAAACCGGATGTTTTTCGTTGAAAGCTGTTGTATCAAATCGGTTCTGTACAATTGTTTTCCATCTTATTGTGTTTCCGTTTACAATGATTTCTTCTTTATCACCCATTTGGGATTTAATTTTTTCTTCGATAGATTTTAATTTCTGCTCAAAATCCTTGATTGTTGTTTTAAGCGATTTATAATCATCTACATGTTTTGACAGGTTATCCATTTTCGTACCTCATTTCATTATTTGCTTTATTGATTATATTAAAGAAGCAAACGAAAAATGCGGTATTGAGAAAGAATATGTCGAAAGCATGTCCGGAATTGAGAGCGGAAAAATAAAAATCCCTGCAACCTTTGATAGGAGCAGGGAAATTGCCTGCGGCGGCTCGCCGCGCATTACGCCACTGACCCGTGCGGGACTCGAACCCGCGTTGCCGCCGTGAAAGGGCGGAGTCTTAACCGCTTGACCAACGGGCCTTGAAACTATTTTATTATATGAATCGGAGAAATAGCGGCAGTCGGATTTGAACCAACGACACCCCGGGTATGAACCGAGTGCTCTAGCCAACTGAGCTATACCGCCTTTTCTGTAAAAATAAATTTTAAATGTAAAAACTTATTTTTGCTAAACAGCTTTATAATTATATCATAAAATAAACTGCTTTGTCAAGCGATTTTAAAAATTTTGTCGGAAAAATTTTTACTATTGACATTTTATTTAAAATATTGTATAATATACATACAAATGGGGTCGCAATGGTCTCGACGGGGATTATGAACCTTGTTAAGCACGCGGAGTGCGCCCAATCTCCTTAATAGAGGGCAATTAAATTTTAAACGCTAACAATAGAACTGTAGCAGTAGCTGCCTAAGGCGGCTTCCGTCCTCCCGAAGAGTACCGCGGCTTCGGCTTGGGCGTCAATTAGCGGTCAACTCTTTAGGTGAGAGCCTTGTAACTTTAAAGAGTATTAAAGGGCTACCGACTGGCGGGTTTGTTACTTGTACCGTCACAATGGGAAATGTACCAATTAAAAATTGGTAAGAAACAAATGACTAAGCGTGTAGAAAGGTAAGCGGATTGGTTTTCGGACGGGAGTTCGATTCTCCCCGACTCCACTATTCGGGTATTACACGAACTTTTTATTTTTCCGGCGGGTTCGCTGTAACGGTTTGGCTGTAATATTCACAAAAAACGATAGAGGTTTTAACCCCTGTCGTTTCCGTTTTTTAATCAATTTTCAAAATCAGACTGATTTTTTAGATTTGCAAAAAATTCTAATAAGCGAATCGAAAATTGCTACTGCGAACTCAACCGACTGCCGATTTTAATAAAAATTGGAATAGTCATCATCATCAAGAAAGGTTGTTATTCTATTTTTAAGAAAATGCTTGACATACAGAGTTTTTTGTGGTACAATGTTATTTGCATAGTTTTTATAAACCTGTGCTTTATCCAAGCGCGAAGGTGGTGGAATGGCAGACACGCTACTTTGAGGGGGTAGTGGGAGTTCTCCCGTGTGGGTTCAAGTCCCATTCTTCGCAGGATACTGTCCAAAAAAGAACACTTCACCGATTTGGGTCGGTGAAGTGTTCTTTTTAACAGTTATTACTGTGCATCGTCATCCATCTTCTGTATGCTCTTCCAACCACCAAGCAGAACGGCAACCACTGTAAATCCGAGCAGGAATAATATTGATATACCGAACCCGTCAAATGTAATCTCTTTTATACCGCCGATTCCGCGCATCAGCCAATACGCGGGTGAAAACCATGCAAATTTCTGCATAAATTCCGGCACTAACTCAAGCGGCCAATAAACGCCTCCAATCATACTGAATAACGAGCTTGATAACACAATAATACCTGAAGCTACACCGAGGTCTTTTGTTATGGAAAGAACTGCTAAAACCATGCTTACCGCAAATAAATTATAAAGGCTTAAAATCAAGAATAACAAATGTATATTCGGAATCGTTCCGAGTACGGCAAAAACAGCAGTCATCAGCATAATAATTGTTATTTCCATTGTCCCGAATACAGCTAACGCGCTTTGGATTAAATGCTTCCGCGGCGAATGAGGAAGAACGCCAATTCTGTCTGGCATACCGCCGCGTTTGTCGTCAACTAAGGCTTTAGCAATGAAGTAAGCGGTAAGGATTCCTACCCACCCGAAAAATCCGAACCAGAACGTAATTCCCGCCCAGTTGTCTGTGTTTTTAACTATTTGTATATCAAGCGCAGATTTTTCCGACCACTCAGCCAAAACCGCTTCATCGTCAGTGCCGAGTAGCATTAAAGCGCGGGTTATGCTTTCGGCGTTCGCTGAACCCATTGCCGATACGTCGGAAATCGTCAGCGAATAGCCTTCAAGAGAAGGTGTTTTACCTTCTAAAATATCACGCTCATATCCTTGCGGTATCAGCAGAACCCACGGCACTTCCTGCTCTGTCAGTTGTGCGGAAATATCGGATTCCGCTACGTCAATTACCTTGAACCGTACTTCAAGTTTTTCAATCAGCGTTTTTGACAAGACGGAATTATCTAAATCAACCGCACCGAAAACTAATAAATCAGATAAGCTGGGGTCTACGACCTCATCGTCGCTTGCGCTATTGCTCGCAATTAAAAGTACCGTGAATATACACGGGAATAACAGCAGAAAAACTAAACTTAAAGGTGTAATAAAAATTCTTTTCAGCGTATTTTTAAATACAATCATGCTAATCTTCTCCTTCCGATTAAAAATGCTCCTATGAAAAATACAATACTCACCGCGAACAGCAATGCAATACTGAACATGATTTTGCTGTCATTGCCGCCGTAAATCGCGCCGAAAATTGCCGTGTGCGCTAATGAGTTGGGAGAATACGCAAAGAATTTATCTATTTCTCCGAAAGATATTTTAGCGTAACCTTTAGAAACGAAAGTCGTCACCCAGAAAAACGCCTGCATAAACCCCATCGCGGGATTGGGATTTTTAAACAATAACAGCAGGAAAAGGCAAACAGCCTGCGAAAATAAAACGACAATAAACAGCGTTAAAAGCACTAACGGTATGCGTTCGCCCCAATAAACACCGTATACAAGAGCGGTAAATGTAAATACAACCAATCCCTGTAAAAAGCTGGTTACGGTAGAAGCGGCAAGCAATCCTCCCGTCAGCGAAGGTTTTGATACAGGTGACGCCATAATCCGCGCACCGGTGTCGTTGAGCAGGCTTTTACCGAACAAGTCCAAGCCGTTTGTTC
>WRJM01000135.1 GCA_009782265.1 Oscillospiraceae bacterium | reverse complement strand
AATGAAGGAACGCAAAAAGTACGGGCTCAAAGCCGCGAGAAGAGCACCGCAGTTCAGCAAACGTTAAGCGTTTGATAAACTGCCCAGTTTCAGCAAGCGTTAAACTTTTACAAAATTCTAATCATCTTAGAATAATAAATCAAAACCGACCTGCAAACGGGTCGGTTTTTGTCAACTTTAGGTTGCAAAACGGCATTTGCAACCTAATGTTGACAAAACGCACGCGAAAATTGGTAGTTTTTTACTTGTTTAAAAGCTAAAATTAATTTATAAAATAATTTTCATGGAGGATAATATTGTGAAATTTGAAGAAAAATTGCAAAAACTCAGAAAAGAAAAAGGTATGTCGCAGGAAAACTTAGCCGAACTGCTTGATGTTTCGCGCCAATCAGTGTCTAAATGGGAGTCGGGGCAGAGTTATCCCGAAACGGAAAAACTGATTGCTTTATCAGACATATTCGGCGTAACGCTTGACAGCTTCATCAAGGACGGCGAATTGGAGCAAGACGGAAATAACATAGCAAGTGAGCTTTTCTGGCAAAGGCGCGGGAGTTACTATGAGTATAAAAGCGAAAGAAAGCTGTTCGGCGTGCCGCTTGTACATATCAATGTCGGCATGGGCAGAAAGGCAAAGGGCATTATCGCTGTAGGGTTTGCCGCTAAAGGATTTTTATCATTCGGGGTTTTTTCGGCAGGGCTGTTGTCATTCGGAGCGTTCAGCGCGGGGGTTATTTGCTTCGGGGCTTTAGGGTTAGGGCTTCTGCTCAGTATGGGCGCGGTTGTTGTCGGAACAGTGGCAATCGGCGCGGTAGCAATCGGCATTTTCACAATCGGCGCAGTTTCAATCGGCATGTTCTCGCTCGGCGCGGCGTCGTTTGCTACTCATGTAGCAATCGGTGATTTCGCGCGCGGACATATCGCAATCGGCAGGAACGCGGCAGGCAAGAACGTTATTGAAGTAGACGATATTAACCGCGCTTTCACGGAAATAAGCAGGGAGCAGGTCGGCACAATGCTTGACGCGGAGTTTCCAAATATGTGGAATTGGGTTAAAAGTATTGTCAAATGGGGGTTTAAATAAAAAAAACAATATTAATTAAACAGCCGCTCCGGCTTTTTACCGGAGCGGCTGTTTGTTTTAATCCTTACAAAAATAATTCAATACCGCCGATTGTCACAGAATAAACATCATCTAAATTAACCGGATTATAAAAGTCTACCGAGTTTTCAACAAAATTTCCGGGGTGTGTTGTCCCGCCCATTGTACGGAAATTGATTTCATTATCCAACTCATCGCCGTTCTTGAATTTAACCTTGATTACATAATCCGGAATCCCGTCGCTTTTGGTTATAAATCTGATTGTGTTCGGAGTAATTTCAAGCGTTTTAACGAAAGTTGTCATAACAGGAAGGTCGTCGGGTATTTCAGAGGGTACGGTTTCCCAATCAAGTCTCGGACAGTCTTCCTTTCCGCAGCCGTTAAATATAATGGCTATATATTCTTCGCCCTCTTCGTCAAGAAGAATTTCTTCTTTGGCGTTTTCCTGTGCGTAATCGCAGTCAGCACAAGCGGGGCGGTTATTCCAGGCGTCCGCCCAGATGTCGTAATGCTCGGGCAATTCGGTGCTTTGATTGACATCAAATACAATTCCCTCGGCAAAGTCACCGTCGAACCGAACGCTGAACGTGAGCTTATCATTTCCGTATTTTTCAAAGCCCTCTTCGCTTCTGATTTTATAATACTGGAAATTTGCCTGCCCTTTTTCAAACACCAAACCGCTTTCCTTGCCGCTTGAAATAATCCTGTATTCAAGGATAATACTGTCCTCTGTTTCGGAAATTACGGTCGTGTCAGTAACCGCCATACCAAAGTCAAGCAATGAAATGCAAGGCAGTGTTTCGCCTGTTCTTTCAGGGGTAAAGGTCACGATGTCAAGATTGTATTTCCACTTTTCTTTAGTGCCTTTAAATTCAACAGCCATGAACGCGACATTTTGGTCGCCGGTTATCCCTAATATTTCAAATTCAAGGTCGTCGAAAGGGTTCACAATATTCGTTACTTCGGGTTTCGCACCGTTAAGGAGCATTTCGTGGCGAATTTTATGCGGGGAGACCGTCTCCTGCGAATTTTCAACTTCTGTATCATTCGATACATTCAAAGCGGTTTTAGCGGGTTCTTCGTAAGTTGGGTTATTTTCTGTTCCTTCGTTTAACGGAACAGCTGTGTTATTATTGCCGCTGTTCAACAAGAGTGATATTCCGCCTGCCGTTACCGCAAAAGCAATTAACATCGCCGACAACCCGTAAATGTATTTGTTGCGGCTTTTGTAAGCTCTTTTGTTTTCTTCCGCCGCTATTTTTCTTACCACCCCCGCGTTCACACTTTCAATGCTTGAGGGAGAAGAAACATCAAATAAATCCTTGTAAATTTCCATAAAAATTGTCCTCCTTTTCGTCTTTAAGAATGTTTTCTCTAAGTTGATTTCTTGCACGGTTCAATTGCGTAGTCACAGCGGTCTGCGACATTTTTAATATTCCCGCGATTTCCTTGGTGGAATATCCCTCGTAATAATGCAGATAAATCACCGTGCGGTACTTTGGCTTCAATTTTTTCACATACTCGTAAACGCCTGATGAATAGCTGTTTTCGGCATATGAAGCAACCAAACTCTCGTCTAAACCGGTACGGTTATTATGCCATACCGATTTAAGCAAGTCTTTGGATTCGTTAATCGTTACACGGATTAACCATGCTTTTTCATCTTCACAGCTTGGGAAATTCTTTTTATAACCGCCTAACTTCATAAACACATTCTGAACAACATCATCAGCGTCATGGATATTTTTTACATATCCGAGCGCGACCCGAAATACAACGTCACGGTATGTGATAATGCTTTGGGTTAAATCTTCACGCATCGCCTGCCTCCTTTTTCAGTTTTAAGAAGCTTCTGTCATTAAAACGAGTTACCTGTCTTAATTGTCACAAGAATTAAAAATATTTTTAATAATTTTACCATAACACGAAACGCCGGAATTGTCAATTTCCATTATAAACATCAACAAAAAATAGCCGAGGGATTCCCTCAGCTATTTTTTATTATTTTTTATTATTTTTTACTTTCTCAGCTTAAACTGAGCGACTAAATCTTGAAGCACATTTGCCTGACTACTCATTTCCTCGCTGGAAGCTGCGCTTTCCTCGGCTGTAGCACTGTTCTGCTGTACAACTTGAGCCACTTGGTCAATTCCTTGATTGATTTGCAGAATACTGCTCGATTGCTCCTCGCTGGACTGTGCGATTTCCGAAACAATCTGCGCGCTTTGTTTAATCCCGCTGACGATTTCGGTTAAGCTTTCCGCCGTTTCGTTTGCTATGCGGCTTCCGAGTTCAGCTTTTTCCATTGAATTTTGAATCATATCGCCTGTTTCTTTTGCGGCTTCCGCGCTCTTTCCCGCAAGGTTGCGCACTTCCTCGGCAACAACCGCGAACCCCTTGCCGTGTTCGCCCGCTCTTGCCGCTTCCACTGCGGCGTTAAGAGCAAGTATATTAGTCTGAAAGGCTATGTCGTCGATAACTTTAATAACCTTGCTTATGCTTTGGCTTGCCTGATTGATGTCGTTAACGGCGGTCATCATCTCGTTCATCTGGCGGTTTCCTTTTTCGGCGTTTACTTTAATGGCGTTTGCCAAATTGGCGGCGTGTGCGGCTTT
>WRJM01000134.1 GCA_009782265.1 Oscillospiraceae bacterium | reverse complement strand
TGTCCGCGTTCAATTGCAAGCGCGCTCGGCGGAACGTTTTCCGCGATAGTTGAACCTGCCGCCGTACTTGCGTTTTCGCCCACCTCAACAGGCGCAATTAAGTTGGTATTACAGCCTATAAAGGCATTGTCGCCTATTTTAGTGCGATATTTTTCTAAACCGTCATAATTTGCCGTAACCGTGCCGCACCCGAAGTTGACGTTTTTTCCGACGTCGCTGTCACCTATGTAGGTCAAATGCGCCAATGCTGTTCCCTCGCCGATTTCGGAATTTTTAATTTCCACAAAGTCACCGATTTTTACATTGTTATGCAGTTTTGTGCCCGGACGTATATGCACAAAAGGACCCGCTTTTACATTGTTTCCTATTTCCGAATCAAACGCCTGAACGCAGTTTAAATACACGTTATTGCCGATTTTACAATTATTAATCTGTGTATTCGGTCCAATCACGCACCCGCTCCCGATTTCGGTTTGCCCCCTGATAATCGTATTCGGCATCAGTAAAGTATCCCTGCCGATTTTCACGTCTTTGCCTATAATGACATTCTGCCCGATAATATCCGCGCCGGCAATGTAATGACGGTCATTGATTTTCTTCGTCATCATGTCGTTCAATGAACGCAGTTGCTTTCTGTCGTTTGCGCCCAAAACAATTATGCTGTCGTCGGCTTTAAACGTGGACGCTTTTTTCTTTAGAATTTCCACTGTGTCTGTAAGATAAAATTCCCCGCTGTTGTTGTTATTTTCAAGCTGAGGCAAAGCCCACATCAGCCGTTCTGTTTTGAACCAGTAAGCACCGCTGTTGACTTCGGTTATTTTAAGCTCTTCCGGTGAACAGTCTTTCATTTCTACGATTGCCGATAAAAGCGCGGTATTCGCGTCGCGTTTGATTCTGCCGTAATTGCCTGCAGGGTCTACATTTGCGGTAATGACGGTTACGTCGCTGTCCTGTTCTTTATGAAGCTTGTATGCGTCATTTATGGTTTTCGCGTCCATGAAAGGCGCGTCCCCGCACAGCACAAGCACGTCGCCGCACAGCTCCGAAAGCATTTTTTCCGCCTGCATAACAGCGTGACCTGTTCCTTTTCTTTCGGCTTGCAGAAATGTCCGGTACTGCCCCTTGCCTTTCAGGTATTCGGCAACTTTATCCGCACTGCTTCCTGTTATAACGCCGACATTTTCATCATTAATTCCGGCTTCCCTGACCGAATCCAAAACCCAACCAAGCATGGGTTCAAATAAAACGTGCATTAAAACCTTCGGGTTTGCGGAATTCATGCGTTTGCCGTCCCCCGCCGCTAAAATAACACAACATCTTTCTTTCATAAAAATACCTCGCTAATTAAATAATTTCTGTAGGGGCAGACCTTGTGTCTGCCCATCGGGGATTGCGTTTTTCGGGCGAACACAAGATTCGCCCCTACGTTATGTTTTTATAATATTTTATTCTGTTATTAACCTGTATATTTCGTCAGGTTCAAAATAATATTTTTCATCGCAGAAATGACAGCAGACTTCTATTTTTTCGCCGTCATCACCTATTTTTTTAAGTTCTTCTTTCCCGAGGCTCACAAGCAAACCTTCGGTTTTTTCGCGGGAGCAATCGCATTTGTAATAAACGTCCCACTCGTCCAAGACATGCCCGTTCAGCCCCTCAAGCCCAAGCAGAGCGACTTCCCGTGCTGTCATACCGCTGTTTAACAATTCTGTAATGCTTTGCATTTTTTTGATATTGTTTTCAATAAAATCTATTTTGGATTCATCAACCGGCGGAACAAGCTGAATTAAATACCCTCCCGCCGCCTTAATACTCCAATCGCGGTCTACCAATACGCCAAGCGCGCATACCGTCGGGATTTGCTCGCTTACGGCGTAATAGCTTGTTATATCTTCGGCAATTTCCCCGGACACAAGCGGAATCTGCGCTGTATACGGTTCTTTCAGCCCTGTGTCGCGGATTACACCCAATAAGCCGTTTCTGCCGACATACCCCGCCACGTCAAGCTTTCCTTGCGGATTCAGCGGTAAATCAACATTGTAATGATTTGCACAGCATTTCACATTACCCTTGTAATCCGCTGCAACTGTAATTATACCCGAAGGTCCGCCGCCGTCAAGCCGTAAAGTAAGGCTGTCGCTTTCATTTTTCATCAGCGAACCCATTATAACGCCTGCCGTCGCAAGCCGACCCAAAGCCGCGCTTGCTACGGGCGTGGTTTTGTGTATTCTGAAAATTTCGTTTACAATATCCTTACTGCAAACGGCGGCGCATAAAACACTGCCGTCTTCGGATAAGGCTCTGACTATTTTTGACATTTGTTTTCCTTTTGATTTTTATTTTTGTTTTATCAGATAAATGTATTGATATATTGAAGAAATTATTATTGTAGGGAACGCATTTATGCGTTCCGAAATAATATTCAAAACCGTGTTAATCACGGAACGCATAAATGCGTTCCCTACGAACCCAAAATTAATCAAAAATTCCGAATTTATCGGGTATGGGACGACCGCCTAAACCATAAGCCCACTTCCCTGTTTTCTCTGATGATTTCGATTTGCTGATTCATTTATGTTTTTCTCCCGTTTTTTTATCAAGCTTCTGTTCCTGCCTGATTGCTAAAACCTTAGAAATAAAATTTTCCTCAATTTCCCGCACGACAAACCGCACGTCTTTATAATCGGCGTAAACAGGTAAATCCGCTTCCTCCGGAATATATCCCAGTAAATCCGCCACAAACCCCGCAATCGTGTCATATTCGTGGTCGTCCGAAAGCGCGTACCCGAATAGCTCAAGCACATCCTCCGGGTCTGTTTCACCGTCGATTTCGTATTTTTCTTTGCCGATTGCTGTGATTTCGTCATCTTCCTCGTCATATTCGTCTTGAATACTGCCCATGACCTCCTCTATTAAATCCTCAACCGTCAGTATTCCAGCCGTTCCGCCGTATTCGTCCGCAACCACCGCCATTCCCGCTTTTTTGGAAGTCAGCTCCTTGAAAGCGTCGCGGCAGGCGCAGGATTCGGGAACGAAAATCACTTCGCGCAGGAAGTCGTCTATATTGAAACTCAAATGCTTGTCCCCGCCAATCAGGCAGAGCAGGTCTTTCACAATAATAATTCCGATAATTTTATCAATACTGCCCTTGTATACCGGAATACGCGAAAAGCCTTTATCGAGCGCGATATAAATAATATCGTCAAGTGCCGTTCCCGCTTCAACCGCAACGATATTGACCCTGTGCGTCATAACATCGCCCGCGTTCATGCCGTCAAATTCAAACACATTACTTATCATCTCGGCGGATTCTTCTTCAATGACACCGCTTTCCTCACCCGCGTCAACCATTGACATGATATAATCCTCCGTCACCTGCCCGTACCCTTCTCCTAATGCTTTTTTTAAAAGCCTGTACAGAAGCCTGTTCAGCCCGATTAAAGGTGAGAGCAGGATTTTTTTCGCGCTGTGTTTCGGTGCGGGTTGTCCGCTTCGCTGGTCGGATTCCATAAAATTGTCCTTTCATATTTCCTATTCATATCTATTATAAGACAAATTAATCATTTTGTAAAGAGAAAAATCATTGACTTTTAAACTTTAATGTGTTAAAATAGAAAATAATAACAATAATAAAGGCTTAACGGAGGGCTTTATGAACAGGAAAATACAGGATGAAAACATAGATTTTTTATTCAATGCGGTTTTAAAACTTGAAAGCTTGGAAGAGTGCTATGACTTTTTTGAGGATATTTGCACAGTTCAGGAATTAAAATCAATCGCGCAGCGAATCAAGGTGGCAAAACTGCTGACCGAAAAGCACGTTTACAATTATATTGTG
>WRJM01000133.1 GCA_009782265.1 Oscillospiraceae bacterium | reverse complement strand
AGAATGTCATACATACAAGGTACTACGAACAGCGTCATCAATGTTGCATAGGTAAGCCCGCCGACCACCGTTACCGCCATCGGCTGAACCATTCCCGTGCCCATGCCCATGCCGATTGTCATGGTGCTCATTGCCGCAATCGTCGTCAACGCAGTCATCACAATGGGGCGTATTCGTATTCTGCCCGCTTCAACAAGCGCGTCTTTCTTTGACAACCCGTCTTTTCTCAGCCTGTTCACGCAGTCAACAAACACAATACCGTTGTTGACAACCACGCCCGTCAAAAGAATCAATCCTATCATCGCAACAATCGATAATGTCATACCGGAAATTAACAGTCCGAGGAATCCGCCCGTAAATGCCAGCGGAATCGTAAACATAACGATAAACGGTGATAATAATGACTGGAACTGCGCAACCATGATAAGGTAAATGAATACGAGCGCAAGTGCCAGCATGAGATACAGGTCATTAAAGGCGTTCGTAATCGCTTCCGCTTCACCGCCGATAGAAACCGTACAACCCTCTCTCGGTTTATAATCGGCAAGCTTGCGTTCAATTTCATCATTGACAAGCCCCACGTTATAACCTTCTTCAATTTCACCGTTTACCTGAAGATAACGTGCGTTATCGGAACGGCGTATAGACGAAAAGCCTATATCTTCCTTGATTTCCGCAATATCCGTCAGCTTGACTGTTTCGCCGGTTTTATTCCCCTGCATATCTGTAATTTCAAGTTCAAGAGCTTCTATGTCCGCCTTGGTTAATTCGCTCCAGCCCGCGTCTTGAATCACAATTTCATATTCATGCCCGGATAAGGTCATATTAATTTTAGTTTCGGGATTCGTAACTGCTTTATTCGCCGCCATAAACACCTGCGCCGTCATAAGCCCTTTTGCCGCCGCTTTGTCTTTATCCACGATAATACGAAGCTCCGGAGCGGCTCTCTGCGAACCGTCGGTTACATTCACCGCGCCTTTAACACTGCGTACAATTTCTGCCACTTCAAGCGCGGTATCGCGCAAATCGTCAAGCTCCCTGCCCGTAATCTGCACGGAAATCGCCGCGCCGGTCAGGAAACTCATTTCGTCCGACTGTGAATTATAGGTAACACTTACTTCGCAGTTCATATCTGCACTTTTTTGCAGTATTGAATCGGCGATTTCTTCGTTTTTCATATTCCGGTCGTCTTCAAGAATGAGGTAAATATCAATTCCGACATTACCGCCGCTCCCGCCGCCGCCGAACCCGAACATGCCGCCGAGCGCGCCGAGCATACCGCCGCTGCCGATATTCACGCCGACCTGCTTTACATCTTCGATATTCTGAATAAACGCGCCTAACTCTTCAGCGATTAATACAGCGTCCTCAAACGTGGAATCCTCCGGCATTTCAACCTCAACCATGATTTCTTCAGAATCCATCGCCGGGAAAAATTCCGCGCCTTTAGCGTAAACCGCCAATCCGGAAACAATCACAGCCGCTAAAGCAACGATTAACACCGCCCATTTTATTTTTAACGCGCCTTTTAAAATTTTCGCGTAACCGTCGCGGAAACGGTTAAATATTTTGTGTTCTTTTTCTTTCATGCGGTAGAATAAAACACCGGAAGCCGCCGGAACAACCGTAATCGCAATTAATAAACTGGCAAGCAATGAATACGCAATAGTAAGCCCCAAATCCGTGAAAAGCTGTTTTGTCAGCCCCTGCGTAAAAACAATCGGCAGGAAAACCGCAATGGTCGTCAGCGTGGAAGCGGCGATTGCCCCCGCAACCTCTCCCGCGCCCTGAACGGCGGCGCGCCTTGCCGATATACCGGAAGCACGCAGTCGGTACGTATTCTCAATAACAACAATCGAGTTGTCAACCAGCATACCCACCCCGAGCGCAAGCCCTGACATGGAGATAATATTCAACGAAATTCCGGTAAAATACATCGCCGTGAACGCCAGCATAAGGCTTATGGGAATCGAAATACCCACAACAAGCGTCGGTCTTATATCCCGCAGGAACACCAAAAGTATAATAAGCGCTAAAATTCCGCCGTAAAGCAAATTCTTAATAATCGAATCAATAATGATGTCTATATAACGCCCTTGGTCCATCATCACCGCAAATTCAAGCCCTTCGCCTTCGTAACGGTCAGAAAGCTCGTTCATTTTGGCTCTGATTGCTTTTGTAAGGTCAGAGGTTGAAAATTCCGTTTGTTTCTGCATGGTAATCATTACAGCCGGATTTCCGTTTACACGGGCGTAGGACTTATCGCTGTCGTCGGTTTTAATGATTTGCGCTACATCCGAAAGTTTAATCGGTTCAAGCCCCTCGAACGGCAGTTCAAACAAGATTAAATCCGAAATTTCTTTAATGCTCGTGAATTTATCGCCGACACGCAACACAAATTCTTCGCCGTTTTCCTCAAACATACCCGCCGGCATTGAGAAATTCTGCGCCGATAATATATTTTTAATCATTTCCACCGTTAGCATTTCAGCCGGAATCCCGATACTGTTCGGGTCAAATCCGCCGGTTTCGTTCTCGTTTTCACCGGCTTCGCCGTATCCGGCGGCAGCCTCCATGACAGCGGCTGTAACCTGCTCGGTTATAAACGGCGTTTGTAAAGCAATCTGCTCATTTATTTTTTCTTCAGGTAAACCCTGTGCCGTAAGCTCTATGGATAGATTTGTTATCTGCTCTGTTACTTGCTCCTGAATCGTCTGCCGGATTGCAATTTCAGCCTGCTCTTTCATGTCTTCAATGGCTTGCAATACGGTTTCCCGCAATTTCTGATTTGTTTCTTCTATTTTTTCTTCATCGATAATAATATAAAGTTGATTTTGAATTAATCCCGACGGCGACACAGACGCAACGCCCGGTATACCTTCAAAAGCGGGCGCGATTTTATCCTTCGCAAATTCCGATAATTCGCTTATATCTAAGTTTGACGCATATACCGCCGTTATCATTATCGGCATCATATCGGGGTTGAGCTTTAGAATCATCGGTTTCTGCGTTGATTCGGGAAGCCTCAGCATATCTAAGGATTCGCGGATTTCAAGCGACGCCGAATCCATATTGGTGGAATCTGTAAACTCTAAAATAACCAAAGAAATATGTTCGTTAGATACCGACGAAACCCTCTTGATTCCGCCGATTGTACCCATTCTTCCCTCAATGGGCGATGTAACTTCCAGTTCCACCTGCTCCGGCGTTGCGCCCGGATAAGAAGTAATAATCACCGCGTAAGGCAGGTTCATGCTCGGAAGCAAATCAGTGGTCGTGTTCATAAAGGACACCACACCTAAAACAATGATTAAAATTACGCCCACCAAAACGGTAAAGGGCTTGCGTACGCTGAGTTTCTCAAACATAAGTACATTTTCTCTCTTTCTTTTTTATTTTATATTTTCTTCAATTTTTTCTAAAAGTGCTTTTTCGGCTCTTGAAGCATTCTGATGGCATATAAAATACGTTATATTGTATTTGCTCCCGACGACCGATGCTTCAATCGCCGCTTCCTGCACGGGGTACGCAGAAACCGTATTTTTCAGCATCTGCTGTCTTTCGGTTAAAAACGCTGTAACCGCGTCTGCTCTCCCGTTCTTTGGCTTAATTATCAGGATTTCCGCGAAATGAACGGTCAACGCTTGTTGAAAGCAAGCGATTTCTTCAATATCGTTAAAATCCGCTCCCGTAAACATTTCAATAATTTCCGGGTCTGTCTGCTCCGTCATCAAGGGGAATTCAACGCTTTCCAAAACCGTTTCGGCAAGTTGTCCGGTTGAAAGTGAAATTGCTTTTTCGTCTGCCGGCTGTTTTTCCTCTTTCTGCTCTGTTTTACCGGAACAGGCGGAAAAACAAGTTATAAACGCGATAATTAAAAGAAAT
>WRJM01000132.1 GCA_009782265.1 Oscillospiraceae bacterium | reverse complement strand
ATGCTAAGGAATTAAATTTCAACGTCAGCGAATTCTGCGACAGCTTTGATTACAGGAACGCGGGGCGGCTTCATTCGCCCGAAATGGAGCATATCAGGACTTCGCCGCAGAAGGCTGTAATGTTTTTAACCGGTAGGGGTGTGATTTAGGTTTTGGTATGTTTATAATGCGAAGCTCCGCTTCGCTTAACGATGGACGTACTTTTTGTGCGAACAAAAAGTACAGTCCCCGTTCGGCGGGGCGTAGCCCCGCATTATATAAATAACATCAATCTAAATCTTCCAAATATTCTCCGCGTAATCCTTAATCGTTCTGTCGGAACTGAATTCCCCCGCCCCCGCCATATTAAGCCAGCACTTCTTGAAAAATTCATTGCGATTGTCGCGGTAATCCGCGTTGATTTGCAGTTTCGCGTTAATATAGGAATTCAAGTCGCCGAGCAGATAATAATGGTCGGGCTTGTGCCATGAAGCTCCGTCAAGCAGTGAAAAATACAGCTCTTCAAAAATCCTTGCCGCTTCATTTCCGGAAATACCGGAATTTCCGGTATTGAAAGTATCATCTATCAATGTTTGCAAAACCCTGTTCATCTGCTCGTCTGAAGCGGCGATTTTGCGGGGTTCATAATTTTGCATGTTTCTGAGGTTTTCCGTGGTTTCGCCGAAAATGTAGTTATTTTCCGCGCCCGCCTCTTCAACGATTTCCACGTTCGCACCGTCTAAAGTTCCGAGCGTTACCGTTCCGTTCAGCATAAACTTCATATTGCCCGTACCGCTGGCTTCTGTTCCGGCGGTTGAAATCTGCTCCGATACATCGGCGGCACTGACTAATTTTTCAGCGTAGGAAACATTGTAGTTCTGCACGAAAACCACCTTGATTAAATCGCAGACTTCGGGGTCACGGCTGATAAAAGCGGCGATTTCGTTAATGTATTTAATAATGCCTTTCGCTCTCGTGTACGCGGGTGCACTTTTCGCGCCGAAAATAAAGGTGGCGGGATAAAAATTTTTAATTCTGCCTTCTTTAATCCCGAAATATAAATATAAAATCGAAAAAGCGTTCAAAAGCTGACGTTTATATTCATGCAAGCGTTTAATTTGCACGTCAAAAATACTGTCGGGGTTAATTTCAACACCCTCGGCTTTTTTAATATAATCCGCAAGTGCTTTTTTATTCTGCGTTTTTATTTCCGAAAAACGTGTAATTATCGTTTGGTCATCAGCATATTTACGAAGTTCTTTCAGCATATCAAGATTATACGCCCAGTCTTCGCTTTTAATTAATTCTGTAATGAACTCTGATAATTTGGGATTACAAAGTTTCAGCCAGCGGCGCGGCGTAATGCCGTTGGTTTTATTCTGAAACTTTTCGGGGTATAATTCATACCAGTCTTTCAGAACATCGGTTTTAAGGATTTCGGTGTGAAGTTCCGCTACGCCGTTGACGGCGGAGGAGCAGTAAATCGCCATTCTTGCCATATGCAGAATGTTTGAGTTTTCCCCGGAAATAATCCGCAGACGGTCTATGCGGGCGGCATCATGCCCTTTAATGTACATATCGCTGATAAAGGTTTCATTGATTTGCAGACAAATTTCGTAAATCCGCGGCAATAATTCCCTCACTAAACCGGTATCCCACTTTTCAAGCGCCTCTGCCATAATCGTATGGTTGGTATAATTGAATATTTTCTTGGAAATATCCAACGCTTCGGAAAAATCCAATTTTTCATTATCAACTAAAATTCTAATCAGTTCAGGAATGGAAACCACCGGATGCGTGTCGTTAAGCTGAATACTCACGGTTTTATGAAGCTCTTTTATGCTTTTTCCGCTTTGTTTATGCTTTTTTATAATATCAAGTACAGACGCCGCGCTGAAGAAATATTCCTGCCTTAAACGTAACTTTAAACCCTCGCGGGTGCTGTCGTTGGGGTACAGACAGCGTGAAATATTCTCTGCAAGAACCGCGTTTTCAGACGCTTTTAAATATTCGCCTTTATCAAACGCTTCAAAATCAAACTCCTTTCCGCTGACGGGTTCTGCCTGCCATAATCTTAATGTGCGTATATTCTTTGTTCCTCTGCCGATAATCGGCATATCGTAAGGCACGGCTTTAACAGTCATATCGCCGTAAGTAATTTCAACGCTTTCTTCGTCGCGGCGCACGCTCCAAGGGTCGCCGTATTTTGTCCAGTCGTCGGGGGCTTCTTTTTGGAAGCCGTTCTCGAAGCTCTGCTTAAAAAGCCCGTATTTGTAGCGGATTCCGTAACCGTCTAAGGCATACCCTTGAGCCGCCGCGCTGTCTAAGAAGCACGCCGCAAGCCGCCCTAAACCGCCGTTACCGAGCGCGGCGTCTTCGGTTTCTTCCATGATGTTAAAATCAACGCCGGCTTCTTCAAAGGCTTTTTTGACCTCATCAGTCAATCCTAAGCAAAGCAGGTTGTTGTAAACCGCGCGCCCCATTAAAAATTCCATGGATAAATAACAGGCGCGCCTTTCGTTTGCCTGTGCCGCGCAAACGCCGTTTTTCTGCTTGCTTTCCTGCCAGTCGGCGGCGATTTCCTGCATAACGGCATCTGAAATTCTGTTATGTATCTCATGCGGGTTCATATTTTTTGTTGTTTTAAGAATATTAGTAAAATTCATGGTTTGATTTTCTCCTGTTTGAAATAAATATCTGTTTAAATTTTATCACAAAAACTAAAATCTGTCAATTAAAAATATTGACAATTATACCTAAGACGTGATATTATAGTTTATGTGTTACTTTATTAAAATGCTTTTTTAGTGTTTCCCCGCCTTCGGCAGGGAAATACAGGGATTATAATATTTCGTAAGATGAAAGGAAATAAAAATGAAAATCAGCTTTTCTACGCTTGCCTGCCCCAATTTTTCATGGACGGATATTTATTCAATGGCAAAGGATTTAGGCTTCAACGGAATTGAAATCCGCGGGCTCGGCAATGATATTTTTGCCGTAAAAGCTAAGCCCTTTTCGGCGGATATTGAAAAAACCAAACAAACTTTAAAAAGAACAGGGCTTGAAATTCCCTGCCTTTCGTCGGGCTGTTGTCTTAAATATACCGAAAACAGCGCGTTGAATAAAACCGAAATCGAGCAGTACGTCAAATTGGCGCAGAAATTAAACACGCCGTATATCCGCGTTTTGGCGGACAGTGAGCCGCATGTGACGGGTGAGGTTGACGATGAGGTTATTAAAAAAGAACTGCTTTCCCTTGCGGAAATCGCCGAAACGGGCGGGGTGGTGCTTTTAGTTGAAACCAACGGCGTTTATGCCGATACCGCAAGACTGCGCAGACTTTTGGATTCCGTGAATTCCCCGCATGTAGCGGCTTTGTGGGACATGCATCACCCGTACCGGTATTTCGGGGAAAGCGGAACGCAAACCGTTGAAAATCTCGGTAAATATATCAAATACACCCATACAAAAGACAGTATTTATATTGACGGAAAACTACAGTATAAACTCATGGGCGAAGGGGATTTGCCTGTTCCGGACATGCTCCGCGCTCTTGAAAAGGCGGGTTATGACGGGTATGTTTCGCTCGAATGGGTTAAGCGCTGGTCAGGAAACTTAGAGGAAGCGGGGGTTGTTTTCCCGCACTTCGCAAGGTATATGGAGCCGTGGATTATACGCAGAAGAAACCTTTTCGCCGATGAACGCGGAACAGGATTTTACCCGTGGAAAAAAGAAACGTTCATAGATGAAACTTTCCCCGACGTTTTAGACAGGATTTGCGAAGAATTTCCGGAACAGCTTGCGTTCAAATACACAGAGGACGGCTTTGATTACACCCGCACCTATACAGAATTCCGCGAAGATGTTGATAAATTCGCCGCCGCGCTGATTAAAATGGGCGTTGAAAAAGGCGCGCATGTAGCCATTTGGGCGTCAAACGTACCGCAGTGGTTTATTACATTCTGGGCGGCTACTAAAATCGGCGCGGTTTTGGTTACTGTGAACACTGCTTACAAAATTCACGAAGCTGAGTATTTATTAAGACAGAGCGACACGCATACTTTAGTGAT
>WRJM01000131.1 GCA_009782265.1 Oscillospiraceae bacterium | reverse complement strand
AGCTTACCTTTGCGGTGAAAAAGGCATACAGGTAGGGGATTATGACGTTTGTATTTGCATTGCAAATACAAACGTCCCGATGGTTGTAATTTTTAAGGGACGCCGTGGGCGTCATCCCCTACAATTAATATTTAAAATCTTTTTACCTTAAACCAATAACTTTTTAACAGTTTCCTGTCTGTCAGAACAGTCAAAATCATATAAACCCCCGCGCCTGCGATTACCGAAAACCCAAGCTGAAAGATTCTTCCGAATCCGGTAAAAATATAATGATAACCCGCAAACGCCGTAAACGCGCAAACCGCAGAATTCACCAACGCTTTTCCGAAGAAAGATAGAATTCCGATTCTTATTTTAATAAGCTTTGCAAGCAATATGAATCCAAAAAAGCAAATTACCCCGTAACAGCCGACTGTGGCGATTGCCGCGCCGGCTATATTTATTTCCGGAATTTGCAATAACCACAGGTTTAAACCTAATTTCACCGAAGCACCCGCAAGCATCAGCTTCACGGGTAAATCAGCCCGCCCGATTGCCTGAAAAATGCTGAACAGTGTTCCGGTTAATGACAGCGTAATGCCGCCTAAACTAAGTATAAATAACGGCTTGGCGCAGACGTAAGCCTCTGCGGGTTTTGCGCTGTAAAGCAGATTCAGAACCGGTTCGGACAACACTGCCATGCCAAAGCAAAGCGGTAAGCCAAGCACGAACGTGCTTTTAAAAAGGATTTTTAAGTTGCGGGTGATATGCACGTCATTGCATCTTTCCCATGCCGCCGTAACGGCTGGGAGCGCGCTTTTGCTCAGCATACCCGTAACGGCGGGAATAAGCGTAAATAAAGACGCCACAATCCCCGTATAACTGCCGTAAATAAAGTTACCAAGGTCGCTGAGCGTAACGCCGCCCTGTAAGCCGTATGTAAATTCCGCAAGAAAATAGGCTTTATTACGGCTGACAGCAAGATTAATGCAGTTGGTAATCGTAATTAAGTCGATTAATGAGCTTATATTCACCGCCAAAGCCCCGAGCGTAATCGGAAAAGCTTCGCGGATAAACTTTTTCAACAAGCTCATACCGCTTTCCGGCGGCGGGCTGAAATCCAATTCCTCTTTGGTAATCCCGTCACTGCCGAAGCTTCGCAGAAATATAAAAAGCAGTCCCGCGCCCTCGCTTAGCGTAATCCCAAGCACAGCGGCGGCGGCGGCGTAAGGCAGAGAACTTGTTTTTATTAAAACTATATATGAAAGCGTAATTCCGAGCGTTGCTTTGACAACGGCTTCAATCACCTGTGATAACGCGGTCGGAAGCGTATTCCGCAAACCCTCAAAATATCCGCGGTACACAGCCGTAACACAGCAGAAAAACACGCTCGGCGCAATTAGAAGCATGGACGGTATGCTTTTCGGCGCGTCCGCGATGAAGCGGGCGAAAGGCACGGTGATGATTAAAATCAATAAAGTTCCCGCAAAACCGAGCAGTCCTGCCGCCCGAAGCGCGACTTTTTTTATTTTCCGCACATTTTTGAAGTTTCCGGCGGCTACGTTCTGTGCGACTATTTTGGTCATCACGATAGGGATTGCCGCCGCCGTTAAGGCGAAAACCGGCGAAAAAACGCTGTAAGCGGAAGAAAAATAGCTCATACCGAGCCCTCCGAGAATATTGGCGAGCGGGATTTTTAACACCGCGCCGATTACTTTTGTAATCCCCATTGCGATAAAAAGAATAGCGGCATTTTCAAGCATACTTTTATTTTTTGTACTTTTAGTCATATGTATAACAATTCCTCTCCGGAATTTGTGCAAAGCGCAAATTCCTGTTTAAAAGATTTATCTTTTTAACTTGTCCTCCCGTTTATATAATGTATTGAATTTTTTTTAACAGTATGCTATAATAATAAAACATACTTGAAATTTGTATAATGCGATGTTCGTAGGGAACGCATTTATGCGTTCCGAAATGTAATGATAAACCCAATGTAGGGGACGATGGCAATCGTCCCGTTAAAACACGGATAAATTATCGGGCGGATTACCATCCGCCCCTACAAACCACCCCGTCACAAATTTCTGCGGAAATTTGCGCCACCCCTCCGCAGGAGGGGAATTTGACTCGTTTAAAAGGAAAATAATTCCCCTCCTGTGGAGGGGTGGCAACCGGTTCGCAAACCGGTTGACGGGGTGGTTCGCAAACACACTTTATAAACATACAAAGAGGTAAAAAATGGAATTAAACGAAATTAAATCCCGTATGCACAGCAAAAAGCTGTATTACTGCAACGACGAAAAATTAGTAGCGGAGCAGTTAAAACGCCTTGACATGCTGTATGATTTTAATCAAACCCGTCCGTCGGAGCTTGAAAAAAGAAAAAAAATGCTGAAAGAACTGTTCGCGGAAATAGGTGAGAACTGCTACATAGAACCGCCCTTACACGCTAACTGGGCGGGGAAGTTCGTGCATTTCGGGAATAAGGTTTATGCGAATTTTAATCTGACCTTAGTTGATGATACACATATTTATATCGGCGACAATGTTTTAATCGCGCCGAATGTGGTTATAACTGCGGCAACGCACCCCGTTCACCCGCCTATCAGGAGCAGAAGCGGACAGTATAACGCCGAAGTGCGGATTGGGAACAACGTATGGCTCGGCGCGGGTGTGATTGTCCTGCCCGGTATAATCATAGGCGATAACAGCGTTATCGGTGCGGGAAGCGTCGTAACAAGGGACATTCCGCCGAATGTGGTCGCGGTCGGAAACCCGTGCAGGGTGATGCGCGAAATCAATGAAAACGACATGAAGTATTATTATAAGGATTTGGAAGTAGATTTATAAAGGAGAAACCCCCATGCCCATTAATATCCCCCACAACCTGCCCGCATATAAAACCCTTTCGGAAGAAAACGTTTTCGTTCTGTCGAAAGAAGAAGCCCTGAAGCAGGATATACGCCCGCTTGAAGCCGCCATCGTCAACTTAATGCCCACAAAGGTTGAAACCGAAACACAGCTTCTGCGTATGCTCAGCAATACGCCCATTCAGGTTAATATCACCCTTGTCAGAACGGCGACCCATAAAACCAAAAACACCTCGCAGGAGCATATGTCGGCGTTTTACACGACTTTTAAGGACATCAAAAATAAATACTTCGACGCGCTTTTTATCACCGGCGCGCCGGTTGAGTTATTGCCTTTTGAGGAAGTCAACTACTGGGAAGAATTGTGCCAAATTATGGAGTGGTCAAAAACCAATGCGCTCAGCACCATACATATCTGCTGGGGCGCACAGGCGGGATTGTATTACCACTACGGGATTCAAAAGCGGGAACTGAAAGAAAAGCTTTTCGGTGTGTTCCCGCAAAAGGTGCATGTTAAGAATCACCCGCTTTTTAAAGGGTTTGATGATGAATTTAATGTTCCACATTCACGTTACACGGAAGTTTCGGTTGCGGACATTAAAAATAACCCGAACCTCAACCTTTTGGTATCGTCCGAGTTATCCGGCGCGCATATTGTTACCGCTCAATCCGGCAGGCAGATTTTCATAACGGGGCACGGCGAATATGACCGTGAAACTTTAAAAAATGAATATTTACGGGACGTTGAAAAAGGGCTTGACATCAAAGTGCCGTATAATTATTTCCCGGACGATGACCCGACAAAAGAGCCCGTGAATTCATGGTGCGGTCACGCAAGCCTGATGTATTCAAACTGGCTGAACTTCTGCGTTTATCAGGTTACGCCGTTTAATATTGAGGAGATTAAGCCGCTTGTGATTTATACTAATCCCTCATTAAAAACTTTCTAAAAAATCCGCACAAAAACCCATAAACGCAAGCTTTTTATACGGATTTTTAAGAGCTTTTATAATCGGTATCAATATTAGGAGTATATGATATGGAAACAGGCTGGGAGCGCGAAAGAAGAGCGCACTTTGACGAAATCGTCGCGGGTTATGATAAAATCAGACCCGAATATCCGGCTGAATTATTTGAAGATGTTTTTAAATATTCAGAAATAAAAAAAGGGCAAAAAGCCCTTGAAATCGGAGCGGGAA
>WRJM01000130.1 GCA_009782265.1 Oscillospiraceae bacterium | reverse complement strand
TGTCGCTCTTTTACTGTTTCCGTCTTCCCAGTATTTTATTGCTTGCTCCCGGTATTTTTTATCATAACTCATGTTTTTATTATATCACACTCTGAGCCAGATTTCAAGTTAATAAACTATAAAAACCGATAATCAATTTCTGTTTCGAAAATGGTATTTAACCGCTTACCTATATATGGGAACATTTCAAGCTGTTTGTATGATTTTATAATTCTATTCGTAATACGGTCGGCTGCAACAGGGTTGTTATACTCTTCGCAGATAAAAGATTTTATTTCGGCAATATCTCGAAAAGCTCTGGGATTGATTTTTAGTTTCATATGTCTTTTAATAAAGCATCTACTTCGTCCGGTGTGAGTAAACACTCTTCCCCTTGCTCTGCTTCTGTTTTTTCAGCTTTTTCAAGCTCCGCAAGAAGCATTTTTTCGGCTTGCTTTATACTAATGCCCTGCTCCTCGTCTAAAAGTGTTACAATCACCCTGCGCCGCCCTTTTATGTTTGTTTTCGTTTCAAACGGAAAAAACTGCCCGTCCTCCAAATAACCTTCATACGCTTGCATATTCATACGCTCCTTTTATAATATACCTTTATATTATCATAACACAAAACCCCGAAAAAGTCAACCATGACTGCACTCCCGCTTTATTTTCAATAATCCTTGCAATCCGTTGTTATTTATGATATAATAAAATATGTAAAATTTACTTCCTCATAAAAACCAATAAAGGAGCTTATAAACCATGGCACATGATGTTTTTATTAGCCACTCATCGAAGGATAAGAACGCCGCGGACGCAATTTGCCACGCTTTAGAAAATAACGGCATTAAATGCTGGATTGCGCCGAGAGATGTTTCACCCGGTGCAGAATACGCCGGAGAATTGACAGGTGGAATTAAAAACTGTAAAATATTCCTGTTGGTTTTTTCAAGGGAATCCAATACCTCAAGACCGGTATCAAAGGAAATCGAAACTGCGTTCAGATACGAAAAGACAGTTCTGCCTTACCGGATTGAAGACGTTGAAATGCGCGAAAGCCTTGAATATTATCTTGCGAATCTTCATTGGCTTGACGCTTTTCCGGACGATAAAGGCTTTGAACCGCTGATTAAAGCGGTTAAAAACACATTGGGTTTAAACAGCGTTAATCAAGCCGTAAATGCGGAACCGGAGCCTGTACATACGCCTCCTCCCGCACCTTTGCAAGCACAGCCTCAGCAGAATTTATGCGTTAATTGCAGAACCCCGCTTGCGGACGGTGAAAGCTTCTGTACCTTCTGCGGTGCGAAAAGCGAAATTTCCCCCGCCGCGCCTGTTCAGCAAACACAGGCGCAATATACACAACCCGTACAACAGCCGCAATATATCCCGCCTGTACAGCAACAGCCTGTCCAACAGCAATTCACACAGCCTGTTCAACAGCAGTATAGTGCACAGCAACCTGTACAGCAGCAATATGTTCAGCCGGAACAACAATATGCGCAGCAACAGTATTCTGCGTTTCAGCCGGTTCAACAGCCGCCGGTTAAACCCGGCAAAGGAAAGCTAATCGCCATTATATCATCTGCGGCGGCGGTTGTGGTTGCCGGTGTAATCGGAGCGATTTTACTTTTTGGCGGTAATGATGACGAAGCGATTCCCGCAGGATTGGACAATGAAAAAAATATCGGGCAGGAAGAATCAAACCCGAAAAAAGAAGAAAAACCTGCTCAGCCCGAACCCGCAGAACCAATCGTTTTAACCCCCGCGCAAATCTTTGAAAATAACAAAAATGCTGTTTTCCAGATAAAACTTTACGAAGGAAACGTTCACACCGGTTGGGGAAGCGGATTTTTCATCAGCGAAAGCGGAACAGCCGTTACCTGTCATCATGTCATGGCTGACGCATCCAGTGCCGCTGTTGTTTTATACGACGGAAGCGAACTCGATATTACAGGGTATTTTTCGTATGACGCTGAAAACGATATAGCAATAATCAAGGTTGACGGCAAAGGAAAAGCCTTTGATTACATTACAATAGGCGACTCTGCTGATGTACATATCGGTGATAACGTGTTTGCCGTCGGCGGACCGGACGGCGACCCGATTACGTTCACCTCCGGTATTATATCAAGGTTTGCAACCGAACCGCTCAGTTACAGCGGATATACCGTGGCAGGTATGCTTCAGTCTACTGCCGCCATTTACGGCGGAAACAGCGGCGGACCTTTGCTGAACGATAAAGGGCATGTTATCGGAATCAATTCCGCCGGACGTTCCGACAGGGATAGCATGCAGTGGGCTGTACCTATTGACCGCATTGATGTACCGCGTGAAAACGATTCGGTAAAATCACTGCCGATAAGCGATTCCGTACAGGTTCAATTTGACGGGCGGATTTCCTTTTTAAGAAGATACCCGTTTATCCCTGACTTTTTATCCGTCAGCCCCACAGCGGAATTAATCATGGCAGGTACTGCCGCCGATTTTGAATATGACACCGATTATGACTATTTTTACTATTATGATATAACGGAACTGGATTTTTTCACCGATACGGATAAGTATGATGATGTTTTAAGGGACTACGGTTTTATTCTTCAAGATTTTGACAATTATTATGACGATGACGGCGATGAAATATATGATGTTTATCTATATCACGCCGGTGAGGATACCAGTATTAATTATTATTTCTGGCCCGATTATGAACTGATGGTGATTGCGGTAGGCTCAGGTAACCTGTATGAACTTTATTTCGGTGATAATAACGGCGGGGGCGGAACACAGCAAACACCGGCGGACGTCCGCGGTTACGCGAGATTCCCGGATGTACCTGATTTCGGATTGATTGCTGAGTATGCGGAATTTATCCTATCGGATTACGCGGAGAATTTAGGCTTGGAAGAGGATGTATATTTAAAAGACGACTTATACATCTGCCCCACTGATTATATTTATTGTTACACGCTTCCTTTAGGGCACAGCACGGATGAAACAAGCTTATATGAATATGACTATTTAAAAGAAATCGGGTTTGAACTTGAATACTGGACGATAGTGGACGACATTTACGCGGCTCTTTACAGTCATTCAGGTAAAGGAATTGATGTATCGGTCATTTATTTATACGATGATGAGGAATGTTGGATAGTCATCGGTGAATGGAATTAACTATAAAAAAGAAACCGCCCATAAAGGGCGGTTTTCTGTATCATTTTCTCCCCATATATAATTGAAAAATAAAATCAACATTATAAAATCCGCCGTTCTTTTGAATGGCGTTTTTTACCCCCGCGTACAGAGCCGTTCTGTTACTGTTCGGCAGGTTCCTGTGGTCGGATAAGGTTTCAAGGAAATCGAACCATTCATACGCGCTGTATGTTTTTGACGCAGGATATAAATTCATTGATACATTATGGAATCCGAAAGCACTTAAATCCTCAAATCCGTATCCGTTTAATATTTCAGAGGGTTTATTAAAATTTCTTTTCGATATATCCTCCGGTCTTTTTTTCGACTTATAATAACTGTAATAATGCTTTTCATAAACCGCCTGAATTTCATTATGTAATTTCCCGCCGACAGGAATTACATTGAAATTGTAGCGTAACAAGGCGAATATCCCGTCGCTTTTAAGCAAATTAAATACTTTCGGACAGCCTTTTTCCGCGTCTATCCAATGGAAAGACGAAGCGGCGTACATCAGGTCAAAACTGTTCTCTTCTAATAAAGCTTCTTCAAAGGCGGCGGTAATTACATTAAAATCCGGAAACCCCTTAAACCTGTCCCTAAGAAAATCCGTCATGTTCCCGCCGATTTCTACCGCGGTTATATTATACCCCGCGTTAAGAAAGGGAGCGGTTGCCTTTCCCGTTCCCGCTCCTATTTCAAGAGCTTTCGGCTCTTTTTTTATTTCGGAGTATTTAAAAATATCTTCAAATAATTCAGTCGGATATTCGGGGCGCACTTTGTCATATCCCGCGACGATTTCATCAAAGTAGGTTCTTTTTTCGCGTTCCCAACCCGTTTCCATGCGCACTCTCCCCTAAAATATCAGCGCGGAACGCCGAGGGCGGCGTTCCCTACGAATTATATTATCAACGGTTTGATTTCCTCTATATTATACGGCGTTTCCTGATACACGCAGAAATTCAGCCAGTTGGAATACATCAGACCGGCGTGCGCGCACCATGAGTTTACAGGCTCCGCGTTCGGGTTGTCATCG
>WRJM01000129.1 GCA_009782265.1 Oscillospiraceae bacterium | reverse complement strand
CGGAGCGAATTTTTTCAGACAGCAATCTCCACCGTAGCCCTGCGCCCCAAGCATTTATCAAAGACCCTGCTTCCTGAAAAATATGTTTACTTCCACCCCTGACGGAAGTAAACATAGTAATCATATAATCGGGTTTTCAGGAGCAGGGTGTTCAGCAATCCGTGAAATAAAATGACAGGGCGACTCTTACGGAGAGATTTCTTCGGATAGTCAAGATGAAAACACTCCGTATGTGTCGCTTTATTCAAATATATAAATGGATTGCTGAACGGTACGGACAGTAATCTTATCCATATCGAAATTCAAATTTAATTCTGATCCGAATATTCATATGATCTCATATCAATAATCAACATATTGGATTGAGCGGAATTAACGAGTATTCTTGTCTTTTTTTCAACAGCCCTTACCAAAAAATTTTCTCAAAATAGCCATTGACAGCGAAAAAGACGTGTGATACCTATGGACCCGCAAACGGAGCGGGGGGCGGCGCCACGGGGCGGTCGCGGGGCTTCGGTCAGAAAGGGGTTTCACATGGATAACATGAGGTTCACGGTCGGAGCTATGCCAACGAACGACAAGAGGAAGATTTCAAACCCGTCCGTATGGCTCGGCGGCAAATGGCTCTCGGAGTACGGCTTTGCCGTCGGCGACAAATTAGAACTCATACAAGGTAAGAATATGCTCGTACTCGTAAAGGTCGCCGCCGCCGATTGACAGCGGTTTCAACCTTAAAGGATTGAAACTGCTGTCGCGATCTGTGCAAGCGGCGACACCCGCCGTTAATGCTGTTTGTAATATGTATGTTCAGTCTTTTAAGGTTATGCCAAGGGGCGCGGGTTCGCCGCTCTTTGGTATAGCCTTAAAGCCGTAAAAAAATCACTGCTTGCCAATTAGTGCGGTATCGGAAATATCCGTATCTCCGATGTAACGCTGGGATTAGGGTTGTTCTGATTTTTCGCACGTTGGAAACTGAATATCAAAAGGGGGGCAAACTACCATGACACACCCAAAAATGAAATGGACTTACTGCGGCATCGACTCGCACAAAGACACCCACTGCGCCGTGTTCCTCGACTGCTTCTTCGGGAAGATAGGCGAAATCACTTTCAACAATATCCCAAGCGGTTTTGAAGCGTTCCTGAAAGACGCCCAGAAACTGAAAGTCGTCGGAACGGACTTCGCTTTCGGCTTAGAGGACATGTCCGCCTACGGCAGGGCGCTCAATGTATTTCTGACGGAAAAGAAGCAGACGGTGAAGCACGTCAACGCCGCCCTTGTCGCAAGCGAACGGAAAAGCGGGAGCGTGCTTCACAAGACGGATTCATTCGACGCAGAGTGCGCCGCCCGTGTGCTTATCTCACGCTTCGACGAACTCCCTGTCGCAGACCCGCAGGACAAATACTGGGTGCTTGCAAGCGTCGTCGCCCGCAGGAACTCGCTTGTCAAAATCAACGTGGCTCTCAAAAACCACCTCCACGCCCTGCTTACTGACAGCTACCCGAACTACAAGAAGTATTTCCCCCTCGTGGCTTCAAGGACGGCGCTGGCGTTTTTTGAAAACTACCCCTCGCCCGGAACGCTCACAGGCACGACGGCGGAGGAACTGCGGGATTTTCTGCACAACGAAGCGAACAGCAGGCTTTCGCTTGAAAAGGCTTCGGGATTTTTGAGCCACATCGGGAAAAGCGGGTGGAAGCCCTCCGAATACCAAGCGGAAAAGGATTTCACCGTGAAATCAACCGTCCGGCAGATAAAGGCGAACATCTTTGAAATCGGGGAAGTTGACGGCCTGCTTGAAAAGTTCCTCAAAAACTTCGACTGCAAGCTGACGAGCATGAGCGGCATAGACACCGTGACGGCGGCAAGGCTCTTAGCCGAAATCGGCGACATAAAGAGGTTTCCCACATCGGCGAAACTCGCCAAGTACGCAGGGGTCAGCCCCGTCACCTACGCTTCGGGCAAATCCGACGTGCAGTACGCCAACACGAGGGGAAACAGGCAATTGAACGAGATATTCTTCCGCATCGCCCTGACGCTCACAATGGCGGTCGGCAAAACAAACCGCATCGTCAACCCGTACTTCTACCACTACTACCGAAAGAAGCTCGCCGAGGGCAAGACCAAGAAGCAAGCCCTCAAATGCGTCGAAAGGCGGCTCGTCAACATCATATGGGGCATGATGAGGAACAACACCGAATACATAAACCCCGAAACCTACGACGAACCGAAAGAAAATGCAGATGAAAAGGGATATGCAAATTGAGCATATTCCTGTATACTTGACCTATATTGATACCGATTAGGGATTACCCGCGCCCTTTTACCGTCCACTGCTAAAGAAATAACGGAGTAAAAACGAAATGCCAAAAGGAAGCACAGGCAGAGAAACAAATACAATTATTCAACTAAAAAATCCCGAAAAAATAACTTGTGATTGCGCGAGGTGCAGACACAGTAAAAAAGTGGCAGGCACACTTTATTGCACTTATTACGATGAGATTTCTCCAGAAAGAAAAACGTGTGCAAGATATTGGTGTGTAAAGCCATCAGTGCCACCACCGAATAAAAAGAAGAGAAAGAAGCCCGTAAAAAATGGAAATTTGAAAACAACTGGGGCCGCCCCGAAAAACTGCTCACAACTTTGACAATGTTTTTCGGGGGCGCAGGCTCCGCCTGCGTAGTCAGCGTGAATTGTCGGTTGTCGCCGACAGCGACCCTCAACCGCCCCGACTTCCCATTTGGCTTGCCCGTAAAACTACGTTTTAAGGGGTACAGGCACAACAGACCGTACTCTGCCTGTACGCCTGTGTTTATAAAATAACTGTCACAGGCGCAAGCCCTCAATTACTTGATTCCCAACTGTTTGACCGCCGACTGCTTTGATTGTTTGAGGCGATTTCCGACTATTTCACCGTTCAACTATTTGAATTTAATCTGATTTTTCGCCCGATTTGGCTATTGGAAGCGGAACGGATTGACTTGCCGATTGGAGTTGTCGCACGACAAACTTGACGGGCAGAAAGCCGCCGTCCAACTGGCTTGACCGCCAAAAACTTCCCCTGCCTCTTGCTTCAAAACGGTATGCGGTGCTTACGCCCCGCAATTTGAACGCCCCCCAGACCAACCTGACCGTCAAGAACTTCAATCCCGATAGCCCCACCAGAAATCGGAAGATAACCGGAGATTATCCGTCGCCGTCGCAGATTCAGGTCGCTCCGCAAAATTCCATCGCGTAACACCCGCTTGCATTTTGCGGGAACGCAGGTGCAATAACCCAAATCTTTGCCTGCGTAGTCGGCGTGGACTAATGGTTGTCGCCGACAGTGACCCAAGATTTTCCAATCGCCAGTTTCCAAATCTACCCCTCCGATTGTCTGCATTTTAGCAGTTTAGAAGCCGCTGTACGACTAACTGGACTGACAAGAGCCGCCGCCGATTAACACGGCTGATATAGCTTGCCCTGTTGTCAATCAACATGGTTGTGGTATTATTTGTGTTGAATTTTAAGCCTTATGTTGATACAATAAAGTTTACCATTTCATTGTAAAGTGTAAAGGAGATTATCTATGCATGAAAAAATAAAAGAATTATTTAAGGATCACACTTTTTATGAGGATGAATTTAAAATATCTATTGAACTTGATAAAGCATATTCTGCTTTAGAGCTTCTTAAAAAGTATGACGTCAATCAACTATACAAAACACATTTTATTGAATTTTGGGCATTTCCAGAGGAAGAAAAAAACAGATTCGTATTTAGCGGATTACGCAAAGGAGAAAACCCGAAATACGAAGTTTCGTATCGCTATTCGTTGGATGCAAATCAAGACAGAAATTTTTATGCAATGTTGAACGAAAAGAATTTTTTAGAACTCCCAATAAAAAACGAAAAAATTGACATCGTTGATTTTTATTATAAAGACGGAGTTGTGTGGGATTTTATTCAAGAGTATCAAAAATATCCTGAGTTGGATTTTATTCTCGGAAATATGAAGAGCAATATTCATTTTCGCAATTCTGGATATTCCATACATTATAAAAATGAACAGCCGACTACATTTGAAATGGCCAGTTACCAAACTCCAGAATTGAATTGCACTTTTGAGTATATTAAATATAAAAACAATTTTATATTGAAAGTATTAGATAAATCAATTCAGTTTGATTGCATATTTAAGGATAGATGGTTTTATTCTGCAAATGGAAATACATACAAAGATATAAGCGAAATTCTTAAATTGATAGATATATAATTATATTTTTCGATATTGTAGAATTAGAAAAACTATTTAATTATGAAACATATGAAAGGCATATAAGATTATGAAAGAGT
>WRJM01000128.1 GCA_009782265.1 Oscillospiraceae bacterium | reverse complement strand
CCGGGTATGCACTCGTCGCAGAACGAACAGGATTCCCGTAATTACGCAATCGGCGCGAAAGTGCCGATGTTAGAACCCGCAGATTCCGCAGAATGTTTTGAATACACCAAAATCGCTTTTGATATATCGGAAAAGTTCGATACGCCGGTATTACTGCGCCTTTCCACCAGAATTTCTCACTCGCAAGGCATTGTGGAGCACACGGAAAGTCCGCCCCGGTCAGAACGCAAAGCAAAAGAACCTTATCTGAAAAACGCGCAAAAGTATGTAATGATGCCGGCTTTCGCAAGACCCAAGCACGTCATGGTTGAAGAACGCACATTGAAACTTATTGAATACGCAGAAACATCACCCCTTAACATTGTAGAGCTTAATAGCGAAGCGGAAAATTCTGCCGCCGGCGGCTCGCCGGTTGGTGTAATTTCGTCGGGCGTGGCGTATCAGTACGCAAAGGAAGCTCTCGGAGACAGTGCAAGCTACTTAAAACTCGGCTTAATTCACCCCCTGCCCGTAAAATTAATTCAGGATTTCGCTTCTAAAGTCAAAAAATTATACGTTATAGAAGAACTTGACCCCGTGATTGAAACCCACTGCCGCAATATCGGCTTAAACCCAATCGGTAAATCACTTTTTACAAATATCGGCGAATTTTCGCAGAATTACCTGAAAGAAAAGATTTTAGGTGAACAAAAAAAATACAAAAGCTTTCCGGAAGCTGTTCCTATGCGTCCGCCCGTGCTTTGCGCCGGTTGTTCGCACAGGGGTGTGTTCTACGTGCTGAATAAGCTCGGCGTTATGGTCAGCGGGGATATAGGCTGTTACACGCTTGCGGCAACCCTGCCGCTTTCTGCCATGGATACCACGATTTGCATGGGCGCGTCGGTCAGCGCGCTGCACGGTTTTATAAAAGCACGTGGCGATTACGCGGATAAAGCCGTCGGCGTAATCGGGGATTCCACTTTTATTCACAGCGGAATTACAGGCTTAATCGACATAGCATATAACAAGAGCAATTCAACAGTTATTATCTTAGACAACAGCACAACCGGCATGACAGGGCATCAGAACAACCCGGCCAACGGGCTTGATATTCACGGAGAACCGGCGGTTTCCGTGGATTTAGAAGCATTGTGCAAGGCGGTCGGGATTAACAAGGTCAGCGTAATCGTACCTGATAATTTAAATGAAATCGAACGGGTAGTCAAGGAACATTTGAATTCAAACGAACCGAATGTGATTATCACGCGCAAGCCCTGCGCGCTTCTCAAAACATCAAAGAAAAACCCCGCATTAACAGCAGATGAAAGCAAATGTACGGGCTGCAAGCTTTGCATGAAGCTTGGTTGTCCTGCGATTTCGGTTAAAGAAAAAAAAGCGGTTATTGACAGAACGCTCTGCGTGGGGTGCGGGCTGTGCGAACAGCTTTGTAAATTCGGGGCGTTTGTTTGATATTAATATGTAGGGTGTTTATATAATTAGAAGTTGCGGGGGCTTCCCCCGCGGGGGCTGTTACTTTTGCTCGTACAAGAAGTAAAGTAGTAAAACGTAGTTTTACTACAGAACACGCTCCTGCGGAGAGCCATGTCCTCTTATAGAGCGGATTGCTTGCTTGTAAATTTATTCATAGTCAGCGCAAACTTATTAGTAGCAGTCATTGTGCATAGGTTTATAAAAAGGAATCTTTTAAAAGAGAGGATAAGCCCTCCGCAGGAGCGTGTTTTGGTTACTTTTGCACGGGCAAAAGTAACAACCCCCGCGGGGAAATTCCCCGCAACCTTCGCATTATAAACATTACCTGCAATAAAAATAATCAACCGGAGAATAAAAAAATGAAAGCAAGAATAATCGAAGTTGTTCCCGAAATAACCCTGACTGTTTCAATGATAGTTAAAAACGAGGAAAAAGACCTCCCCGCAACGCTTGACGCGCTCAAACCGCTGTTAGACAGCGTTAGCAGTGAACTCATCATAACCGACACCGGTTCTGATGACGCAACGGTGGAAATCGCCAAGCGTTACACCGACAATGTGCTGTACTTCGACTGGATTAACGATTTTTCGGCGGCAAGGAATGTAGGTTTAAAAGAAGCAAAAGGCGAATGGTTCATGTTTTTGGACGCGGACGAAATCTTTGATGTTGATTTAAGTGAAATGATTCAATTTTTCAATGACCGCGAAATGAATAGAAAATATAATTCCGCTACTTATCAGTTAAAGGACTACACAAACCTTGAACAAACAACATGGCTTATGTTCGCGGCAAGCCGCATTATTAAACGCTCGGTATTAATCCGTTTTGTAAACCCTATTCACGAGTGCTTTTCCGCCTTCCCCGAACCAACTTATGATTTCAGAACCTTTGCCACGCACACCGGCTATACGTATGAAAGCATAGAGGAGTTTGAAGCTAAAAGGCAAAGAAACTTAACACCGCTTGAACAGCAGGCAAAGGAAAAATCAAACGATTTAAGAACTTTAATTCAGCTCTTTCAGGAGCAGACGCCGGAAGAAAAAGAATTCAGCCTGACCAGAATACTTTCAATCGCCAGAAAAAATAAATTCAACGACAACTTTGCGGGAACGGCGTTTTTATACGCAATTAAGCATTATTACGGCGAAAATGATGAAAAAGTAATCAGAATTGCAGACGAGTATATCGGCAGGTTTCTGAGTGAAAAAACCGTATTGCTGCTTGATGTTTTTGCGATTAAAGCAAGCGCGCTGACTAAATCCGGTAAAATAGAAGAAGCACTCGAAGCGTATGACAATTATTTTAAATATTTTGACCTGTATGACGAGGGTAAGCTTGATAACCGCCCCGCAACACAAATCGGCTTGATTTTCGTAGATAAAACGCACCGTGAATTATTGAAAACAAGATACAGCGAACTTAAAATGCAAACAGCGGGGGGAAACACACAATGATTTATTTATTGTTAGCGGACGGTTTTGAGGAAATTGAAGCATTAACGCCGCTCGACCTGCTCAGGAGAGCGGGAAAGCAAGTCATAACCGCCGGTATCGGTAAGCGAGAAATAACAGGCGCGCATGATATAAAAATTATTGCGGATATTGAGGCTTCGGAAATTAAGCTTGATGAAAATATTGAAATGCTTATTCTGCCCGGCGGAATGCCCGGAACAGAAAACCTTTTCGCTTCGGAAAAAGTGAAAGAAACCGTTGAATACTGTTATAATAACAATATTTACATAAGCGCAATCTGCGCCGCTCCCATCATTTTAGGCAGATTAAATCTGCTTCAGGGGAAGGAAGCGGTTTGTTATCCCGGGTATGAGCAGGAACTGAAAGGTGCTGTAATCAGCAAGGAATCCGTTGCACAGGACGGCAGAATCATCACCGCGAAAGGTGCGGGCGTTTCCGTGCAATTTGCTATAAAGCTTGTTGAAATATTCTGCGGCACGGAAAAAGCCGCTGAACTGAGCAAGGCTCTGCAATGCAGTTAGCAAAAGTTGAATTGCGGCGGGAATTATTGCAAAAGGGTTCAGAACAATATACAAGCCGCCGCGATGTAAACAAGGATAAATTAATATTAAAAAATCTGCTTTCTTTAAGGGAATTTCAGGAATCCGGATTCATTTTAACCTATATTTCAACCGAAAACGAAATAGACACGCATGAATTGATTTCAAATTGTTTAAGGCTGAAAAAGCAGGCAGCTGTTCCGCGTGTTGAGGGAAGCGAACTTGCTTTTTATGAAATCAACAGTTTCTTTGAACTTGAAAAGGGAAAATTTGGCATACTTGAACCTGTTAAAACGTGCAAAAAAGCGCAAATTAATAAAAACACCTTATGCGTTGTGCCGGCACTGGCGTGTAACGAAAACGGCTTTCGTTTAGGATACGGCAAAGGGTTTTATGACCGGTTTTTGTGTGATTTTCCGGGAAAAAGCGTCGTGCTTTGCTATTCAGGCAATATGATTGAACTGCCGGTAGAACCGCACGATGTGGCGGCTGATATTGTGATTACAGAAGGAGGGGTTTTCCATAGAAGATAAAACCGGCATTTTTATGAAACCGGAAACCGAAGACCGGCGCGAAGAAGACGCGCTTGCTTCAATATTCGGAAAGAAGAATTATACGGATGAAAGCCCGTTCTTTTCAAACGAGCTTGATAAAACCACGGTAATAGAAAAAATCCCGCAAACGGCAAAACCGCACGGATTTAAAATTGAAGCGGTCAGAGAACTTGAAGATGAAGATGATTATAACAGTGAGCAGGAAATAACAGAAGAAGAAAACGAAGAGGACGATAAACCTTTCCGCGTAGAGAACACTGTTTTTGATAAAACAAGAAAAAAGCGTAAAAAAGACTATATCAGAGAGCAG
>WRJM01000127.1 GCA_009782265.1 Oscillospiraceae bacterium | reverse complement strand
CTCCATAAGTATATCGGGTTCAATGGCTTCGTCCTCGTTATCAAGCACAACAATACCTTTCCGCGAAAACATAAAAGCAACGCACCCCGATGCCCCCATATTGCCGCCGTACTTGTCAAAATAATGCCGGACTTCTCCCGCTGTGCGGTTGCGGTTATCGGTCAGACACTCCACCATAACCGCCGCGCCGTTCGGTCCGTAACCCTCATAAACGCAGTTTTCGTAGTCGTTTTTCTCATTGCCGCCCGCCGCTTTTTTAAGCAGGCGGTCGATATTGTCGTTTGGAATATTATTGGATTTGGCTTTAGCGACAAGGTCGCGCAGTCTGCCGTTGTTGGTAGGGTCGGCGTTTCCGGTTTCCTTGACGCAGACTAAAATCTCACGCGAAATTTTAGTAAAAATTTTAGCGCGGGCGTTGTCTTTTTCACCTTTTTTGCGTTTTATGGTGCTCCATTTTGAATGTCCGGACATAAAATGCTCCTTATTTATGGGCGAATACAAAATTCGCCCCTACGATTTATGATATTCTGTTTGGTTGAAATCCTTCGCCTAAAACCTCTCCCGCGTGCGTAATTACGATAAAGGCGGCGGGGTCGGTTTCGCCGACAACACGTTTAATTTTAACATATTGGTTTTTATTGACCGCACAGCAAATCACTTTCTTTTCTAAACCTGAATAAGCACCCGTGCCGCTCAGTAAGGTTACGCCCCTGTGCTGTTCGGTGATAATTTTCTGCGTGATTTCCTCATATTTGTCCGAGAAAATCAAAAGCAGTTTTCCTTCAAGTCCGCCGTAGAAAAGTGTGTCTATAACCCGTCCGCTGACAAAAATAGCGATAATTGCAAACAAGCCGGCTTCAACGCTTCTGAAAACCGCCATAGAAGCGGAAATAACCACCGCGTCCGCCGCAAGCGTTATTTTTCCCAAGCTGAAAAAGGGTAATTTTTTATGAATCATGCGGTTGACAATATCTATTCCTCCGGAAGTTCCGTTGCGCAGATAGATAATACCCATAGCCGCTCCGAATAAAACGCCGCCGAATAAAGCGGCAAGCATTTTATCGCCTGTATAAACAGAAAAATCCGCAAAAAGAAAATCAGTCGCCACAGTGATTACTGCAACCGAAATAATAGTTTTAACCATCATGGCTTTCCCGAGAAAAATAAACCCTAAGATAATCAGCGGCAAATTAAACAAGCCGTACAGCACGCCGACCGGAATATCCGTCAGCGAATTCACAATCGTGGCAATACCGGTAACGCCGCCGGGTGCGATGTCCGCCGGTGCGATGAAAGCGTGCAGTGCGTAGGAATAAACCGCAGACGCAGAAATGATAATAATCAGGTCAACAAACCATTTTGTAAAGGCGCGGGGATTCTTGTTTTTCGGGCGTACACTGTGCGCCCCTACAGGTTTATCTCTACTTTTTTTCTTCTTTGTAATAGTATACTTCCTCAAACAATTCCTCGGCGCGTTCAGTCGCACCGATAAGTAACAGCCAGCCGAAAAGCACTTCAAGCGCGGTGGCTTTCCGGTATTCGGCAGGAGAAGCCGAACGCGGAACAGTTCCGGTTGCGTTCCTGCCCCTTCGGAAAATCTCGCTTTCTTCTTCCGTCAGAAGCGGCAGAACAGATTCGCTTGCTTTCGCCTGATAGGAAGCGCGTACTTTTTCAACTGCGGCAAGATGCAGTTTTTCCGCGTTCATGTTATGTTCAAGGGTGATTCTCTGCCGCGTCATCAGCTCGTAATAACTGTCGCCGAGGAAGGCTAAGGTTAAAGGGCTGTAGGCGCGGGCTTGTTCTTTTGATATTGTGTTCATAATTGTTTAATTAATTAATGAATGTTTTGATTGCTTTTTCTACAGTGGAATTTAAAGATATGCCGTGTAAAGCGGAATAAACGGCAAGCTGTCTGTGCAATTCGGGTTCAATACGGACATTAAAAGAACCTTTATAAATTTTTTGTGGGGGTTTCCCTATTTCTGCACAATGTATAAAATATTCCTCAACAGCATTTTGAAAATCCTCCTGTAAAGAATCTACATCTCTGCCCTCATAAGTTATATGGTCTTTTATTCCGATAATCCTGCCGAATAAAACCTTATCTTCTAAAGAAAATTCAACTGTACCGTAATAGTCTTTATAAGTTAAAACATTGTTCATATTAACCCTTCTTCCTCTAATTCTTTAAGAATTGCTTTAACTTGATATGATAATAGTTCTTTGCGCGGATGGGGTTTATGTAAATGAAAGATTTTTTGTTCTTTTTCAAATCTTACACGTGAGCCGCTTGTTTTTCCGGAATTGGACATAGAATAATCGCATAAACTCATTAATATTTTTGCTTCATCAAATGTAAAATCTTTCGGAATACTTTTTAATTTCTTAATTAGTTTCTCTTTTTTACTCATTTTTAACCGTCCTGATTATAGTATATCACAAATCAAAGTAAAATGCAACTAATTTTTAGTCGCATTACAACATTTTTATACTAATACCGATTATAAAAGTTCTTAAAAATCCGTACAAAAAGTTTACGTTTATGGGTTTTTGTGCGGATTTTTTAGAAAACTTTTAATGAGGGATTAGTATTAACTTTACCGTTCAAACTAAACAATAAACTCAAACTCAAAATCAAACACGCTCACCGTGTCGCCTTCGTGAATCCCCGCCGCTTCCAGCGCGTCAATAATCCCCGACGAACGCAGAACCCGCTGAAAATACTGCAAGCTTTCGTAATCGTTCATGTCTACCATTGACAAAATCGGCGCAAGCCATTCGGCATGAACCTCATAAAAATCTTCTTCAACCTTATTAACTGTAAACACGCGCTTCTTCGGGTCTTTCTGCGCTAATTCCTCAAGCGATACCGGTTCGGCTTCATATAATTTCACGGGCGGTAATTCGTCAAGCCTTGCCGCGATGTGATTAATTAAATCTTCTGTTCCCTTTTTCGTCGCCGCTGATATAACAAAGAAAGGATAATCTTCGCCGACGAAATTCCGGAATTCTTCGATTTGTTCTTCTGTTGCTATATCCGATTTATTAGCCGCGGCGATTTGCGGGAGTTTTGATAATTCTTCCGAAAACGCGGCAAGCTCATAATTGATTTTTTGGAAATCTTCTTCCGGATTGCGCCCCTCAATCCCCGAAACATCCACCACATGCACAATCAGTCTGCATCGTTCCACGTGCCGCAGAAACGCATGTCCTAACCCTGCGCCGCCGCTTGCGCCCTCAATCAGCCCCGGTATATCCGCCATAACAAAGCTTTTTTCATCTACCTTAATTACGCCGAGAACAGGGGTTAAGGTTGTGAAGTGATAATTGGCGATTTCGGGCTTCGCCGCGCTGACCGCGCTGATTAAACTGGATTTGCCCACATTAGGAAACCCTACAAGCCCCACGTCTGCAAGCAATTTTAATTCAAGCGTTAAATTATATTTTTCACCGGGGAAGCCGGGTTTCGCAAAACGCGGAATCTGCCGCCTTGACGTTGCGAAATTCATGTTTCCTTTGCCGCCCTTGCCGCCTTTTGCAATGATTACAGGCTCATTTGCCGAAATGTCGGCGATGAGCCTGCCCGTATCGCTGTCCCGTACAAGCGTACCGCGCGGAATTTTTATAACAATATCCGGCGCGGATTTTCCCGTGCATTTTTTTGCTCCGCCTTTTTGACCGTCCTCGGCTTCATATTTTTTTTTATAGCGGAAATCAATCAGCGTTGAAAGATTGTCGTCGGCTATGAAAACAACGTCTCCGCCCTTACCGCCGTCGCCGCCGTCAGGACCGCCCGCCGCCACATATTTCTCGCGGTGAAAAGAAACGGCGCCGTCGCCGCCGTCGCCCGCTTTTATAGAGATTTTAACAATATCTGCAAACATTTTATACCTTTTTAAAATTAAAAAATACGTTTATAATAATCGCTCAACACCGCCGACACGGCGGAACTGCCCGCGACGGCACGATGCTATCTTGTTCTTGATTTGGTTCTTGATTTTGTGCCTTTTCTGCTTTCCTTGCGGTTGCCTTTTTTGAAGTACTTGTGCTTTCTGGGGTTAAGAGATTCTCTGTATTTGGATAAAGCCATATAATAAAAAACCCACGCGATTATGGCTATCACTGTCGAACCCAACAGCGCTAAGGTTGACCACATCGGGAATTGCGGGTTGCTGAAAAAGGCAAAAGAAAGCAGGGCAATGAGGCCCGCGGTCAGAACCGCCGCTAAAACGAGGGTTAGAATTACTTTTGATTTTAATGTCATTTGTTTTCTCCTTGATTTTTATATTTAAACGTATGGATTTTTACCTCTGCACCCTTCCCGAACCGTCGCCGCCCATCAGCTTTTCAACCTCGCCGGCCTTCACACGGTTGATGTCGCCCATAATCGTATGCTTCAGACAGCTTGCGGCTACGGCAAATTCCAACGCTTTCTGAAGACCGACCGTCGGCTCCGAATCGTTGCAATATAC
>WRJM01000126.1 GCA_009782265.1 Oscillospiraceae bacterium | reverse complement strand
TTGAGGAGTTTTTTATTTTTATTTTTGATTAACGACAACAGATAATCTGATGTAATGCCCTCAATAGGCGCTTCTCTTGCAGGGTAAATATCCAGCAAAATAATGTCATCTAAAACCTCCAACGCAGCGGCAAACTCATGGGCAAAATCTCTGGTTCTGGAATATAAATGGGGTTGAAAAATGCCGGTGAGTTTCTTTTCCGGATAACTTTTTCTTAGGAATGACGCTTACGCAGGTTATAGACGAAAAAACGGGCGAAAAAGATGTAAAATGGCAAAAACGCAGTTTACAGCTTCTTCAAAAGGCTAAAACCGATAAAGCAGGTATCGAATTATTAAAGCAAAAGAACCCTATGGTTGAAACGATTCTTGATGGAATGATAAAAGCGATTGAAGATTATTTATCGACTTTTTAAAAGGAGCTGTTAAAAATGGGTTGTTTTATAATATTTATGATTTTACTTTTTTTAGGTTGTTTAGCTAATGAAATGTATTTTTTTGCAATTCTTATTGTTGTTGGTGTTATTATTTATATCGTTGCTATGAATTGGATAGAAAATAAACACGGTTATAGCGGCGGAGGATATAGCGGCGGCAATGACAGAGCAAACAGAATAGCTAATTTAACTTTAAACGGGGCTTCTTGTGGGAACTGTACAAATAGAACCGACTCTTGTACTTATGAACTTATGCAGCGAGGTGTTTGCGGTTTATATAAAGGACCTTATGATGTTTAAAAAAGGAGATAACTAAAATTGATGCGTCCGTTAAATGCCGAAGAGCGAAGAAGGTATGTCAGGGCTATGTTTATTGAAGATGCGGCGGCAGAATGTTGGTGGAGTATGAACGTCGAAGAACTGATTGAACAAGCAAAGCAAGGTAATTACGGGGCATTGATAATACTTTATATTAAAGAAAAACACGGAAAAGTGCCAGATGAAGAATCCAAATTTTTGATAGACCGTTTAACATATCAAGCAATTGACAACGTTCAAAAAGATGACAGTAAATTTTTTAGACGCGTTGATTGGCAATCAAAGAATTTAATGAAATGATTTAAAAAGAAGGTTTACATGACAATCTATAAAGACTTAAGCGGTAATATTGCTTACAGAGCAGACGGCAATACCGTCTACAAAGGTTTGAGCGGCGATGTTGCCTATACCATAAGCGGGAATACGGTTTATGAGGGTTTAGGCGGCAGTATCGCGTACAAAATAGACGGCAATACGGTTTACAGAGGTTTAAGCGGTGATGTTGCCTACACCATAAGCGGGAATACCGTTTATGAGGGATTAAGCGGTGCTGTTGCTTTTAAAATCGGTTGAAATAATTTACCCGGAAGTTTTAAAACTTTCGGGCATAATTTAAATCGGCGTTGTTTTAATAACACCGCCGATTTTTGAACTATTTAAGTTTAAACTGCGAAACCAACCCTTCCAGCATTGCCGCCTGTGCGTTCATTTCCTGTGAGGAAGCCGCGCTTTCCTCCGCCGCCGCGCTGTTCTGCTGAATAATCCGTGAAACTTGCTCAATTCCGTTGTTCAGCATGTTTATGGAAGAAGATTGTTCGTAGGAATCATCCGCTATTTTGTTGATAATGCCCGCGCTTTTGTTTATCCCGCCTACGATTTCTTTTAAGGATTCCGATGTTTCGGTGGCAATACTCATGCCGAGATTGGCTTTGGAAACGGAGTTTTCAATCAGCCCGCCTGTGTTTTTAGCGGCTTCCGCACTCTTTGAAGCAAGGTTGCGGACTTCCTCTGCGACCACCGCAAAGCCTTTACCGTGCTGTCCTGCACGCGCCGCTTCCACCGCGGCGTTGAGCGCAAGTATATTCGTTTGGAAAGCAATATCGTCAATCACTTTTATTACTTTGCTGATTTGTTCGCTCGCTTGATTGATTTCCGTAACCGCCTGTATCATATTATTCATTTGCGCACTGCCTTTTTCGGCGTTATCCCTGATTTCATTAGACATTGCCGCGGCTTCTTTTGCGATTGCGGCATTTTTGCAGGTTTGCGACAGGATTCTTTCAATGGAAGACGAAAGCTCTTGAATGGTTGCAGACTGCATGGTTGCGCCGCTCGACAAAGAAGACGCGCCTTCGGCTATTTGTCCCGAGCCGCTTGACACCTCTACAGCCGAAGTACGGATATTCCCGAACATGTCATTTAGATTTTTAATCATTCTGTTAAGAGAAACAGCCATAATATCGCTCTCGGAAAGCGTTTTTACCTGTACGGTCAAATCGCCGTCCGCGACATTTTCAAGCTTATCCGCTATCGTAATCACATGGTCGATGAATCCGCCGCAGTCTTTCACCAACTGTCCGATTTCATCGTCCTTTTTCATATACTCGTTTAGAGCCTGTTCTTCTTCCGGCGTACAATTTACGTTTCCGGTTGTTCCTGCTCTCCGCATAAACGCGGAAAGCGCGCCAATCGGTTTTCCCATGTTTTTACCGATAACGCTTGCAACAATTAAAACTAAACTGTAAGCGATAACAAAAATAATAGCAAATCTGATTAAAGAAGCGGTGATTTCGGCGTTTACTTCCTTTTCCGGTGCGAAAACAAGCAGTACGTAACCGTTAAAAAGCCGTGTTGATGAGCCTAAAAATTGACTTCCGCTTAATTTTATTTCAAAAGCGGTGTCTAAATTATCGACAGCGGTAACGGTCAGCTTTTCTTTTTCGCTTTCGCTGAGTTGTTTAACGAAATCGTTTGTTTCATAAAAATTTCCATCCTGTCTTTTTAAAAGGGCAAACCCGCTTTCATAAATTTTAAAATCCTTAACAAGATTCTGTATGTAATCCGTTGATATTTCCGTATCGTTGAAAGCGGCATCAAAAAAAGCATGATTGCATTTTTCTGCGGTTTCTTTCATTTGATATTTTAAATTCGACTCCGTAAATCTGCCGATTTCCGTAATGATGCGGGTCTGCATATACGCTGCAACACCACCGGCAACAATCAGTATAATGACGCCTACCATGAATGTAATTTTTGCGGAAAGCTTTTTTAATTTAAACAATTTCATATTTTATTACGACCTTTCATTTTTAAAGAAAATTCCGTGATGAATAGCTTTTCATTTTACATCTCTCTGTTATTAATACTAATCCCTCATTAAAAGCTTTCTAAAAAATCCATACAAAAACCCATAAACGTAAGCTTTTTGTATGGATTTTTTAAAGCTTTTATAATCGGTAGTTAGTATAAATATTATAATACGTAACTAAATATGTGTCAATAGCTTTTAGGAATATTTTAAAATCCCGTAACAAAATCTCGTAGCAAAATCCTCCGAAACAAAACCCCCGCAACCTTTAATAGGAGCGGGGATATTGCTTGCGGCGGCTCGCCGCTGACCCACCCGCGATTCGAACGCGGGACACCCTGCTTAAAAGGTATAGCTATATATTAACAAAAACCATGATTAATACTGATTTTTAAGAAATATCTGACACCCCTCCTGACACCCAATTGAAATCTGAAGACGATAAAAAATCATCTAATTTACCCATAGATTTTTTCTTGAAATCTGAATCCAAATGCGTATAAATTTCCATAATCGTTTTAATATCTGCGTGACCTGCCTGCTCTTTTGCGGTCAGCACATCAATCCCGGCAAAATACATCATCGTTATAAACGTATGCCTTAAATTATGAGCAGTAAACCCCTCAATCATCATCGGAATTTTAAATGGTGATGATTTTTCAGGGGTCTTTCCGCCGGTTTCAACACAATCGCTGAAATCGCCGTATTTCAAGTTTAATTCAAGTATATAGCTTTCCCACATGCATTTCCATGCCGTTGATGACATCAGTTTTCCGTTAGCACTGGGACAGACAAGCAGAGAATCGCGCTTTTCGTTTTTCAAAAAATCAACAAGAATCTGCGGAATATAGACGGTTCTTTGTCCGGATTTAGATTTCGCGCCTTGCTTTGTGACCGCTTTCCCGCTTATCATTTCAACCGATTTATTAACAATAATCGTTTTTTCCTCAAAATCAACATCATTCCACGTCAGCGGAATCAGCTCACCGCGTCTTAATCCCGAAAACAGCATAATCATTGCCGCACGTCTTGCACGATGCGGGGTTTCAATTATCATTTGCCTTTCAGTTTCAGAAATTGCTCTGCGTTTCATCGGCTCGGCAGTATTCGGGAGTTTAACAGAACTTGCCGGATTAAAATTTATCACACGGTTTTCAATCGCAAGCTTAAAAATAGAATTAACCGTATCTTTCAGCCCTTTCAGCGTCCTTTTTGAATACGGTTTTCCCGTCTGCGGGTGCGGAGTTATTGCGTGGAAATTTATAATAGACTGAATTTGAGCCGCTTTTATTTTAGATATTTCCAAATCAAAAAGCGGCAAGAAGCAATTAACGAACGTGCAAAGCTGTGTTTGCTAAAATAGAAATGTAGAAAAAATAAACAAAAAAGTGTAGTACCTAAAAACGGCAACCACCAACAAAGCAAGCGTCAACGGGTTGCCGAAACATTAATAAACATGATAAACTGT
>WRJM01000125.1 GCA_009782265.1 Oscillospiraceae bacterium | reverse complement strand
ATTTTGGGAAGCAATGAAAAGCGCGTACATACAAAGCCATACCCTTGTGAATTACAGACTTATTCCTAATTTCAAAGACGGCGAAGGCATATCGTGGAATAATAATTCCGCAGTCGAAAGTTCTTTGCTGACGCTTGTAAACGCTTATTGTTCAGGCGATGAAGAATATCTGCTCGGCGGAGAAGTGGGCTTTATGAGAGGGTTTATGGGAATGACCGGTGCATGTAAGCCCGTCATCTACCTTTACCCTGAAAAAGAAACCGACGTCAGCGTCCGCGTAACATTCCCGCTCGGCGGAAACTTCACCTGCACCTACCCAGATTACGCAGGCGGCTGGAATGTCACGGCTTCCCCCGACGGTACGCTTATCAATAAAGCAGACGGTTTGGAATATTCCTACCTTTACTGGGAGGGTGAAGGCTTCACCAACATGGATTTTACAAGCGGTTTTGTGGTGAAAGGCAGTGACACCGCGAAGTTTTTACAGGAAAAATTAGCGTATTTGGGTTTAACACCCCGCGAGTACAATGAGTTTATTGTCTACTGGCTGCCATTAATGCAAAACAATGCATATAACCTGATTACGTTCCAAACGACAGCATATGAAGAAAGCGCGGTTCTGCACGTTTCACCCAAGCCGGACAGCGTTCTGCGCGTGTTCATGGCGTATATGCCGCTTGAAAAGCCTGTGAATTTACCGGAGCAGAAGCTTGAAAGTTTCACAAGAACAGGTTTCAGCGTGATTGAATGGGGCGGAACAGAGGTCAGCCGATAGTGGACAATTGACAGTTGATGGTTTACAGTTAATTAAAATAAAAAATTAAAGTTTCCCGCTTTAATGACGATATAATGAATAAGTTATAATTTATTCATCAAAGGCGGGACAGTTGAATGAGAGTTTGCTTTTTTGACGAAACAGCGGCAAGAGCCGCAAGAAACACCGAGAAACGTGTGAAGTCACGCAAAGAGGAAGACCAGCCGATTGAAAGCAAGAAAATCGTGCGGTTGCAGGAGCGGCTTGCAAAAATCCGTGAAAGAATACGAGACTTGCGGGCCGACACGAGTATTCCGTCCGAAGTGAAGGACGCAGAAATTAAACAGCTAACCGAAAGCATCAACGTGATTGAGCTTGAAATTAAAACACTTGTCCGCGAACTTCAAAGGAAAAAAGACGAAGCAAACGGCGAAATTTTAAACACGCCCGCCAATAAAAGCAATAAACGCGATACTTTTGAACGCGATAAAGCAATAAGTGAAGCCAAGGACGAAAAGAGCGCGATGGAGCTTTTTGTTGAAAAGCAGAAAGCGGCAAAAGCGGAAGCCGCCGCGAAAGCGGAAGAGGAAGCCGCCAAAACCGCAAAAAAAGCTGAAAACGCCGAAAAATACGGTCCGATTAAGTTTACGGGACTGTATAAAAGGCAGGAAGAAGAAACCGTTGTTGAAAACGGGAAACAACCCGAAGAGGAAGAAGAACTAAAAAAAGAAGAAAATTTAGTTTATGAACCGGGTTATGATTCTGAGCAGGGCGGTTTTGAAAAAATACTTACATCGGGTGCAAACACGGACGAAATTAAAACCGTGATTTCAACAACAAAAAAACTTCAGCGCGACGTGGATTTAAGAAAAACCGCGGTTATATCAAGCGGCGTTGAGGGTAATGCGGATGCGATTTTGAAAATGCAGGAGCAAATCAGAATCAACAAAACAAACCCGCTCCGCGGACTGCTCGGCAGGAGATAAATCCAAAAACTTAATAAACATATTACTTTTAATGGTAAAATGGGATTAAGGGCACGATTATATTTAATACTAATCCCTCATTAAAAGCTTTCTTAAAAATTCGCACAAAAACCCATAAACGCAAGCTTTTTGTACGAATTTTTAAGAGCTTTTATAATCGGTATTAGTATAAGTCTTACGCGAGGGCGGAGCATGATACAGAGAACCACGGACGTATTTTTGCACAGATTTATAAAGCTGTCACCAAATTTATATAAAATCTGATGAATCCGCAAATAATTTAATACTAATCCCGTTTATTTTAAATGAATCTTATGACCTCGGTGACATTTCGGTTACACTTTGTTTGTATATATTGCATAAATAAAACGGTTTTAAACTATTTAATTCGTGTATAAAATTAATTGACAAAGAGGTTGTTTATAATGTATAATTATAACAATATTAATGTGCAAACGGTTTAACCGCGTTTCCGTAAAAAAGCGCGGCTGAAAACGGAGAACCGCAACTCCATAACAAAAGTGGCTGAAAAAGGAGAACCACAACTCCACAATAAAAGAGGCGTAAAATGTAGTTATATCATTTAAAAATGATTTAATTACACTACAAATTTTTTAAGGAGAATTCAGTCATGAAAAAAGTATTAAGCTTGGTTTTAGCAATCGCATTGGTCTTTTCTTTAGCATTATCAATATCGGCAAAAACAAACGAAGTTAAAGGTCAGGGATTCGGTCCTTCTGCTGTAAACAATGAAATTTCTGTAAGCATTAAAGGTAGCGGAAACAATGCTGTTCTTACTGTAACAAACGGCGTAGAAACTGTTAATGTTAATAATGCGGGCGGAAAACAAACCATTACTGTAGCAATCGGCGGCGGCGAAGTTATCGTTAATGTTCAAGGCAATGCAATTGCAAGTTGGACATCGAACATGCCGGAAGTTATTGAAGAAGCTGAAGAAATCGAAGAAGTAGAAGAAATTGAAGAAGTAGAAGAAATCGAAGAAGTAGAAGAAGCTGAAGAAATCGAAGAAGAATCTGAAACACTTGAAACAGCTAAAACAGCTAACAAAGGCTGCGAAAACTGCCAAGGAAACAATGCAAGCAAGCTTTGCGACGGCAGTGGTTGTGCAGGTAACGGTAAAGGCGCACCCGGCGGCAATCAAGGCGGCGGCAACCAGAATCAGCAGTAATTTAATTTTACATTAAAAGCAAAAACAAATGACAAATGTCACATCAAAATATGCCTTGCGTTACTTGCGGTAATGCAAGGCTTTTTGTTATAATAAAAATATAAAAAAGAATGGAGAAAACCTATGATACTTACAATGAAAAACATCGTTAAGCGTTACGGAAGCCACACCGCCTTAGACCATCTTACGGTTTCGGTGAATAAGGGTGAATCCCTCGGGCTTCTCGGACCGAACGGCGCGGGAAAAACCACAGCCATCCGCGTTCTTACCGGTTTGACCGGTTCAGACGCGGGAGAAGTCAGGATTTTTGATAAGCCGCTGAAAGGCGGCGCGGCGGACATCAAAAAGCGTATCGGTATAGTCCCGCAGGATTTGGCACTTTATGAAACTTTATCCGCACGCGATAATCTTGAATTTTTCGGCAAATTATACGGCGTTAAGGGAGCAAAGCTTAAAAAGCGTGCAGATGATGTTTTAGAAATCCTCGGGTTAAGCGATGTCGCCAAAAAAGCACCGAAGAAATTTTCCGGCGGTATGAAACGCCGATTAAACATAGGCTGTGCGATTATACACAGTCCGGAGCTGTTGATTCTTGACGAGCCGACCGTGGGGATTGACCCGCAGTCCCGCAATCACATCTTAGATTTTGTAACCGAAATAAACAAACAGGGAACAACCGTGCTTTACACCTCTCATTATATGGAGGAAGTTGAAAAGGTTTGTTCACGGGTTTGCATTATGGACGCGGGCAGGGTAATCGCGGACGGAAGCGTTGAGGAGCTGACCGCTTCGGTTGTATTTGAAGAAACAGTTGCACTTGAAGTGAAGGAATCTGCACCGTCCTTGAAAGACAGCATTAAAAAAGTGCAGGGCGTTAAAAATGTTGCTGTTGACGGACGTAAGCTTGTCATTACGAATGAAACCGGCTCAGGGAATTTAGCGCGGATTTTGGATATTGCACAGCCTTACATTATTCTCGGCGTATCAGCGCGGCGTCCGACCCTTGAAGATGCGTTTCTGTCGCTCACCGGCAAGAAATTACGCGACGACACAGGAGGTGAAAACGCATGAAATCATTTTCCGGTATATTTTTAATGGGCAGTAAATACCTTTGGCGCAGAAAATTAAATGTATGTATTTTTATAGGCGCGCCTTTATTATTTATTCTTATTCTCGGTACCGCATTAAGCTCTTACATCTCGCCCGATACTGATTTTGAGCCTATTCCCGTTGCTTGCGTTACTGATAATGAAGAAAGTATGCTTTCGGAATTTTTAAAAAGTAATGAAATTTCGCGCTTCCTTGAAACTGAATTTACTGATGAAAAACAAGCGCGGGAAATGCTGGCGGAAATTACAGTTCTCATAGTTGTTTTTGAACAAAACGGCGAGATATCGGTTTTGAAGCCGAATATTGTAACAACTGACGCGTCGGTTGCCTTATCAATCATAGAATCCTACAAGAAAACCGCCGCCGCCGCGGAAATCGCAATTGCAAACGGCGCAAACCCGCTTGAAATTATGCAGAAAATCAACAATGATTTTTCTGTTGAATCAAAGCCCATCGGTAAGCGTGTTCCGACCGCAACTGATTATTACGCTGTCACCATGTTGGTTTACA
>WRJM01000124.1 GCA_009782265.1 Oscillospiraceae bacterium | reverse complement strand
TTTTCCGGGTCTTTATTTTTTACGCTGTAAATTTTTACATCTTCTTCACGTTTAGGGCGTTCCGGCTGTGCGGCGGGAACGTCCCGTGCGGCGGGAATGTCCCGTGCGACAGGGATATCCCGTGCGGCAGGTTTCGTATTCTGAGCGGGAACAGCACCTTGCTCTCTGCTGTCCTTCCCGTAGGGAATGGTTACGCCCGTAGAAAACGTTTCGGGATTCACGCCCCTGATTACACGCGATGAAACTCTGGACGCGGACGCAACCGCTGTATCTTCCTCTTCCTCATTTTCGTCGTAATATTCGGTTTTCTTGCTTTCGGCTTTTTTAATATTTTTCCGGTCAACCCGCTCAAATATAAACGGCTTGACTGTTCTGCCTTTACTGTCCTTGGATTCCTGTATACGCGGTTTCTTTTCTTCCTCCGGCTTCGCTGCAGTGCTTGAATTGGGTAAAAACGACATAGAGCGCGAATATTCCGCGAAGTTGTCAAAATCCCTGAGTGACGCGTCCCCGTTGAGTACATTATCGCGGATTGTGTTCATATATCTGCACCAATCGGAAAAATCACGCTGTGTAAATTCAATATTGATTCTGGAGGACATTTCTTTATAAAGGCGGTCACAGCGTTCGTTCAATAATGCGGGTTCAATGCTCTCCGTTATTACTTTCTTCTCTTTTATGCCCGTTCCTTTCTTAGCCATAATCTCAAGACAGCTCCTGCCGCCCTTTGAAAGCTTATCGCAGTAACTGTGGTCATATTCCTCACAGCGCATATAATAATCCTTGCAAAGGTCGCACCGCTGTAAATAACCCTGATTCTCAATAATCACGTCGATTTCCAAATCTACCGCGGCTTTAAGGCTGGTCGGCATATATACTTTCATCGGCACTTCCGCAAGCGATTTTATCATCGTTTCGACAATATTGTCGCCCCGGCGCGGCAGAAAAGCCTTCATGGACGCAAATGCGTCCATCGCCGTCTGGTCGGAAACCGCTTCGTTCTTTTTAACCTTGCTCTTATCATCGCCGTACCGTAAATCCGCTAATAAATTCCGTACGATTTCCCGGCTGACACTGCTCATAATAAAAGGTGAATTGGGCGTTCTGCCCATGGTGTAAACCTTATTGTCGGCGACTGTGTTTAAATCATAACCAAGCTCGTTCGCCACCACGTTAAACATCAAATCAAAATAATTCGCACGTGCGGCGGCTTCGGCAGGACCTTTCAGCTTACCGTCAAATATAAAATCCACTTTCATCGTTGCGTATTCCTGCACCTTCAGGATATTGACCCACTGGTTAATCGCCAGCCCGTGCCTATATTCAGAAAGCCGCATGAACACTGCTTTCTCGAATTCATTCCGGCAAGGAATATAATTATTCCAAAGGGTAATCACACCGATTTCGTTTTGTCTGCAAATGTATTCAACCCAGCAGTCAATCACAATTTTCTCGAAAGAGCCGCGCAGATTCTGCTCGAAATATTTATGACAGCCGCTGATAGAATTACGGATTTCAGCCGCCTCTTCCTGCCTGTATTCGCCTGTTTTCATATAAAGCTTGCATAAATCCACGCATCTTTCCATGAAAAGGTTGAAATCGTATTTTATAAAATACAACAGGTTCTTCGGATAAGAAACAGAATATATATCGTTTGAATTCTTACCCGTCAGGTTGATTCTTGTATTCAAAGTTTCACTTCCCTACTTTAATAATTCTTACGGAATATCCGGCGGCGGGGTCTGCGCGGTGGTCGGGGTGGGCGGCGAAGATTCATACAATCCGGTTTCACCGGTATATTCATCGTCATCATCGTCTTCAATAATGGGGTCGTCTACGCTTACATCAATAATTTTCCCGTCAACGTAAAGCTTATGTATATTTTTTAAATCGGGATTTCGGTCGTCTTCATTGACTAACCAATACACCTCAGGTTCGCTTGAAAGCCGCTGGATTAATATTTTCTTGCTGTTGGCATACCGTTCGCAGTCAAGGAAAGGCAGTTTTAAATCATCCGGCGTAAACTCCACATAGTAGCTGATTGTCCGGTTTTCCTTGTTTTCTTTGTCTGTATATGTAACCAACCGATAAGTTTTATCATAAGAATACTGATAATCCTCTCTCGGACTGCGCAGTTCCAAATCAATATCAAAAACCTTGATTGAGAAGATTTGCAAGGTCATATACCCTAAAGTCGTCAAGACAAAAAGGATTAAATAAATCGTTCCGAGTATGGTTTTAAGCGATTCCGACGAGCCTGACGCAAAAAACACAACGCTTGACACCGCAAACACCGGAATCAGCAGAAACCAGTTCCCGAAAGCAAAAACAAGCATCACTAAAATGCAGGGGTGCAGAATACAGGCGGTTATTTTAGTGGCGATTTCCTTGCGGGTATAAATCATCACCGTTCCGAACAGCACATTAATCAGCAGAAACAATGAAAACAATGAAACCGGATTCACCGGCACAAGGTAAAACGAAAAAGAAAGCCAAGCCAACCAAATCATAAAAAAGCCGTACCCTAAGGAAAGTGCTGAAAATCCCAGCTTTGTCCACTTATTTTTGAAAAAAGAAATAACCTTGTCCATTTTTAACTGCCTTTCGATTTATGTCATATGTTCCGAACAAAAAATATATGCCTTTCTTTATTTTATAACAAAATTAATAATTTTTCAAGTAAAAAAGGGGAAATTTTCGTATTTTGGAATAAAAATATTTTACAAAAATAACAAGTGCCCATATATTGCGCAAAGTTTATAACTTTTCCGCAATATACAGGCGAACATTATCAATTGCTGTCGAATTTTCTTTTTATCTTTTTTTGAATATTTCGTCTAAATCTTTAAAAGGGTCATCTTCGACAAAAGTATCGGATAAATTTGCGGTGATAAACTGGTCTAATGATTTCAATTTTGTGGTTTGAATTTCCTCAACTTCCTCAAGTTCAATCGTGAAATCCTTGCGTTCTCTTTCCGAAGCAACCGGTTCATCTTTATTTGCGGAAATATGCCGTTTTTCAGACTGTGCGGGAATTTCCCCGTTAATCCCGAAACAGGTTGCAATAATAGTAACAACGATTTCGTCGTTTAGGCTGGAGCTGTAATCCGCGCCGTAAATCACTTTTACGTCAGGATGCGCAACGCCTGTAATTTTATTCATAACCTCATCAACTTCATAAAGCAAGGTATCTTCAGACATAACAACATTTACAAGCACCTTGCCCGCGTTTGCAATCGAGGTTTCAAGCAGCGGTGAATTGACGATTTTCTGTACGGCTTCCTCAACCTTGCCGTCGCCCGTACCGACGCCGATAGCGATATGTGCGTCACCCGCGGCTTCAAGTGTGGACTTTAAGTCCGCAAAGTCTATATTCATCACCGCCGTGTTGTTCAGAAGCTCTGAAATGCTCTTCACAACCTTATATAAAACATCGTCAACCATAGCGAACGCCTGTTTGAAGTTGAGTGCGCGCTCGTTTAATTTCAAAAGCTTCTGGTTCGGGATAATGACAAGCGCGTCAACATACTTACGCATTTCGGCAATACCCTTCAGCGCAAGATTCATTTTATGTTCGCGTTCAAAATCAAAAGGTTTTGTAACAATTCCGATGGTCAGAATCCCAAGCTCGCCCGCGATTTCCGCAATCACCGGAGCCGCGCCCGTGCCTGTTCCGCCGCCCATGCCCGCGGAAATAAACACCATCGTCGCGCCTTTTAAAACTTTTTCTATTTCTTCTCTGTCTTCCCGTGCGGATTCCGCCGCAATTCCGGGGTCGCCGCCCGCGCCGCGCCCTTTGGTGGTTTTCCGTCCGATTTGCAGGCGTTTCATAAGACCTTTGTCCTTTGAACGCAAGGCGGGGACATCGGTGTTGACCGCTATGTACTCCACGCCCGGAACACCGCTCTTTGCCATGTGTTCAAGCGCGTTACAGCCGCCGCCGCCGATTCCGAAAACCTTTATATTTACGTCATAAACCGAATTGCTGTCAAGCTCGTCCGATAATTCTTCCGCAAAGCCGTCTTCATCATAAAAAATCGCCATTTTTACCTCCGGTCGCGAGCAGAACGACTGTAAATCGTTCCCGACTCCCAATTTTTTATACTCCCCTAACACCAAACGGGGGATTTAAAATACCTTAATATTTATTTTAGCAGATTTGGAAAAAAATTTCAATAGGTTTTTATAAAAAAAGTATTTATTTTGTGTTTTTTATTTCAAGCGTCCCCGATATATGCGATTTTTTGAATTAATTTTTAAATTATTCTTCGGGAATTTCAGCCAAAATCGCTTCGGGTGCAATCGGAAGTACGACTTCTTCAAACATTTCCGCCGGCTGGAACACCGCTCTGCTCGGGTCAACAAGCCTTAACGTCCCTTTATCCGACCAGTTCCCGCTTTCTGTTTCAATCAATCCGGCGGCGGCGCGGAATTTTAATTCAAGCTCTGCTTCAGTTCCGATATGAAGCTCGATTTTACCGTTATAAATCATTCTGATGTCCATATAATCAGAAATATCTATATCTGTAATGCCTGAAAGTTCGGCTTTTCCTGCTGTCTGC
>WRJM01000123.1 GCA_009782265.1 Oscillospiraceae bacterium | reverse complement strand
TTCACCGAAGGGTCAAGCAAAGGAATATTGTTTTCCTTGCCGCGTTTTGCTTTAAAGCTGAACTTGAAAGTTGAACCTTTGCCGTATTCCGAAACTAAGCCGATTTCACCGCCCATAAGTTCCACAATCCGCTTTGAAACCGCAAGCCCCAATCCTGTTCCGCCGAATTTGCGAGATGTTCCGCTTTCGGCTTGTTCAAAGGATTTAAACAGTTTTTCCTGCTGTTCGGGCTTAACGCCGATTCCGGTATCTTTAACTTCAATTAAAATTGTACATTCGCTGTCTTTTTCTTCCGAAAGCTCCGCGCTGAGCTTTATACTGCCTTCTTCCGGCGTGAATTTGACCGCGTTACTGAGCAGGTTAATAATGACCTGCGCTAATCTTTGGTCATCACCGATTAATATATGCGGGATTCTGCCGTCTACGCTGACATTAAATTTCTGCCGTTTTTGTTCGCACCGGAAACAAATGGCGTTTACTGTTTTTTTCAGCATCTTTTCAAAAGAAAAGTCCGTCCAGACAAGCTCTAATTTGTTCGCTTCAATTTTAGACATATCAAGCACATCGTTAATGACGCCGGAAAGATGTTCCGAGGCTTCTTCGATTTTTTCAAGCGCGTAATTCTTGCGTTCTGTATCGGATGAATTCAAGCCGATAGACGCCATGCCGGAAATGGTGTTCAGCGGCGTTCTCATTTCATGCGACATATTCGATAAAAATATACCCTTCGCGCTTGACGCTTCAGTCGCGCTCTTGACCGCCTGATTCAATTTTTTATTATAAATCGAACGCATAATTGTACCCGCGATTACTGTCGTCGCGGTTTCCACAAAGGACACTTCTCTTTCAGTCCATTCACGGTTTTTGTCGCACTGGTCAGCGTTTAAAACGCCCCAAAGCCTGCCCTCGGAATAAATCGGTGAACCGACAAAGGATTTAACGGATTCTTCAATAAAATTTTTAAACTCGGGTGCGTTATTTACATCGTTGCAAAAAACAGTATAATAAGTAATATCGTTTTCATCTTGTGCTTCTTTAAAATCTAAATTGAGAAAATCAATCAACCCGGTGAAATTATTACAGGGAGCAGGCACACCGTCGCTGTACCAGCAGTAAGCAAGGGTAACATCTTTATTTTCATAATCCACCGCGTATATGCAGACGCGGGATACTTCAAGGAAATTCCCGAGCTGTTCGATTGATTCCCGGATTAACTCGTCGGACGCGCCGGAAGAAATAATTTTTCTTGAAATATCGTTTAAAAATTCCTGCTGTTTGAGGCTTTCGTACATCAGTTCGTTCGTGCCGAGAATATCAAGCTCCATTTCGGTTCTCATAACGGCGTTGCCGTAAAAAAACGCCGTTGAACGAAGCATTTCCGCGCAGTCTTCGTCAAAATAACGCTCGCTCCGGTTGTCTTCGTAAAGGACAACCCCCCAAAAACTGTCGCCGAAAAAGATAGGCGCGGCAAATATTGAAATCGCACCTGCTTTCGTCATAAGCCCCTTTTCCGGTTCATTCATCAAGCTTACGGGGCTATTAATCACATTCCGGTTTGCAAAGGAAACCTCCCAGTTGGGTGTGATTTTCGCATAAGGAACATCTTTAAAGATTTCATTGGGTTTTGTCGCACCGCCGGACTCTTTTTCCCACCGGTAAATTTGAGAAGTGTGCAAACCGTGCTCCCCTTTGAAATTACGGAAAACCGACACGCGGTCGAGCTCTGCCGCTTCAGCGATTAACGCGGTGCTTTGGTTCATCATTTCTTCAAAGGTTCGTTCATTCCAGGAAAGAAATGTGACGGCTGTTTGATTTAAAACAGAAATAATTTTTTCGCGGTGTTTCAGGGACTCGAAAGAATCGTTCGCGGCTTTGGTTGCTTCATTTCTGATAATCGTATTCGCGCACATGCGCGCGGCGGCTGAAAGCAGGTCTAAACAGCCTTCCGTAAAATCCAAGCCTTTATCATGGTCCTGAAAAGTAATCGAACCCCAGAATTCTCCGTATGTAAAAATCGGCACAAGCAAAATTGACCTGACGCCGAACAAGCCCATAAAACTGCGCTCATCCTCCGTCATGCTCTCCGTGCGCCTGAATACACATTCATTTGTTTTTAAAATCGACACCCATTCATGCACAACTTTAATATCGGGCAAAAAGGCAAGGGATTCGGTTGTGGAAACAACTTGATTTATATCCTTGTGCCAAAGGTAAATCTGCCCCAAACGTTTGCCTTTTTCGGTGTTTTTCAAGCTGTAAACCGCGACATGGTCAAAGCCTACGGCTTTAGATACAGGCAAAAGACCATCCGATATAATTTCGTTGAATGTTTTTTTGTCAAAGCCGGTAAAAATCTCAATTGCCTCATTTAAAGCGGCAATAATTTTACTGCGGCGTTCTTGAAGAAAAACGTCGTTTTTGTCTGAATGATTCATGTTTTCGGCAACCAAGTTCATTACCTACCTCATTTTACATTTTATACACTGTTTATATTACCATGAAACAAAGAAAAAGTCAAGACGGCGAACCACCGGATGTAATCCGTTGTTGAGCAATATTACAATGTAATGTATAAATTTATCTCAATCGCGGATAACCGCCCTCCGTTATATACCAAACGTTCATAAAATCCCAGTTTATAAAAGTTTCAGGGTTTTGTAATTCTGCGCTAAAATAACAATTCTCGACAGTGCCGTTTTGATATGCAACAAAACGGACAGAAATGTTTTCGCTTACGGCGTAACAGTTAATGATTATGCCGTTCTCACTCTGAAATTTCGCAAACCCTTCAAAATAACCACCGGTTATATTTCCCGTTGAAAAGCAATTTTCTATACGCCCTTCTTCCTGAACTCCGACAAATTTGCCGTTATCAGTATATGATTTTCCCGTGACGTTTCCCTCCGCATACGAACGGCTAATATTGCCGAATGACAAACCCACAAAACCTCCTATCGAGCCATCTCCCGCAACATCACAGGAAGAACTGCTTTTTTCGATTGTCGCAACTTCTTCTATACAACCGGCTACGCCGCCCGCTCTGGTATTGTCGCCGGAAACGGTTATACTGCCCTCCGAGCGGCAGTTGGTTACACTGCCGCCCCGCATGTACCCGGTAATTCCCCCCGCGTTAATCGTTCCGCCGACCGCTTCCGCCGTTAATTCAATGCTTGAAAAGCAATTTGTAATCCCGCCGTAATCCATATCGCCGACAATCCCGCCGATGCTTGTGAAATTATCGGTAATTAAGGACAGAGAACCGTAAGCGGATGAATTTTCCACAGAAGAGCCTGATGAATAACCGATTAATATTCCGCGTCCGTTTGCGTATTCATTATTCGTTGTGAAGATTTGCTTCACGGTAGCTGAGCAATCCAAAATTTGGCTTACCACCGCTCTTCCGATAAGCGCGCCGGCATTGTTTCCGGCAATAATGCTTTCTGCTTCCACGTTGAATCTGTAAATATCCGCGCCGTATGTATACCCGAAAAGCCCTGCGTCGTCGTCGGGGCGGTTAATTGTCAGCCCGCTGATTGTATATCCGTTTCCGTCAAAAATACCGCTGAAATAACTGCGTTTATTAAAGCTTCCAATCATTTCCCAGCCTGCGCCGTCATTGTAACCCTTTCCGCCTTCCGAAAGATAAGCGGTCATGTCGATGTCGTTCATCAGCACAAAATAATTATTTGAATAGCTTGAGCCTTGATTCACCTTACCGGCAAGCTCGGCTAAATCCCCGGCGGTTTCAATCAGATAAGGGCTTGCGGTGGTACCGTCGCCTTTCAAGTCTGGTTTTTCATAAAACCGGGTATAATCAATTTCATCATCTAAATCGCCGTCAAGCATATAAGGAACATAAACAAGCCATACATAAAGCGCGGCAACGGAAACAAACGCCAATATGCATAAAAGCGCTATCATGGTCGGCGACATTATTTTCCGCTGTTTCGGCTGTATTTGCCTGTTTAATTGGTTTTCCATTTATTAAAGTACCGCTTTCGTTTATTTAATAAAATTATACCATAAACATTCCTGAACGTCAACGAATATATTATTCCTGCACTTAAATATAGGAATAACTTTTTCTTGTTTCCCCGCCGTGGGCGGGGAAACAAGAAAATAAATTCCTGCTTTTAACTTCAAAAGTAATAGTTTATAAAATTGTTTATAAAATTTAAAAAAACAGTTGACAAATAAAAAAATATATGCTATATTAGTGTAAATCAGAATTTTCATTTCGGAGAACGATTATGATTACACGTATTAACAGGTTGAATTGGTGGCAGACTTTATTAACAAAAGTTAATAAGGTTTGTTGAACCGTGCTTGTGTAATGTTTCAATTTAGGAGTTAAATTGATACCCTGCGGTTAAACAGAACCGCGGGGTATTTTTATTTATAAAAATTTTAGCAAAGAAAGGAAATCACAAAATGAAAAATCAAGAAATCCCCTACAAAATTTATTTGGAAGAACAAGAGCTCCCGAAACAATGGCATAACGTCAGAGCCGCAATGAAAGAAAAACCCGAACCTTTCATTCACCCCGGAACAGGCAAGGAATGTACAAAAGAAGATTTACTGCCCGTTTTCTGTGAAGAAC
>WRJM01000122.1 GCA_009782265.1 Oscillospiraceae bacterium | reverse complement strand
CCTTTTGCGATTTCTTCATCAGTGAGTTCGCCCGCGTCAAGGTATTTTTCCATGAGTGCTTCATCTGTTCCCGCAACTAATTCCGACAGCGAATCACGGTCGGAAAGCGCGCAGACAGAACCGCCGAACGTTGATTTTAATCCGGCAAGCGTTTTATCAAAGTCCGCGTTTTCCTCATCGGTTTTTGTAACCGCGAAAACCCGCGCCTTGCCTTGCTTTACGGCTTCCTTATAAGCCTTGACCGCGCCGACCTGCACGCCGTCCTTTGCGGGCACGCAAATCACGGTGGTTTCAGCGGCGCGCACGCCCTCAAACATACCGCCGATAAAGTCAAACTGTCCCGGTGTGTCAATAATATTAATTTTTACGTCCTTGCGTTCGGCGTAAGCCAAAGAGGTTGTAAGAGAAATTTTCCTTTTTATTTCCTCCGGGTCGTAGTCGCAGATTGTGTTTCCGTCGTTGACCTTACCCATTCTGTCGTTTCCGCCGCTTTTAAAAATAAGCGCCTCTGCGAGCGTGGTTTTGCCGCTTCCTCCGTGACCCGCGAGGGCGATGTTCCGTATGTTCGCGCATTTGTAGGTTTTCATAAGCCTTGTTTTCCTTCCTTTTAACTAAAAGTGTTCGCTTTAATTTTATTATTACTTCTGAAGTAAACAGCAGAAATTATTTCTGTGTTTCTCCCGCCGCAGGCGGGAGAAACACTAAACAGTTTTGCCTGCTGTTTAGTGCAGGAGCAATAATTTAACATGTCAAAGAATAGTATAACATATTTTAGTGTAAAAATCTATAGATAAACGGCGTAGAAAATTACGCCCGCATTTTGGTTAATATCCACAAAAATAAATCAATTATTCGTAAAATTTATTTTACCAAGCATATTGACATTTAAAATAGTTATGTTATAATTAAGAAGTGTCAACAAAAAATGGTTTACATGATGTGAAAGACAGGGGTGATTTTGGTGTCAAAGGATTTTGCGGTAACGGTATTGCTTGACGTTTACGGCATGATGCTGACCGAACGTCAGCGGGAAACCATGGAGCTGTATTACGAAGAAGACTTATCTTTGGGTGAAATCGCCGAAATCACGAATATAACCAGACAAGGCGTTATGAACTGCCTTAAAAAAAGCGAAGCGCATTTAAAAACGCTGGAGCTTAAATTAGGGCTTGTCAGGAAACTGCGTGAGCTTGAGGAAGATATAGCTGAGTTTGAAAAGTTAATTTTGCAGTCGGAAATGACAAACGAAGCGGTTATGGCAGATATAGATGATTTGTTGGTTGAGATTAAAAAGAAATTGTAGGTATGCTGTTTTTCGGGCGACCGCAAGGGTCGCCCCTACAGGAGAAATATAAATGGCATTTGAGGGTTTATCCGAAAAACTCGGCAGAGTTTTCAAAGGGCTTAAAGGTAAAGGAAAATTAAGCGAAAAAGATGTAAAAGACGCTATGCGTGAGGTTAAACTCGCGCTGATAGAAGCGGACGTAAACTTTAAAGTTACGCGGGATTTTATAGCGAAAATCACCGAGCGCGCCATCGGCTCGGAGGTTATGAACAGCCTTACGCCGGCTCAACAAGTTATAGATATAGTTAATGACGAGATGATTAAACTCATGGGCGGAAAAGGCGCGAAAATAGACTTCCCGTCAAAACCGCCGTGCATAATAATGCTCTGCGGGCTTCAAGGAGCGGGTAAAACCACGCACACGGCGAAACTTGCCAAACATTTGAAATCCATGAACCGCCGACCTTTGCTTGTAGCCTGCGATATTTACAGACCCGCCGCGATTGACCAGCTTAAAGTCGTTGGTGAAAAAGCGGGCGCGAAGGTCTTTGAAATGGGAAAGGAAAATCCTGTCAAAATAGCTTCCGAAAGCATTAAATTCGCCAAAGACAACGGCTTTGACGTAGTGATTTTAGACACCGCGGGGCGGCTTCATATAGATGAAGAATTAATGACTGAGCTTAAAAACATAAAAAGTAAAGTAACGCCTAATGAGATACTGCTGACCATTGACGCTATGACAGGACAGGACGCGGTTAATGTAGCGGCAAGCTTTAACGAAGCACTCGGCATTACGGGTGTAATCTTAACAAAGCTTGACGGCGATTCAAGGGGCGGCGCGGCTTTATCGGTGCTTGCGGTTACGGGTGCACCTGTAAAATTCGCGGGTGTGGGCGAAAAGCTTGACGATTTGGAACAGTTTCACCCTGAAAGAATGGCGTCCCGCATACTCGGCATGGGCGATGTTTTAAGCTTGATTGAAAAAGCAAAACTCAGCGTTGATGAAAAAGAACAGGAAAAAATCGCACGGCGATTGAAGGAAAACAAGTTCGATATGAACGATTTATATTCGCAGTTTCAGCAAATTGAAAAAATGGGCAGTATCAGTTCGGTTTTAAAAATGATACCGGGCGTAGGAGGCAAAGTCAAGGACGAAGATATAGACGAGCGGAAAATGCCGCGTATGAAAGCCATTATTTCTTCTATGACAAAAAAAGAGCGGGTGCGTCCGTCTTTGATTGACGCGAAAAGAAAGCGCAGAATCGCGGCGGGAAGCGGAACGCGGGTTGAGGACGTGAATGAGCTTCTGCGGCAATATGAAATGATGAGGAAGATGATGGGGCAGATGACCGGAAAAGGCGGGAAGAAAAGATTTCCGAAGTTCCCCGGAATGGGCGGTATGGGCGGATTCCCGCAGTTTTAACGTTAATTTAATCTGTTAGATTAAAATATAAAATTGTATTTACATGAAAGGCGGTCAAAGCAATGGCAGTAAAAATCAGGCTGAAACGCATGGGAGCGAAGAAAGCACCCTTTTACAGAATCGTGGTGGCGGATTCCCGCTATCCGAGAGACGGAAGATTTATTGAAGAAATCGGGTACTACGACCCGACAAAGAACCCGTCCGTGATTAGCGTAGACGCGGAAAAAGCGCAGAAGTGGCTCAAGGACGGCGCACAGCCGACCGATACAGTCCGGAAAATACTCAAAATCAAAGAAGTTATTTGAACTGATTTTCATCAAAAATTAGTTCGGAATTAAAAAGGAGTAAAAAAGATGAAAGAGCTTTTACATGCAATTGTAAACGAGCTTGTCGAAGACAAGAGCGCAATTGTTATCACCGAAGACGAACCTAACGCCGACGGCATTACGGTTTATCATCTTCATGTCGCACCGGACGATATGGGCAGGGTTATTGGCAAGCAGGGCAGAATCGCCAAGGCAATCCGCGCTATTATGCGCGCAGGGGCAATCCGCCATAATAAAAAGGTCATGGTTGAGATTGACTGATTACTAAGGAGTGTTAAAACTTGAAAAATGTAAAAAAACCTGTGTTTTTTTTAGTGTTGCTGTTTATATTAGGTCTTACGTATCTAACGGTTTTCGGTATTTACACCTATTACGGCGACACGCAAAGCACATGGATTCGCGGTGTTCAGGACATCAGATGGGGGATTGACATACGCGGCGGCGTAGACGTTATTTTTACGTCACCCGAAGATGTCAGCGCGACACGCGACCAGATGGACGCGGCACGCGCCATTATCGAAACCCGTATGGTGACGAGAAACATCACCGACTATGAAATTTATGTGGATTATACAACCGAAAGAATCATCGTGCGTTTTCCGTGGCAGGCAAGCGATGTTTCCTTTGACCCTGAACAGGCGGTTAAAGAGCTCGGCGAAACCGCTATGCTCACTTTCAGAGAAGGTTTACCCGAATCGGAATATCAGTCTTATTTGGATTTGCCGATAGTGCTGACCGGTGCGGATGTTGAAAAAGCAAACCCGCATTATTATCAAGGTGAATATTCGGTAAGTCTTTCGTTAAACAATAACACGGATGAAAGCGGCAGAACCGCAGAAGCAAGATTTGCAGACGCAACGGGACGGCTTGCAAATGTTACGCCTATTTCAATTTGGCTTGACGATGTTTTAGTTTCCTATCCCATCCCAAGCCATGAAATTACGGGCGGCAGTGCGACGATTACCGGCAGTTTCGACGCTGACGGGGTTATATCGCTTGCGCAGAGAATTAACGGCGGTGCTTTGCCTTTCGCACTTGAAATAGACAGCTTCAGCCGCATTTCCCCCACCTTAGGGCTGGGGGCGCGTGACGCAATGGCTTTAGCGGGCGTGATTGCTTTCGCGGTGATTGCGATTATTATGATTATCCTGTACAGACTTTTAGGTGTAATAGCGGCTTTCGGGCTTATGGGACAAGCTATGGGCGCGATTGCGGTAATCACCGGTTTCTTCCCCGGAAACCAAAGTTTCACGCTAACGATTCCGGGTATTGCAGGTATTATTCTTTCAGTCGGTATGGGCGTTGATGCGAACGTAATTACAAGCGAGCGCATTAAAGAAGAACTGCGTGCCGGAAAAACCTTGGACGGTGCATTGCAGGCGGGATACAGAAGAGCCTTTTCGGTTATTTTTGACAGCAACATTACCATGCTGATTATTGCGTTTATTTTAATGGGCGCGTTCGGTACGCCCGACAGTCTTGCGTCGAAATTATTAACGCCGCTGTTCACTTGGTTCGGACCGGGCGCGGCGGGTGCGATTTACTCATTCGGCTTTACGCTGCCCG
>WRJM01000121.1 GCA_009782265.1 Oscillospiraceae bacterium | reverse complement strand
CTAAGATGATAAATTCCTTGTCCTTGATGTTCATTGTGAAATCCGATACAGCGATAACACCGCCCGGATAACGTTTATAAATGCCCTTCAATGATAAACTTGCCATTTTCAGTAAACCCTCCTGATTATGAATGATAATTGACTTTATAATATATAATTATACAAGTCACTTACTATATCATACCTATATTTGAGAGAAATGTAAAGTACCTAAATCACTAAATTTTACGAAAAGGCTTTATTACTTTTGCCCAAGCGTTACAAAATCATTTATGAACTTGAACTGTTTTGTTGTTCATATCCTACAAAAAAAAGGCGAAAACCGCTTAAAAAAAGGCTTAACACTTATATTTTCGGCGAATGTGACAATATCAAGGCACGAATTTTGGTTAAAGTTGTACCATATACATTTATAACACACTATATTTAGAAGAAAGACCGGTGATTAACTATGTATAAAACCGCAAGAGTTAGCAAGAACAGACGAATGTTTATTTTATTTTTAATTGCAGTGCTTTGCGTTCTGCTATTGTCGCGCTGTGTTTCGGCGCGCCACCGAAATCTGCCTAAGGCTGAAAATCCCGCTGACATTGCGGCGTTTCTCGCCGGTTTCGGCTGGGAAGTATCAGAAGAACCCGTAAACATTAAAAACGTGCAAATCCCCGCAAAATTCAATGAGGTTTACAGCAATTACAACGCCATGCAGAAAAAGCAGGGCTTTGACCTGTCAAAATACCGTGCGGACATTGCGGAAAGCTGGTGTTTTCGGGTTCTGAACCACCCGCGCTCGGAAAACACCGATGTTTTCGCCAATGTACTGGTGTTTAAAGGAAAAATAATCGGCGGCGATATATGTTCTTATGCCATTGACGGCTTTATGACAGGATTTGACGGCGTGACGAACAATTATAGTTAATTAACTTAGGAAATGCCCAATAAACAGGCATGAAAAGCTTTGATTTATGGGTTTTTATGCCTGTTTATTGGTGCAATTTTCAAGTTAATTTACTATAACAATTAGACAATGAACAGTGTACAATTGACAAACAGGTTTTTAGCGGTTATAATGTTATAGGGATGTTTAATATGATGTTTAATCAAAAATTGAAAAGAACCGCTGTTTTTGCGGTTTTATGCGTTTTGTTTACGGTTTGGTGTCAGACAGGGATTCTTTCTGTCGCTTCTGATTATCAGGCAACGCTTTCGCGCGTTTATACACTTGAAATCACGCACGACCTTGAACGGTTTGTCCGTCTGACGGCAAGCGGAAATAAAATCAGCGCGGAAGGCTTTTTCAAAAATGAAACCGTCGTTGATTTTTACATTGCGGGCGCGGCCATGCTGGATAATACGTCAAAATCGTTTAAAGTCAATTTTAACGGTGCTTTCACCGCCGAATACAGCGGAACTTCAACCGCTTCAAACGCTTATTCCGTGATTCAGTTTGAGAACGGCGATATGCTTTTTTACCGCGTTGAATACGATAAAGGCTGGTTTTTCGGCGACAACGGGCTGGGAAGCAAAACCATGCAAGCCGTTGAAAATTATTTCACTGCCGCGCCGGAAGTCAATGCGCATTATGTAAACCCCCGTCTTGAACCCGAAGAAATCGCCGGAACTTTAAAAAAGCTTCAGGAAATCGCCGACGAAGTCACGGAGGGTATTGACGACGATTATCAAAAAGCAAAGGCCCTTAATTTCTGGGTTTGCGAAAATATTTATTACGACCGGGACGCAAGAGACAGCGAAGTAACCGAAGAAACAGTTTCTTTAACGAATACGCTTAAACTGCGCCGTTCCGTTTGTATCGGTATTGCCAATATTTACGGCGCGTTGCTTGAAGCGGCGGGGATTAAAGCAGTGAATATAAAAGGCGGCGTTGTCGCGCCGACCGAGGGCTGTACTTATGAAGAACTGCCGTATAAAACGGTTATTCACGAATGGGTTGCTTTTTGGTACGAAGCGGAAAACCGCTGGGTTTACGCAGACCCTACGTGGGACAGACGCGGTTTTTTTCAAAACGGAAAAGCCGATTACGCACCTTCTTTAATCAAGCATTTTGATATTTCGCCGTTAGCACTGTCATTCGACCACAGAGGTGATAAAGCGGAACTGCGGCAATATTTCAAGGCTTTGGAAATTTTTGAAGAAAAAGAACCCGAACCGCCGGAAATAAATGAAGAAATACCCGAAGAACCTGTAATTCCTGTGAATCCCGATAATTCAAACAACATCGAAGAAGCCGGAGATGAACCGGTTTCTGTGCCGCAACTGCCGGTCAATACGACCGTTCCGCCTGTCGGCGGTATACCGGAAAACACGCCCGTGTCGGCAGAACCCGCCGAAAATAATATAATTCTTTACGCGCTTATCGGCGGAATGTCGCTTACAGCAGTGATTCTGGGCTTTATTGTTATAAGATTGAGAAAATAACTCAACTGACGCTTGAATTATAAAAAATCTCAAATAACAGGTTATTGATTTCTTTATAGAAAAGCAATATACTGATATTGGGTGATTTATCTGAAAGATAAATCTTTCAGACGGGAATGGTGATGAGCATGAAAAATATTTTAGCGGGCAATATAGCGCGTTACCGCAAGGAAATGGGCTTTACGCAGGAAGAGCTTGCGAATAAGCTCTCTATAACGTTTCAGGCGGTCAGCAAATGGGAAACAGAGCAGTCCGTACCCGAAACCTCCCTGCTCCCCAAGCTTGCGCAGACTTTGAACGTCAGTATTGATAAGCTTTTCGGATACTCGGCGAATCAGGAAAAAGCAACCTATTACGAAAACACATACCGCAGTTCAGATGAGTATTACTGGGGCGTAACCCCGTCCTTGACTTGTTTGAAGGTGCTTGCACTATTACCGCCTGATAAGCGTTTGAAAGTTTTGGATATCGGGTGCGGAGAAGGAAAGGACGCGGTGTTTTTCGCAAGATGCGGTTATGATGTGAGCGCGTTTGATATATCGGACGCAGGTATTGAAAAAACAAAACGTCTTGCAGATAAAGCGGGTGTGCATGTAAATGCTTTTAAGGCGGACATCTGCGATTACAGGCTTGACAGCAAATATGATATTCTGTATTCAAACGGCTCTTTTCATTGTATTAAACCGGATTTACGCGATGAGATTATGAGCAATTATAAAGCCAATATCAATGAGAACGGCTTAGCGGTGTTTCAGGCTTTTATCAAAAAGCCGTTTATCGCGCCGTCGCCGGAGAAAGAAGAGCATCATTATCCGTTAAAATCAGGGCAGTTGTTTACCTATTTTCACGACTGGTATATTGAATACTGCGAAGAAACTGTTTTTGACTGCAATTCTTCCGGTAAACCGCACCGGCACGCGGCGAATAAAGTATTCGCAAGGAAAAATGTTTGAAAGATAAATCTTTCAAACGGGAATTTGTGCTTTGCCCAAATTCCGGAGAGGAATAGTTATATTTATGTCAAAATCATTAGGTACAGTTACAAGGGGAATTAAAGCTCCGATTATCAAAGAGGGCGATGACCTGCCGAAAATCGTTGTGGAAAGCGTCCTTTCGGCGTCGGAAGAAAACAATTTCGCATTAAACGACAAAGACGTCGTGGCGGTTACAGAAGCGGTTTTAGCGCGTGCGCAGGGGAATTACGCAAGTGTTACGGATATTGCGGACGATGTGAAAGCAAAATTCCCGAGCGGCGAAATCGGACTGATTTTTCCGATTATGTCCCGCAACCGTTTTGCCATGTGTTTAAAAGGCATAGCACGGGGCGTTAAGAAGATTTATTTAATGCTGAGTTATCCGTCGGACGAAGTAGGAAATCCGTTGATTACCGCAGAACAGCTTGAAACAAGCGGTGTAAATCCTTACACCGATGTGCTCAGTGAAGAAAAATTCAGGGAGCTTTTCGGTTCCGAAAAGCACCGCTTTACGGGCGTGGATTACATTGAATATTACAAAGAGCTTGTCACGGGCGAAGGTGCAGAGGTTGAAATGCTTTTCGGCAACAGCCCTGTTGCGATATTGAAATACACAAGCAATGTCATTTGCGCGGATATACACACACGGAAACTCACTAAAGAACGGCTGATTAAAAACGGCGCGGTCAGAGTGGCAGGTTTAGACGAAATTCTAAACGAATCCGTGAACGGTTCGGGCTTCAATCCCGACTACGGTATTTTAGGCTCTAACAAATCAACAGAAGAAAAAATTAAACTTTTTCCAAAGAACGGCAGGGCTTTTGTTGAGGATGTTGCGGAACGCTTTTTCGAGAAGACCGGCAAGCGCGTAGAAGTGATGATTAACGGCGACGGCGCGTTTAAAGACCCTGTAGGTTTTATTTGGGAACTTGCCGACCCGGTGGTTTCGCCGGCTTTCACCGATGGACTGAAAGGTACACCGAACGAGTTAAAACTAAAATATTTAGCGGATAACGAATTTTCGGACTTAAAAGGCGACGAGCTTAAAAACGCTGTTCGCGACAGAATCAAGCATAAAAAAGACGACCTGAAGGGCGATATGGCGTCACAAGGGACAACACCGCGGTTTTTAACGGATTTGTTAGGTTCTTTGGCGGACCTGACCTCAGGCAGCGGGGACAAGGGCACGCCGATTGTGCTGATTCAAGGGTATTTTGATAATTATGCGGATTGATACTATAGTCGTTTAATTTGAAAAGCCGTTTGCTTTTCAAATTAAACGGGTTTCCGCAGTCTGCGGACTGCGGGCGCTGTCGCAACAGCGCAATCCCCAATTAACTTTAAAAATCGAAACGATTTTTAAAGTTAATTGGATATA
>WRJM01000120.1 GCA_009782265.1 Oscillospiraceae bacterium | reverse complement strand
TAATGCGTTCCAAAACGGCAGATATAAAAAAATTAATCACGGAACGCATTAATGTGTTCCAAAACGGCAGATATAATAAAATTAATCACGGAACGCATTAATGCGTTCCAAAACGGCAGATATAATAAAACTAATCACGGAACGCATTAATGCGTTCCCTACAATAATAAAAAAGGAGAAAAAAATGACAACGCCAACACTTGAAACAGAAAGAATTATCCTGCGCCCGTTAAAAATAACCGACGCTAATGATATTTTCAGAAACTGGGCAAGCGACCCCGAAGTCACAAAATATATGACTTATACCACGCATGAAACAATAGAAACAACAACCCAATGGCTTAAAGAGCTTGAGAATAATATCGCAGACGAAAACTCTTACAATTGGGGCTTTGTGTATAAAAATTCAAACGAACTTTTCGGTTCAGGCGGGATTAGTTATGAAGAAGAACATAAAATGTTCAGTATCGGTTATAACATTATGAAAAAATACTGGAATATGGGCTTGGTGACGGAAGCGGGCAGAGCAATGCTCGATTTTGTCGTCAATGAACTAAATCAAACCGAATTTTTCGGCACGCACGCAAAGGAAAACCCCGCTTCCGGCAGGGTTATGGAAAAATTGGGGTTCATTTACCAAAAGGACGGAGAATACACCTGTTTTGACGGCGTGCGGGTTTTTCAAAGCAGGGAGTATTTATTAAAAGTAAGAAAGGAAACTATTTAAATGAGTAAAATTAACATCACCCCTTATAAATAGGAGGAAGCATACCGTAGACAGGGAATCGCCGTTATAATTCACAGTAAATGTTTTAAATACTGTTACTGTGCATTATAAGCCGTACATTATAACAATAAAATCCTTGACATCTATATTAAAATATATTATAATAAAGTAATGGAAACCGTAAGTATCGGCGGCGTAAAAATCGAAAAAACCGCTGTTTCAGCCCCAATGGCGGGCGTCTGCGACCGCGCACAGCGCGTTTTGGTGCGTGAATTCGGCGCGGCTCTGACGTTCGGAGAAATGACAAGCTCTGCGGGGATAATCTATAATGATAAAAAAACCCCGAAGCTTTTAATGTCCGAAGAAGATGAAAAACCTTTCGCGGTGCAGATTTTCGGGAATAATCCCGAATTCATGGCAAAAGCGGTAGAAACGGCATTGCAATATAACCCCGACATACTTGATATAAACGCGGGCTGTCCCATGCCTAAAATAACGGGCAATAACTCAGGCTCGGCGCTTTTAAAAGAACCGAAACTGCTCGGTGAAATCATAAAATCCGTTGTAAGAACCGCAGGTAAAAAACCTGTAACTGTGAAAATCCGTTCCGGCTGGGACAAAAACAGTATAAACGCGGCAGAAACCGCAAAAATCTGTGAAGCTGGCGGCGCGGCGGCGGTTACGATACACGCACGCACACGGGAGCAGATGTATACAGGCTTTGCCGATTGGGAAATTATAAAACAAGTAAAAAAAGCGGTGAAAATCCCGGTAATCGGCAACGGAGATATAATAAATTCCGAAAAGTGCAGACAAATGTATGAGCAGACCGGATGCGACCTTGTGATGGTCGGCAGGGCGGCTTGGGGCGCACCTTGGATTTTCAAAGAAATTAAAACGTTCTTAGAAACCGGAATAATTCCAGAACCGCCGACCTTAGAAGAACGACTTGAAATTATGACGCGCCACATTGAGCTTTTGATTGAGGATAAAGGCGAAGCGGTCGCCATGAAACAAGCAAGAGCGCATATTGCAAAGTATCTGCGCGGAATCCGCGGTGCGGCAGCTTACAGGAACATGTGTTCCGCGCTTACAGTACAAGAAGATTTTTTAAAACTTAAAGAGAAAATAAAAAATCATATAATGGAATAAATAAAAAATGAAAAAATTAATTGCAATACTGCTCGTTGTTTTCTTAATTGTTTTAACGGCGGGCTGTGACGATAACAATGATACAGAAGAAACAAACGAACCAGAATTAACGGAAGAACCGGTTGACGAGCCTGAACCTTACCCCTTAATTATCGGCGGCGTTGAAATTACCGCAAGCCCGAACAGGGTCGTCAGTCTTTCGCCGTCACTTTCGGAAATCATCTACGAAATCGGCTACGGAAACAGAATCATCGGCAGGGGAATTTACTGCGATTATCCGCCCGCGATTCAGCAAACGCCCGACGCGGGAAGCAGTGCGAATCCCGATATTGATAAAATGATTGCGCTTTCTCCGTCTTTGGTGATTACTGCTGCGCCGCTTTCGCAAATGGATATGTTCCGCATGGAACAGGATGGAATTCAAACGCTTGTTATCCCGCCCGCGTCCGATTTAAGCGGTTTAAGGGATGTTTACAGAGCTTTAGGGCTTGTGTTTGAAGGGATATTTACAGGTACGGAAAAAGGGGAAGAAGCCTTTTCCGCCTTGTCAAAAGCCTGTGACAACACGGGCGTAGTTAATATCGGAAAATTTGTTTATATTACAAAAGACCTGAAAGCCGCAACCGGCGATACGCTTGAAAGCGCGATTTTTTCCTGCTTCGGGGAAAATATCGCAGAAAACGGCGCGGATTATACATTTGATTTATCGCTGTTAGCGGAAAACCAGCCGGATATTATTTTACTGAACGACCGTTACACAGTAAACAATCTTTTAGATTCAGATGCTTTCAATGAGCTTGACGCAGTTTTAAATAACAGGATTATCCTGATTGACAACACTTATTTTGAACGCCCGTCTGTCAGGCTTGTGCATATGATGATGAATATGATTGCGGAATACCGCATTTTATAAAAACCCCGGAAAGGAAATGACTTTTGTGCTGACGTATTTAATTGATATTTGGGAAAACCTAATCAGCATAATTAAAACAATGGGTATCGTTGATTGTATTGATATCCTGTTAATGTCATACCTGATTTACAAACTGCTTAAATTAGTCCGCGAAACCAGAGCAGAACAGCTTCTGCGCGGAATATTAATTGTCGTTGTGATTCTGCTCTTTATCCGGCAGTTCTACAGCTCGTCAGACGGCGTAAATCTGCGCGCTTTAGGCTTTTTAAGCGATACCTTTTTCAGCGTCGGGCTGATGGCGGTAATTGTGATGTTTCAGCCGGAGCTTAGGCGCGTGCTTGAAAAGATGGGGCGTACCAAGGTCATGCAGACGCTGACGTTTAATTTTGACAGCAACAATATCGACGTCAGAGCCCATATCGGTGCAACGATTGAACAAATCGCCGGGGCTTGCGAAAAGCTTTCGCGTTCGGCGACGGGCGCAATCATCGTTGTGGAGCGCACCACGAAGTTAGGCGAACAAGCGGACACGGGCGTGGTGCTGAACGCAATCCCGTCTGTAGAGCTTTTCGGGAATATATTTTTCCCCAATTCGCCCATGCACGACGGTGCGGTCATTGTCAGGAACGGCGTTGTTCACGCGGCGGGGTGCTTTCTGCCGAAACCGCAGAAAGAAGAATTTATTTCAAAAGAGCTGGGAACACGCCACAGAGCCGCAATCGGCATGAGCGAAATCAGCGATGCTGTTGTGATTGTGGTGTCGGAAGAAACCGGAATCATTTCAATTGCCGAAAACGGGAATCTGACCAGAGGATATGACCGCGTCAACTTAATTAAATATTTAACCAACGCTATTTTAAAAGATGCGGAGGAAACGCAGAATAAAAAACGGAAAAACCGTTCTAAAAAGCAAAAATCAATTGCCGAGCATGAGCAGGAAACCAAAACAACTTAAAGAGAGTATTGTAATGAAGATTTTGCGGAATTTTTTTGTTTCAATCAAAACGAATATAAAATCAATCCTGACCGCACTCATTTCTTCGGCAATTATTTGGTGTGCGATTTCGCTTCAGATTTTTCCGGACGTATCTGCCACTATCAATGATATACCGGTTCAAATCAATTTAAATTCATACATGCTTGATAATAATTTAAGGCTTGCAGAGGAATATGAATTAATCACATCTGTTAAAATCAGCGGGAAGCGGTATGATATCGGTAAGCTCGGAAGCAATAACTTTGACGCGCATCTTGATTTTTCAAATGTTGTTTCGGAAGGGGAGCATGATGTTTATATTACTGTTACCCCGAATTCTCCGCTTAAGTTTGAAATTATTTCCGAAAAGCAAACCGCGCATATTAAAGTGGAGCGGATTGAGTCAAAAACCCTTGAAATTTCCCCGAAAGCCGATTCGGTCAGAGTTGTGGAGGGGATGCAGATTGACCAGACCGGTATTACGGCAAATCCGCCTTTTGTCACCATCAGCGGTGAAAAAAGCATTATTGATTCCATTGAAAGAGCCGAAGTTGTTGCTGTTTTTGAAGATGAAATGGTTTCCACCTATCAGGTGGAAGGAAGATTAGAGCTTTTTAATTATGAAAATATCAGGGTTAATCATTCCGATATTAAATTTGACAACGATTATTTTACGGTAACGGTTCCCATTCATAAAGTAAAGACACTGCCGCTTGATTTTTTAATCACGGGTTATCATAATAATTTCAATATTGCGGGACTAAAAGACAAAATGACCATTACGCCGAGCGACCTTACGCTTTCCGCGCCGGATATGTCAATAGACCACTTGGCGCATTTTGAAGTAGGGGAAATGCGGCTGAACGATATAACCCTGCAAATGCTTCAAAGCCCGACCCGCGACACAATCGCGCCGAAGCTTCCGGAAGGGTATAAGAACATATCGGGCGATGCGTCCTTTGCGATTGAATTCACCGGTGTTGAGGATTACAGACAGGTTGATTTTGCCGTTTCAAGGGACGAGTCTGCCCTTATAGCTGTTG
>WRJM01000119.1 GCA_009782265.1 Oscillospiraceae bacterium | reverse complement strand
ATTCACAGTCACGGAAATTTGCGCAACATTTTGGACACGATCGCGGACACGGGTTGCGACGCTCTCGATCCCATAGAGCCGCCGCATCAGGGCGACATAACGCTCGCGGAAGTGCGCGAACGCTACGGTGACCGGTGGACATTGTTCGGCAACATCGAGGCGACCGATTTGGAAAATTGTCCGACGCCGGAATTCGAAAAAAAAGTCGCGACGGCGTTGAGGGAGGGGGTCGGCGGCAAAGGGTTTGTGCTGATGCCGAGCGCGTCGCCTTACGGACGCGTCATCACGCCTTTGTGTTTGCGAAATTATGAACGCATGGTCGAAATGGCGGAGGGATAAAACGCGGAATCCGTACGATTGTTATTTTAAATCCGGCGCGGACGTTCAAGCCCGAGAACAAGCAGCCATTTGTGAAAATCCTGCGGCACGGGAGAAAACGCTTTTAAGATTTTTAACGAATCGAGCGGATGCGTCATTTCGATTTCGGCGGCGTGAAGGAGCGGGTAAGTCAAACCGGCGAGACGCGGATCGGGGAATGATTTGTGTCCGTGTTGCGTGTCGCCGACGACGGGATGACGCGCCATTGCGAGGTGTTTCCGGATTTGGTGGGTGCGTCCTGTCAGCAGATTGACTTCCAAAAGCGACATGTTTTTGCAAGTATCAATAACGCGGTAAGCGGTTTTAATGGTTTTAGAATTCGGTGTTTTTTTATGAGTAATTTTTACTTTATTTTGCTTAGGAAATTTTTCGAGAAAAGCAGTAAGCATGTCCGCTTTTTTTATGAGTGTCCCGTGAACGGCGCAAAGATAAAGCTTTGTCATTTCACGGTCTTTCAGTTTTTGCGAAAGAATCCGCAGACTTTTAGCGTTCTTCGCGGCGAGAACAATCCCGCCTGTGTTACGGTCAATGCGGTTGCATAAAGACGGACGGAAGCTGTGTTCGTTTTCGGGTTTATATTCGCCTTTTTCTTCAAGATAGAGCAAAACGCGGTTAATTAAAGTATCGGGAGTATTTTCATTATCCTCGTGAACAGGCAAACCGGGGGGCTTGTCTATTATTAGTATATTTTCATCTTCATAAATAAGATTTAATTCACGCGGAATTTCATATGAAAGCTGTTTGAATTTTTCCGAATTATTATTAATAAGCTCGTCCATATAAAGCCGCAAAACATCGTCTTTTACAAGATGAACACTTAAATCTGCCGGCTTTTTTCCGTTAAGTTTTATCCGGTTTTTGCGGAGCGCGCTCCGGACAATTCCTTGACTGAGATTAGGGAAAGCTTTGGCGAGAAACCGGTCAAGCCGTTGTCCCGAATCGTTTTCGTTTATAATTATATCACGCATTATTTTTGAATCCGTAAGAAACCGTGGCTTTCAAAATGAGCACAGGCGCGGTTAAAAAAGTCGTTTGAATTTTTACAGTCGTTATCCGGTAAAACAGCCGATAAATTTTTCTTTGCTTTTTCAAAGGCTTCTGAATTTTCATCATCACCCATGAACCATAGTTGGTTTTTCCATGTGCCGAAATTTAAATTGATAATAAAAGATTTTTTCATAATCTCCCTTTCGGACGCACAATGTGCGTCCCTACATTTTTTTCCCTTTCGTTCCGCTTATGTTTACATTTGCCAATATGTTTGTTTCAAATGAAAAATTCACGGCTTTGTTCAAACGTTCGCGTTTCATGGCAAGCTCAAGCATTTTCTCAAGAAGCTCCGAATATTTAATGCCGACCGGCTCCCACAGGTAAAAAGAAAGACTTCCGGGCAGGGTGTTAATTTCGTTATAAAACAATTCGCCGGTTTCGTTGTCAAGCAGAAAGTCAATTCTGGCAACGCCCGAACAACCTAAACTTATAAAAGCCTTAACGGCAAGTTCGCGGATTTTTTCACGCAATTCCGGAGGAATATCAGCGGGGATTTTACGGGATAATGAAGCCATTCCAGACTTTCCTTTATTGCTGTTTTTATATTTATCGTCATAGCTTAAAATTTCGTCGTTGGCGAAAGGTTCTTCACATTCCGAAGCAATCGCGCTTTCTTTATCGCCCAAAACAGAAACGTTGATTTCGCGCAGATTCTGAACGGCGCGTTCGGCAATAATTTCATCGCTGAACAGAAAGGCGTGTTCAAGTGCTTCTTCTAAGTCTTCCGCGCTTCCGGCAATTTTGATTCCTACGCTTGAACCGAGGTTTACGGGCTTTATAACAGCGGGAAAGTTTATTTTTTCTTTGATTGATTTAACCGTTTTTTCCGCGTCCGCAAAGAAATCTGCGTTCTTTATTTTCACGCAGTCAAGAACAAGAATTCCCTCAGCTTTGAGTAAAATTTTCTGCGCGTATTTGTTCATGCCGCACGCCGCCGAAAACACGTCGCACCCGACATAAGGGATATTTAAAAAATGCAGGTAGCCTTGTAAAACGCCGTCTTCAACGTTGGTTCCGTGACCCATCGGAAAAGCGATATCTATTTCGGAAATGATTTTCTTACCGAAGCGGGAAGGGTATTTCACAAGAAAAACCTTCTCCCCGTCACGAACGGGAATGACCCGCGTGCTTTGCCTTATGAGCGCGGGAATATCGGCGTAGGATTCAATTCTGCCGGTGAAAACGCCGGTGTACATACAGTTGTTTTTATCCATGTAAACAGGGATAATTTCATACTTTTGCGGATTAAGAAAATTGATTGCCTGTAATGCGGTAATGACCGAAACCTCATGTTCAACGCTTTTTCCGCCGAAAAAGACGGCTAATTTTATTTTCAAAATAGTGGTTTCCTTTCTTTAATTTATTATAACTTTTGAATAAAACAAATTAATCTGTTGGCTTCCTCAAAACCGATTTTCTTATGAAAACGTTCGCTTTCGGTGTTAGGCAGTTCACAATCACTGGCGAATTCTTCAGCTTTGTTTTCTTTTGCCCAAATCTTTCCCATATTTACAAGTTCCCTTGCAATACCGTTTTTCCTGTATTCAGGTAATATGTATATACCCTCCAAATATCCGATTGTTCCTCCGTGCGTTCCATCGACATAATCAAAACGAAGTGAGCAGTGAACAAATCCGATTGCTTTTTGACCGTCAAAAGCAAGAAAAATCCTTTGAAAATCTTCTTTTGCAAGCAGTTTTATGTTTTCTTCATATAATTCCTCGTAAGTATGTTCATGCCTTTCGTAAAGTCCGTCACGCCGTGACAACAAAAAAGAGAAATCAGTAATCACCGGTAAATCGTCAGAGGAAGCCTTGCGGTAAGATAATTCCATTTTTATTTTTCCTTTAATAATTATCAGGTAAATCATTTTCAAGTAAAATGATTTTTTGCCGGTTTTCAGAGTCTGTTGCGTTTATAAAATCCAATCCTTCGTTAATGGTTTTGAAAATTTTTATTTTTTCTTCGGGAAAGTTGTTTTCCAATAAACCCGCTTTAATGGGAATAGCTTGTTTTTCACCGATTAAAACCGCAAAATCACAGCAATTTGCACTATATGCGCCGAATTCTTTATTAAGTTCAAATTCCTTTTCGCCGAGCTCAACCATGCCCGGAGTTACAAGAAATCTGGTTCCGCCAAACATCTTTAATACGTCTAAAGCGGCTTTTGCGCCGACGGGGTTTGAATTAAAAGCGTCGTCGATTATAATATCGCTTCCTTTATTAATCATCTGCAAGCGGTGCGGAACGGGTTCAAGCTTTTTTACAGGGCGGATTAAATCCTGCATGGGAATACCGAGCGTATGCGCGACGGCAATCGCGCCTGTTATATTCTGCACGTTATGAACGCCGAGCAGTTTAATTGAAAAGCGCGTTGCTTCATTGTTTACAGTTACGGTGAATTCTGTTCCTTTTTCGGAAACGCTTATATCGCTTGCTTTATAATCTAAATCGTTTGCTTCTGTTCCGTATTTTACAATGTTTTTATTAATTTTTCGGTTTCTGATAAATTCATTGTCGAAATTAAGGAAAACCGTGCCGTCTTTTATGCAGTCGGTTATTTCAAATTTAGTGTTTATGATGTTTTCCATGCTTTTAAAAGTTTCAAGGTGCTGAGGACCGATTGAAGTCAGCATAGAATGTTTCGGCTTAACAATATCGCAGATTTCTTTTATATCACCTACCCATTTTGCACCCATTTCGCAGACGAAAATTTCATGCGTGGCTTTAAGCTGTTCGCGGACGGTTTTAACTACACCGAGCGTAGTGTTAAAGCTTGCGGGGGTCATCAGGGTATTGAATTTTACTGATAATAATGCGTTCAGAAAATATTTAGTTGAGGTTTTGCCGTAGCTTCCGGTTATACCGATTGTGATTAAATTCGGGTGGGAATTGATTATTTGCTTGGCGTCGTTTATATAACGGTTGTTATTGATTTTTTCAACGGGGGCGTTGATGATGTTGGCGATGATGGGGAGAAGTACAGCCAAAGGAAGCAAAAGCAAGACGCCGAGCAGAAAATAGTTTGAAATATTAATTGTTAAAATAATTAACGCTGTTACCGCCGCGCTGTAAATTATAAATGAAGTAAGGCACATTCGAAGCACACGGTGCGTATAAACAAGCGGTTTTTTTGCTTTCTTCAAACCGCGGAATTTCGTAAAACGATTATGCGTAAGCCATTTTATATGAATGTCGTTTTTATAGGAGTTAAGCTGAAATATATGCATTGAACCTGTAAAATAAAACAGCGACCAAGCAATGATTATTATTAAGTATATAGTAATTGCGATTATTTTAATCATTTATTCCCTCTATTTCTAATACTAATCCCTCATTAAAAGCTTTCTAAAAAATCCGTATAAAAACCCATAAACGCAAGCTTTTTGTACGGATTTTTAAGAGCTTTTATAATCGGTATTAGTATAAATAC
>WRJM01000118.1 GCA_009782265.1 Oscillospiraceae bacterium | reverse complement strand
ACCACAGAAAATTCGACGGCGCGGACAGCTACGGAACCGACGTCATTTATTACCGCAACAGCAGGTGGGTAAACCCGATTATCAACGACCCCGACAATCCCGCCAAAACGCTCCGCAGAACCACCCTTGTGACAGAGCTTGCCAATCCCACGGACATAGACGGCGACGGCATAATTGAAATCTGCTCCAGCGCGGGCGAATTCCCCGGATACAGGGAGGTGTCCTCCTTTGATAAATTGCGTCCCGTGATTTGGCGCACGGTTGAGGGGAATAAGTTAGTCAATAAATACACCTCCTATTATTCGGAAAAGTACGATTATGTGTTTTTTCTGCCGGCAAGGTGGGAAATTGACATCACGGCGGCGGTCAGCCTTGAGGAAAACACCATTGATTTCTGCAAGGCGGGCGCGTCCGTAAGCGATTCCAACGAGCTGATTCTGAGCATTAAAACCGTGTTTGAAAACGAGGAATTCAACCCCGACGGCTGGACGTTTTTCAAACAAGGCGAAAATAATCGTTTCAGTTATTATATCAAAAGCGCGGCGCCCGAAAACATTCTCGCGCTGACCGCCGAGGAGCTTGAATACGCGTTCAGAATTCTAAGCGAAATTATAATCAATTAATTTGAAAATCCGTTTATTTTCAAATTAATTAGAGGATAGTACTGTCGAAGACAGTACCGCTGTCATGCGGACAGCGCCCGCCGTCGCAACGGCGGAAACCCGTTTAACTTTAAAAACCGTAAACGGGTTTTAAAGTTAAACGACTATAGCTTTTATTCCACCAAAACAGGCTCAAAGCTTTCTTTCCACGGTAAACCCCACTTGTTCAAAGCCTCCATAAACGGGTCGGGGTCGAATTCCTCTGTATTGTATACGCCGGGTTTTCGCCATGTGCCGTTCATCACAAGCATTGCCCCGAGCATTGCGGGAACACCCGTCGTGTAGGAAATTGCTTGCGTGCCCACTTCCCTGTAACACTCCTCATGGTCGCATATGTTATAAACGTAGTATTTAACAGGTTTATTATCTTTTAAACCCTGCATGATACAGCCGATGTTGGTTTTACCCTTAGTGCGCGGTCCAAGGCTTGCGGGGTCGGGTAAAACGGTTTTTAAAAACTGAATAGGCACGATTTCTTTTCCTTCATAATTAATGGGTTTAATTGAGGTCATACCCACGTTTTCAAGGCATTTCAAGTGCGTTAAGTAGCTCTGCCCGAAGGTCATAAAAAAGCGTATGCGCTTTAAGCCTTTAATGTTTTGCGCGAGCGATTCCAATTCTTCATGGTAAAGCAGATACATTTCTTTCATACCGACTTCTTCAAAATCATATTCGCGTTTAATTTCCATAGGTTTGGTTTCTATGAAATTCCCTTCTTCCCAATAACGCCCGTTAGCCGATACTTCACGGATATTAATTTCAGGGTTGAAATTAGTCGCGAACGGATAACCGTGGTCGCCGCCGTTACAGTCTAAAATATCAATAAAATGAATTTCATCAAAATAATGCTTCATGGCGTAAGCGCAGAAAACGCCTGTCACACCCGGGTCAAACCCGCTCCCGAGAAGCGCGGTGATTCCTGCTTCTTTAAATTTTTCGCGGTATGCCCACTGCCACTTATATTCAAATTTGGCGGTGTCTAAAGGCTCGTAATTCGCAGTGTCGATATAATTGGTTTTAGTCGCAAGACAGGCGTCCATAATGGTTAAATCCTGATACGGTAAGGCAAGGTTTAAAACCGCGTCGGGTTTGAATTGTTCGATTAAAGCTATTAATTCCGACGTATTATCTGCGTTAACCTGCGCGGTGTGTAATTTCGCGGTTGTTTTGCTCTGCCATTTTTCAACAAGCGCGTCGCATTTGGATTTTGTGCGGCTGGCAAGCATGATTTCTTTGAAAACTTCGCTGTTCTGACAGCATTTCGCAAACGCGGCGGAAGAAACCCCGCCCGCGCCGATGATTAATAATTTCCCGTTCATGTTAATTCTCCTTTTTTATATTTTCCTTGATTATACTATTAATTGCAATTCTTTATCACTTGCCTTTTTTACCGTAATAATCCGAAAAAGTATCAACTGTTTCCATACCGCGCTGTTTGAAAATTTCCGATAATTCATCTGCCTTGTAAAGGCGGGTCGGGTCACCTTCTAAATCTTTTTTCGGTTTCTCGGCTGTTTCACCGAATTTGAATTCTCCGCCGCCGTAAAGCATGATTCTTTTCTCTTTATCCCATTCAAATTCCGCGTATGAAAATTCTTTTTTACCTATTTCCCAATACCTTTTGGGGAAATACAAATCCGCATGGTCGGCATTGCAAACATCCATAAAATGCTTACCGTTTTTTTCAATGCGTTTGCAATTACATCAAATATTTTCAAGTTTTCCGCATCGTTTTCAAGATAACCGATTGCACCGTCCGCTAAGTTTAAAACCACGTTAAATTCGTTTTTAAAACTAACATCACGTATATCAGCGCATATAAAATCCGCGTTTAAGCTTTTCTGTTTTGCCGTATGCTTTGCGTCTTCAATATACGCTTCAGTTATATCAACGCCTGTAACTTTAAATCCTCTGCGTGCCATTAATAAAGCGTGTCTGCCGGTTCCGCAAGCCAAATCAAGAATTTTTTCAGTACCGTTTAAGTTTAAGGTTTTTATGATAAAATCAACTTGATTTTCCGTGTCCTCTGTCCATGACATATTTTTTATATCAAGCGACCAGTTATTTTTATACCAATCCGGGTTCTTTGCTTTCATTTTGTTCTCCTGTTCTCTGCGGTGTTTCAAGCAGTTCAATTCCTGCCGTTTTTCTTACCCCTCTGTAAAAACACAACGTCATTAAACTCATAAACAATGATTCCGTTACATACCCGAAGGTGTTAATCATTTCTAAGTAACGCAGTAGTCTTTCGGTATCGTCTACTGTTGAAAAAGGGGAAGCTTCATATTTTAATCTTTCGTCATTCCATATTAAAATCGCAACAACATAAACCGAAATTAAAATAAAGCAGGAAATTAAGGCAATTAATCCAGATGGTTTGAGCAATGAATTTTTTATATAATCACTTGTTTTCTTGATTTGACTTTTAAAAATTAAAAACACGACCGCGCCAATCGGTATGATATAAATAATAAGTGGCGCGGCGATTTTTATAACTGAGCTCAAATTTCCGCTTGTATATTTATACAAAAATATCATAAACAACCGTGAAAAAACCGTTACAGCCAACGCTGTTCCGCTCGCGTACAGAATTTTTAAAAATCTTTCTTTTCCTTTAAAATGAAAGCATATTATAATTACCGCAAACAGTTCAATGAGCAGAAAATCCGCTAACCCCATATCATAAAAATAAAAAATAAAATCTGCCGCTAATTTTGCGGGATTATTAAATGTAAGAAATAAAAAAGTAAAACTCTCATTAAATGCAGCAAGATAATAAAGCCTTTCGGGGAATCCGTTGACGGAAATCAAAAACACTGCGCGTAAAATCACCGCTGCTAACAATAAAATATAATATTCACTGTTTTTAATTTTATGCTTTGTCATAATTATGACCATGCCCCTTTCGATATATAAAATTCCCATGCAAACTGACAGCGTGCCGCGCAAGACTCTGTATTTTTGTGCTTCTTTTTATTTGGTATTTTCAAACTTCCCGCCTTTCAAGCTCAACAGCAATTCCCGTACGATTTTGCACGCTGTTGCCGCACATACGCCGTTGGTATCATACGGCGGTGAATATTCCACCAAATCACAGCCGATAATGTTTAAATCCTCACAAACAATTTGGATTGCTGCAGTTAATTCATAAAATGATACGCCGCCTGCTTCGGGAGTTCCTGTCGCGGGAAAATAGGCAGGGTCAAGCACATCTATGTCAATTGTAAAATACACAGGTGTATTTTTTAATTTTTTCTCTAAATCGGCAATTTCATGTAACGTCAGTTCAAATTTTTCAAGCGTTATATGCTCTTTTGCCCACTCGAATTCTTCTCTCGTTCCGGAACGAATCCCGTAACTGTAAATTCTATTATCACCTGCTAATTCCCAACAACGGCGGATTACACAGGCGTGTGACAGTTTATGTCCCAAATAATTATCCCGTAAGTCCGTATGTGCGTCAAAATGAATGATATGCAAATCAGGGTATTTTTCTAAGCAAGCGCGAACCGCGCCCAGCGTTATCAAATGCTCACCGCCAAGCATAACGGGCAGTTTATTATCAAAAATAATTTGCTTTGTATGTTTATAAATTATTTCAAGAACCGGTGCAGGGTCGCCGAACGGCAGTTCAAGCTCACCGCCGTCGAAAGCCTTGATATCCTCTAAATCCTTATTTAAATAAGGGCTGTAGGTTTCAATCCCGAAGCTTTCTGCGCGGATTGCACGTCCCCCGAAACGCGCACCGGGGCGGTTTGAGGTTGTGCCGTCATACGGTGCGCCGAATAAAACTATATCAGCGTCTTTGTATTCACTGTCACAGCCGATGAAAGTTTCAATGTTCTTTCTCATTCTCAACCTCCCTCAGCATATCCTCAACATAGGTCGGCAACGCAAAACATCCGTAATGCAGTTGCGTATTGTAATACTTGGTATCTAAACCTAAACTGTTCCACTTTGCCGGATTTAAGTCGTTCGTCGGGTGAAAGGTTTTAGATGCGAACCCGAACAGCCAGTGCCCGGACGGATAAGTCGGAATATGCGCCTGATAAACTTTACTAATCGGAAAAGTTTCGTTGATTCTTTTATGCGCTCTCTGCATGGCGTTTGCGTCATTCTTGTAAAACGGGCTTTCATGCTGATTCACCATAATACCGTTTGAGGTTAATGCTTTGAAACAGTTCCCGTAGAATTCTTTCGTGAATAAATCTTCTCCCGG
>WRJM01000117.1 GCA_009782265.1 Oscillospiraceae bacterium | reverse complement strand
GACCGAACCGCCTTGAATAAATAAATCCTCAATCACGCGGTGAATATTCCTGTTATCGTAATAACCGCGCTCTGCCCTTTCAACGAACTGCTCAACCGCAATGGGCGCATTTTCAGGAAAAAGCTTAAATGAGGCTTTTTCCTCAAACCCTTTAAACTCAAATTCGGCATAAGTATCGCCCGGTTCAGGTCCGGTAATTTCATGTATGTTTCCCTGCTTTTCTTTTTTTTCGTCGTTTGAACAAGCACTAATAACGGCAAGAATCATCACCGCCGAAACAAATAAACATATGGAACGCTTAAACATATTTATGAATCCTTTCTTTTTTAATTATCCGGATGCTTCCGTGCCTTGCCGGATTATTGTTCCGCTTTTTTGCATAGTTAATTAACTTAGGAAATGCCCAATAAACAGGTATGAAAAGCTTTGATTTATGGGTTTTTATGCCTGTTTATTTGTGAAATTTTCAAGTTAATTTACTATAATATTCCGAAAGCTCTATTTTTTCAACTAAAATTTCATCAAACGGACGCAATGAATCTTCATCGGATTTTAAAGTTAAAATTTTATCTAAAACATCAAATCCGTTATACACCTGCGCAAAAATCGTATATCCGCCCGACGCTTCCGCTATATTCGGGTTTTCCTGAAAAGCCTGTATCAATTCATCGGGAATCAGCTTACTTCCGTCTCTTCTGACAGCGTTTCTCATTTCATCGGCAATTCTATCCTCAAAAGGAACGCTTCCCAACGTAAAAAACCTGCTGTCCCCAAAGCCTTGTTTACCGGAAAACGCCATTACAGCACCTTTAAAGGGCCATAAATTCACCGAATACTCATTTGGAATTAAATTGCCGTCTGATGTTACACCCTGCGTACCCTCATCGTTTAATGCGCCGGTAATGAAATATTCAGTTTCTTTTACAGCGAAAACCGGCTTATTATCATAAAATCCTTCTTCTGCCCTGCTGATAAAATTTTCAACAGTATTCGGTGCGTCATCAGGGAAAAGCATAGCGGAAAATTCGCCGAGCGTTGTATAAACAGTAAAAATAGGTTGTCCTTCATATGGTTCTTCAAGCTGAATCAACTTCATTTCAGAAAAATCGTAGTCCAAAATCGGATTCTGCGGTATATCAAAAAGAAAACATCCGCTGAGAGCCGGTAAAGTGAATATTACCGCTAAAAAAGCGATTAAAAATCTTTTCATTTATTTTTGAAATTCCTTATTTATAATATTATTATCATTATAATAGAAAATCGTATAAAAGTCAAGTGTAATTAATTAACTGCAATCTTCTTTATAATCGTCCCCTGCCGTGTTTCTTCAAGCGTATAACCTTTATTTATAATCTCGTTTCTGATTTCGTCGGCAAGCGTAAAATTCTTTTCCTTTCTCGCTTCTTTGCGTTTTTCAGCAAGTTCGAGAATTTCAGCGGGGATTTCGCTTTCCTGATTGCTGTAAAGCAGCCCCAGTACGTCCGTCAATTCATTAAAAAGCTTATAAAGTTCTTCTATATCTGCTTTTGTTGTGTTTTCGTCCGCAATTGCTTTATTTACTTCTCTTGTCAGTTCAAAAATAACAGCCAAGCCGTCCGCGGTGTTCAAATCATCGTCCATAACTTCAATAAAGCGGTTTTTATACGATTCGGTTATTTTTAAAACATCGGGAGAAATAGTTTCACCCGTTTTTTCGGGGAGAATTCGTTTGACGGCGTTTTCGCAGTTATACAATCTTTCAAGGGAAGCAACTGCACTTTTCATCACTTCCTCTGTGTAATTCATTTTACTGCGGTAATGCGCGTTCAGCAAGAAAAACCGAATCGGTTCATACCCGTAAATTCCCGCAACATCACGCACAAGGAAAAAATTGTTTTTTGATTTTGCCATTTTTTGGCTGTCAACATTAATCATTTCATTATGCATCCAAATTTTAGCAAGCGGTTTGCCTGTAGCCGCTTCGCTTTGCGCGATTTCATTCTCGTGGTGCGGGAAAATTAAATCCGCGCCCCCGCCGTGAATATCAATGGTTTCTCCTAAATATTCCCTCGTCATGGCTGAACATTCAATGTGCCAGCCCGGTCTTCCTTTGCAGGCAGATAAACTACTCTTAAAATCAGCTTCCCAGTATGGTTCGCCCTCTTTCGCAGTTTTCCATAACGCGAAATCCATGGGGTCTTTTTTATATTCCGCTTCCGATTTTGAAACCCGTTCGCTTGCCCCTGCGCGAAGCTCGTCAAGCGGCATACGCGAAAGCTTGCCGTATTCAGAGAATTTTGCTGTTTCAAAATATACATCATTATTAATTTGATACGCAAACCCTTTTTCAATCAGCGTTTTTACTATATCAATGATTTGCAGCATATTTTCGGTAACTTTCGGGTGAATATCGGCTTTTATAATATTTAACCCTTCTGCGTCTTTAAAATAATCTTTAATCGCGTTTTCCGAAATCTCAGAAGCGGAAACACCAAGCTCATTTGCGCGCTTGATAATTTTGTCGTCAACATCGGTGAAATTCTGAACGTATTTAACCTGATAACCTCTGTATTTCAAGTAACGGCGCAGAACGTCAAAAACGCAGAGCGGACGGGCGTTTCCGATGTGAATTAAGTTATAAACCGTAGGACCGCAGGCGTAAATACTGACGCAGTTATTATTTACAATCAATTCTTCTTTTGATTTTGACATTGTGTTATAGATTTTCATTTTAATTTCTCGATTTCTTTATAAATTTCCTCAATCTGCTGTGCCACAGGGTCGGGGATATGGATTTGGTCAAGGTCTTCGAGCCTGATTCCGTCACGTTTGACAATACGCGCCGGTACGCCCACAGCTGTGCAGTTCGGCGGGACTTCCTCCAGAACAACGGCGTTTGCGGCGATTTTTGAATTATCGCCGACTTTAAAAGGTCCGAGCACCTTTGCGCCCGCTCCCACAAGCACGTTATCCCCGAGTGTGGGGTGGCGTTTACCTGTATCTTTACCCGTGCCGCCGAGGGTTACGCCCTGATAAATGGTACAGTTGTCGCCGATTTCGGCGGTTTCGCCGATAACAACCCCGCTTCCGTGGTCAATGAAAAGGTTCTTTCCTATTTTTGCGCCGGGGTGAATTTCTATACCGGTTTTTCTTAAACAACGCTGAGAAATACTGCGCGCTCTGAAAAACTTTCCGCGCAGATATAATTTATGCGCTTTTCTGTAAGCACGGATTGCTTTATAACTCGGGTACAGAAAATACACTTCCCACGCGCTTTTAATCGCGGGGTCGCGCTCTCTGATGGAAGCGATTTCTTCTTTCATTTTATTGAACATAGCAGTCCCTCAGTGTTCATGTTATAATGTTACGGGTAAGAAAGCAGTTTTAATTATTGTTTAGTGCAATGCTTTGTTAGACTTTTGTATTGATATGCAAGCAAAATGTTTATAATGTGTGTATAAATTATCTGTACATCAATACAGTTATCTAACAGAGCTTAGCGCAAAAGGTTTAATATAGATTGACAAATTTTCCGCGTTATGATATGATTATATTATAAAAGGGGGATGTTTTATGCACAAACGGGAACAGCGCGCAGAGCAGAGAAGAATTGAAGCGGAAAAATCAAAAAAAAGGATTATGCGTAACTGGATTATCGCTGCTGTCGCGCTTTTATTGGCGATATTATGTTATATGATGAACGAACCGATTTCTAATTTTTTACAGCCGTCCGCAGAATCTACTTCTGATTCGGCTCAAACGCAATAATTTCCTTTATGATTCCTTGCAACTCTTTTATACCCTCCCCTGTTTTAGCGGAGAATTCAACAACCGTTACATTATCATAAGGTATTTCTTGTTCAAGAGAAGCGCGGCGCTCGTCGCGCTCCTTTTTTTTAAGTTTATCGGCTTTGGTCAGCGCGATTATAAAAGGTATTTCATGCTCTGCATAAAACTCCATCATGGATAAATCATCAGCAGTCGGCGGGTGACGGAAATCAACAAGCTGAAAAACCAAATCAATTTCCCTGCTGCTAAAGTATCCGCCAATCAGCTTCTGCCAGCGTTCTTTCTCAGTTTTTGGCACTTTCGCATAACCGTAACCGGGTAAATCGACAAGAATAATGTTACTCTTTTCTTCGCCGATTTTATAAAAATTAATGGTCGCCGTTTTTCCGGGCATTTGACTGACACGGGCAAGCGTTTTACGGTTTAATAACTTATTAATCAGCGACGATTTCCCGACATTGCTGCGCCCTGAAAAAACAATTTCTACCCGCTCTTTGGGCGGGATTTGCTTTTCCGTACCGTAACAGGCATAAAATTCCGCTTTGTTCCAATTCATCATACAATAACCACGCCCGTTCACGAGTATAAAACCACAAGAATAAGTTCGCGGTGTACCACACATGGTTCTATTCCACTCTGTTTATTTTTATTCACTCTTATACGTCATTTGCCGTAATCAGTTTAATATTATTTTTTGTTAAAATTTCCGTTGCTTTTTCTTTTTCGGTAACACGCACGACAATATCCGCTTCCCCTTGGTTTTTGCCCATGAGCGAATAGGAATACTCAATATTAATGCCCTCGTCGGAAAAGAGGTTGACGACGCCAAACATCGCGCCGAAGTGGTCTTCAATCTTGAAACCGATGACCTCGGTGACGGTTGCGGTGAAGCCTTGTTCTTTCAGCGCGCCAAGTGCTTTTTCTGTGTCGTCAACAATGAGCCGGACTATTCCGAAGTCGGTAGTGTCGGCGATTGACAGGGCGCGAATGTTGATTTTGGCTTCATTGAGAGCTTTCATCACGGCGCATAACCTGCCGGATTTGTTTTCTACGAAGGTTGAGATTTGCTGAAGCATTTTAAGTTCCTCCTTTATTTTACAGTCGGTACTATTTCTAAAGTATAACCTAACGGTTTAAGCACTTTAAAAAGCGTATCAATCTGTGGTGTTGCTTTCATACTTTCAAGTCTTGCGACTGCGGATTGTTTAATTCCCGCTTGTTCGGCAAGGGCTTTTTGAGTAAGCCCCATAGACTCCCTTGCCTCAATCAACTTTCCGATAATTGATACCTCAAAATTAATCCGGTCTTTCTCGTCGTCGGTG
>WRJM01000116.1 GCA_009782265.1 Oscillospiraceae bacterium | reverse complement strand
TGACCAATCCGATTAAAAACACCAAAGCCACAAAGAAAGTTGCCGCGACTCCCAGTGCGCGGGACTTTTTTCTGATGTTGAATTCATGGACTTCCGCTTGTGCCGGTGTTCTTGTTTTGCCTTTCGCAATGCGCTTTTTTTCGATTTTGTAAAACAAAGCGCGGAACCATTTCTTCTCGAAATAATTCATAATCGGGGAAAGCAGATAAGCAAGCACAAAACCGTATATAACAGGCGTGAACAGGTCTAAGAATTTCCCGATAAGAGCCATTACGCCGGTGAAATTGGTTACACAGGTGTAAAACAATATACTGCACGCGACAACACAGAAAATCGTCACGCCCCAGTAAAGATATTTTTTATCCCATCGGTAATTCATTTGTCTGCTCCTTTTTTATTTAACAATTTATTGATGTACTAATATTTCATTGTAGGGGACGCCCTATGTGGCGTCCCTCGCTGAACCTGCGGATTTTTCGGACTGACAGGGTCGTCCGCCCCTACATTTGATATTTTTTGTAGGGAACGCATTAATGCGTTCCTTTTCATTACGGAACGGATAAATCCGTTCCGTACGTTATAAAGGCAATGCCATAATCAATGGCAACGTAATCATCGAAAGCAAGGTCGCCGCCGCAAAGATTTCCGACGCATATATGCTGTCGCCGTCATATTTTACGGCAAGAATCACGCACATCGCCGCGCTCGGGCACGCCGCCGCCGCTAAAATCACACCTTTTATAAGGCTGTCCGGCATGGGAATCAGCAAAAAAACCGCGTAAGTCAAAAACGGTATCGCAATCAGCCGCAGAAAACTCAAATAAAGCACACGGAGCTTCTTTACAAGTGCCTTGAAATCCACGCAGGCAATGGTCGCGCCCGCAACAAGCATAGCAAGCGGGGTCGTCAGATTCGCCGCGTAACTGATGACTTCAAGCCCTAAAGCGGGTAGTTTTACATTTAAAACAAAAGTTATTACCCCAAACGCAATGGCAATGATTGCGGGGCTTTTTAATATGCTCAGGATATACGCAGGTTTCAATTTAAAACCGCCGCCCTGCATTTTAACAACGCCTAAAGTCCACACCGCAAGGTTGTTCACTGCGATAAAGGCGGCAAGGTAAAACACACCTTCGTCCCCGAAAACGCCCCTTACCAAAGGAATTCCCATAAACCCGCAGTTGGTGAGGATTAAAGAAATCTGCTCAACGGCGGTTTTCTTTTGATTCTTACCGCGAATCAGCAAAAATGTAACAATAATTGCAATCACAAGCGAAATTAAACTTAAAAGAAAAGAATAACCCAATCCGGTTATATCGTTATTTTCTGAAGTGATTTGAAAGGCAATAAATAATGTCGCAGGGTTTGAAATGTAAATAACGACGGAGGACAGCGCGTGCGTTCCCTCTTTGTTTATAATTTTCAGCTTATATATAATAAATCCCGCCGAAATCAGCAGGAACATGATAAAAACCTGCCTAATTACTTCCATAATTATTCCTTTTTAAAAGATTTATCTTTCAAACTTTTTTCTACCTGTCATAAATGAAATCATCAACCCCGAAACAAAAGCAATAATCCCGATGAACAGCGTTAAATCAAACCTTAACGCCGAGGGGAAAATCGCAAATACCGAACCTGCCACAAGCCCTGTAATGATACTGTAAACGGCAGTGTGAAAGCGGGAAAGCAAAAATTTAATTGCTTTTGCGCCAAGCACCAAACCGCATAAAATCCCAATTCCGGCGGGAATTAAAACAAACAAATCAAGCTCTGTCACCGCTGTTATAATTAAATTATAAACCCCGAACAGCACTAACATAAACGAACCCGAAATACCGGGTATTATCATCGCCGCCGCCGCCGCAAACCCGCCGGAAAAAAACTTAACAGCGGTAAGAATATCCGTCTGATAAACCGCTTCGGCGGTTTCCGCGGATTCTCCCGCAAGGCTTAAACCAATCACAGCCGCTAACGCAATGAACATAAAAATTATATGATAAACTTTTAATTTGCCTTTACTGAACAGCTTTTTAGAGATAACCGGAAAGCTTCCTAAAATGAGTCCGATAAAAAACAAAAAAGTCGGAACGGGGTAATTTTCAAAAAGGTATTTCGCCGCAAAAGAAAAGCCGAAAATTCCCGCCGCCGCCCCGAAAGCGAACGCCAGCAGGAAAAAGAAATGCTTCTTTATATGTTTAAAATCAAGTGCCAACGCACCGCAGATTATATCATAACACCCGAAAACCACCATCATCGTCCCGCCCGATACGCCGGGGATTACATTAGCGATTCCGAAAACCGCCCCGTACAGCAACGCAGGAATTTTATTAATCATTTTCTTCATCTTATTTCTGCCCGTCCCGAATTTTCGGTACTTCCACCCATGCCTGACTGACGATTCCGAGCAGGAACGCCCCGAAAAGCCTTAAAGGACTGACCGCGTCCAAACCGAGCGCGTGATTCAAAACCGGTATGTATATGCACAGCGTTGTTAAAATCAAACAAACGCTCATCGTAAAAGGCGCGGCGTTGACCCTTTGCGTCATAACCTTATATGAAGGAATCGCGCCCGAAAGATTCACGCCCGCCGCCGCAATCAGCGCACCGGTGAACGCCGCAAGGAAGCAGGAATTGAGCGCGCCTGAGCCAAGCCCGTTAAATACGATTTGAAATATAAGAACCGCCACTGAAGCGCACAGCCCCTGTGTAACCGCACGCAGGATAAAACGCTTATCCAATGCCCCGCGCCCTACAAAGCCGGACGCGGACATCGCGCCTTTTATATCTGCTCTGTTCCCGAAGAAAGAAAGCATTAAAAGCGGCAAAAGCAACACCGCAGGTAATGATATAACCGCCGGAGAAAGCGTTTTTTCCGCGCCTGAAAACAGCAGATACAACGCGAACGCAACAGTCGCCGTTACAGCAGTGATAATCAGCCCTATGGTTTGTTTGATGTTAAAATGAAGCTGACGGGTTTCCTTCAGTGCGTCAACCACGGAATTAAAATCATCATCCGCAAGAACAAGCCCGCAGACCTCCTTAGCCGCGCCCGACGTTTCCTGCGGCAAAGCCACGCCGACGTTGGCTTCCTCCAAGGCTTCCACATCCGCCGCTCCGATGCCCGTAACCGCCACAACCTCACCCATATCCCGGAGCAAGCTGATAATATAGGACTTTTGATCGGGCATAACCCGCGCAAAAATATTCACGTTTGTAATATCGGGCTTTTCGCCTTTTTCAAAGCAGTCACGAAGCACGTCGCCCGTCATCGCCAAGGGTTCGGTAATCCCTATTTTCCTGCCGATAACAAGCGCGGCTTCCTCGCTGTCGCCTGTGGTCATAATAACCTTTACCCCCGCTTTATAACAGCTTCTGACTGCGGCGGGCGCGCTGTCGCGTGTGCGGTTTTCAAAAGCTGTCAATCCCACTAAGGTATAATTAACATCGAAAACGCTTTCGGGGATTCTTCCTTCCTCAATACGGGCATACGCCACAGCAACGACGCCGTGCCCCTGCTCCGAATATCTCTGTTGTTTCTGCTGAACCGAAAACAAATAATCAGGCTGAATTTCGCATTTGGTAAGCACGTTTTCGGGGGAGCCTTTCACACAAAGAAGCAAAGAGCCGTTGATTCGCCATAAGTTTCCGCCGAGCTTGGAATCCTCCGAATACGGATAACGGCAGATGAGTTCATTGTTTTGTAAGTTTTTCACGTCTACGCTTTTCAGCGCGGCGTTCAGTATAATCGCCCGGTCAAACGACGAAGAATCGGCAGGGTCGCACGAAAGCACCGAAATCTTTGACAAGGTTTCGGGGTCTGTCGTATATTCGTCCACAAGCGTGGTATGGCTTTGCGTGATAATGCCGGTTTTATCAACGCATAAAGCGGTAATCGCGGATAAATTCTCCATCGCGTTCAAATCTTTTACCACGCAGTTTCTTTTACGAAGAGAAAACGCGCCGTATAAGTAATGCGCCCTTATCAAACGGGGGCTTTCCGCCGGAAGCAGACAGAGCGCGAACGCGAACGCCGGAAGTAAGGAATTTACCGCAAGCTCTTCAAAACCCGCGCTTTCCCTTGTTAAGAGCGTAACAACAAAATAAAACAGGAAAAACGCGCCCGAAGCCGCCAAAAACAAAGGCGCGGACTTCCCTGCCGCTTTTTCGATTCCGGTCAGGTAGGTTTTGATTTGGGTTTCTTTCTTTGAATCGGCGGAAATGCCGAATTCGCGGAATTTCTTTGTATCAATGCCTGTTGCCGTTACTCTTGCGATTGCGTCGCCCGACAGAATCCTTGTTCCTTTATAAATGCAAGTCTGTTTAATTTCGTTTTTGGTATCCGCGCCCGAACGCTTGAAAGACGGTGTGCGGTCTCCCGTGAAAAGGCTTTCATCTGCCGAAAGGCTCTGCGCTTCCAATAAATGCGCGTCCGCCGGAACGCTTTCGCCCTCCTGCAAGACAATAATATCGTCCGGCACAATATATTCGCGGCGCATTAAAACAATCGCACCGTCACGCAGAACACGGAATCTAACGCCCGCCATGCGTTTTAGTTCAGAAAAAGCGTCACGGCATTTCAGCCCTTTATAAATTTCCGCCGCGGCATAAATAAACCCCAGCAGGAGCAGAACAAACCCCTCCGCGATTCTGCCGCTGATGAGCAGAACCGCCGCCGCCGCCGCCGTCAGTATAAACCTGAACGAAAATAAAACCCGCAGGGCTTTAAAATCCCCGTCCGTTTCGAGCGTCCGCGAATCACCGTTATATCCGTACATGCCGAGCCTTTCGGACGCTTCGTCCGATGTCAGCCCGCGGTAACCGTCAATTTTATCCGTAAAACGTTCCATTTTCCTTTTATTCTCACCTTTATTCTATACTTTTCCACTATTAAGACTACCATAAACAGGCAAAAATGTCAATAGGCTTGTTTAAAACCAAACATAAATTCTTGTTATTTTTTACAAATTTCGGGTTTATTTTTAATAACTTTTCAACTAATTAATGTTAATAAAAAATTTTCACAATATCTATTGCGGTAAACCGAAAAATAAGGTAAAATAGATGTATAGTATTTATTGTATCCAATTAACTTTAAAAATCGTTTCGATTTTTAAAGTTAATTGGGGATTGCGCTGTTGCGACAGCGCCCGCAGTCCGCAGACTGCG
>WRJM01000115.1 GCA_009782265.1 Oscillospiraceae bacterium | reverse complement strand
CAATCGCCGCCCGCGCCGCGCCGGCTGTGCCTTGGGGCTTTAAGGTAATACTCCTGCCTTTTTTATCTTCAAAGGTATACATTTCCTTCTGCACAACGTCGGTTGTTCCGCCGATTCCGCGCAGAAACAGCTCTGTATGCTCAAAGGTCGGCGTGCGGATTTCCTTACAGCCGTAGCTTTCCGCGACAACCTTAGTGATTTTTTCAACCGTGTGCCATTTATAAATGTCGGCGGGAAGTTTATCTTCTGTGCCGCGCGGGGCTTGTGTGATTAGGGGCATGGTTATTCTCCTTTTATTTTATTGATGAGTTGCTTTACGGCTTTACGGGTTTTCAAATGAAAAACAGGTTTATCGCACTTATTTATTTTTTCTATTGTATTTTTACGCGAACGTTTCGGGTAATCCCATACCCATTTCAAAAAAGGAAGGTCTATTTTTTCTATGCAGTCCTCACCTAAATCGTAGCGTGTTTTTCCGTGATTTTGAATTCGGCGCTTCAATACTCTGTAAATGCAGAAATACCGGTTAAAATCAATAAAAATAATACAATCTGCTCTTTCAAGCCTAAAATCCATTGTGCGTGTATAATTCCCGTCTATAATCCAGTTTTCACCGTTTGCTGCGTCCTGTGCTTTTTGAGCAAATTTTTCTTTCGGTGTTTCCTCCCAACCGGGATTCCAGAATAAGCGGTCAAGATGAACAACAGGCAACCCTGTGATTTTGCCGAGCTGTGTCGCTAAGGTGCTTTTCCCGCTGCCCGAAGAGCCTAAAATCATAATTCGTTTGCCTATATTCATATCGCTCCCCCGACAAATAAAACCGCCGCGCATGAAACATACACGGCGGCGTAAAACAGCATATCCATGAAATTCATATCAGTTTTATTTAAGATTTTCCCGCCAGTCCAAATCGCCGCGTTCAAGCGCGTGTATAAGTGCTTCGCCTGTTGCTATGTTCGTCGCCACCGGAATCGTCCGCACATCGCACACCCTCAGAATATTCACGTCGTTCGGCTCGGTTGCTTTCGCACTAATCGGGTCACGGAAAAAGAAAATAACGTCAATTTCGTTGCAGGAAATCCGCGCAACGATTTGTTCCGCGCCGCCCTGCGCGCCGCTTAAATACCGCTGTACCTGTAAGCCGGTTGCTTCCGTGATTATTTTTCCGGTTGTACCTGTCGCGCATAAACTGTGCTTGGATAAAATACCGCTGTATGCTATACAAAACTGAACCATCAGTTCTTTTTTTGAATCATGCGCTATCAGTGCAATATTCATACTATTCCCGCTTCCCGTTTTTTCAATTTATTCTGATTATAATCAATAAATTTAAAATTCGTTAATTTTAAATTAAACGACTATAAATCATTATAACATAAAATCTTCCGTTTTGAAATAGAAAAAGCATAAAAAACATAAGATTTGTAAAAAATGTTAATTTTACGTAAAACTATTTGTGGATTCTGTACTAAAGAATCTTTGTGAATTTTTATGAACCACAGTTTAATTTCCGGTGAGTCTGTTCCTTTTTTCTTCGTCCCAGCGTTTCCACGGAGACGCGATTAAGCCGTCCTCATTAATATCCGGCTCGTAAGCGTTATAAAAATAAGCGTCAATGATATTGCGAATCATATAGCGTGAAAAGTCGCTGTTTTCAAGCACAACGGCAAAGGCAATCACAGGGTCTTCCGCAGGGTAAAACCCCACAACGGTTGAATTGTACGTGCCGTCGCCGACCTGCGCCGTACCTGTTTTAGACGCTACTCTGTAAGGCAGATAATCAAACTGCCAGTTTAAATGATTCGGCGGCCAGTTCACCGTGTCGCTTACCGACACCATGCCTTCGTTCACGATTTGATAAACGTCAGGGCGGTCAGTCGCGTATGTGTCAACAATTAAAGGCTCGGTTTTATAAATCAGCTCCGAATAATCATAATTCCATACCGAATCAACGATATAAGGCTTGTAACGCACACCGCCGCCCGCAATCGACGCCGCCATAACGGCAAGGTGCAGGGGGGTTACAAGCGTTTCCGACTGCCCGATTGCCGCCTGAACAGTATCGCCTTCGTTAAAAGCATACCCCATCAGCTCTTCGTAAATCGCAGGGGTGGTCATTCTGCCTGCCGCACTGCCGGATTCAAGCCCCAGATTTGTCCCGATACCAAGGCTCTGCGCGGCTTCGACCAAAGCATCTATACCCATTCTCCTGCCGGTTTCGTAATAGAAAATGTTGCACGACCATTTCAGCGCACCCATTACGTTTAAAGAACCGTGCCCGTTCAGTTCATGGCATTTGGGCTTGAAATCACTGAAAGCGTGGTATGTTCCTCCACACGAAATCGTGGAATTACGGTCGATGACGTTGTTGTAAAGCCCCGCTACCGAAGTAAGCGTTTTGAAGCTTGAACCCGGGCGGTAACGCCCGAACGCCGCACGGTTGAATAAAGGGTCAAGGTCAGCGTTCAGCACCGCTTCATAATCGGTTATATATTCGTTAATGTCATAAGACGGGAAGCTTGCCATGCCGAGAACTCTGCCGGTTTTCACTTCAATCACGGATACCGCGCCGCCTTTGGTGTTCAGCCCGCGCCTGTTGTAACCTGTATTGTCGTAGGTTTGGTCAAGCGTGCGAAGCCAGCTGATGTGATTTTCAAGAATATTCTGCAAATCCTGCTGAAACCGGCTATCTAAGGTCAGCATAACGCTGTTGCCCGGTTTCGTGGGAATTGTGATTTCGTCAGAAACTGCAATTCCGTGCAGATTCCGCACAATCGTCCGCGTACCGTTTTCGCCCCGCAGAATCGCTTCCATCGCTGATTCTATGCCGCTCTTGCCGATGATGTCGTTCAGGTCATAACCCTGCTCTTTCAGTTCTTCGTATTCCTCCGCAGAAATCACACCAATCGTTCCCCTTGTGTGCGCGGCAACCAATCCTTCATTATAAACCCGCATAGGCTCTACGATAATATCAACGCCGGGTAAACTAATGCTTCTTTCTTTTAAGTTTACGACGGTTTGAAATGAAATATCCACCGCTAAGGTAAACCGGTTGATATGCGAAAAATCCCTCAGCTTCATTTCATAACGCACACCCGCAATGGCGCGCGCCGTATCGGCGTCATAATCCTCACTGATGTTAAAATTATCGAACAACGCCTTCACGCAGTTTTCCACCGTTGCGTCAAGATTCACGCCGATGTTTTTTTTAAAGGTTTCAAGCGTTTTTTCGTTTACATCATAAAATTCAAAAGGCGCGGTTGTGCTGACGGGAATACTGTCCGTCCACGTTTCATCATACTCTTTTAATATAGCAAGCGTGCGTTCAATAATTTCGTTTTCCTGCCCGTAAGGGAAGAACGCCCGCTGAACAATGACTTTATAAACAGTTTTATTTGCGTTAAGCAATACACCGTTTGCATCCGCAATCTGCCCTCTTGCCGCCTGAACGGTCTGCTGTGCCGTAAAGTTCCTCTGCGAAAGGCTTGCGTAATGCGAACCTTCAACGATTTGAAGCTTCATCAGCTTTGTTATGCCGATGAAGCCGAATATAAACAAAAACCCGATGAGTGCTGTAAATCTGATAATGAAATTCAGTTTATCGCGTTTCTTGTCGCCGGGTAGTTTTAGTAAGTTCATTGTTTTTAAATCCTTTATAAATTATACTAATACCGATTATAAAAGCTCTTAAAAATCCGTACAAAAAGCTTGCGTTTATGGGTTTTTGTACGGATTTTTTAGAAAGCTTTTAATGAGGGATTAGGATAACGATTCCATGCGTTAAAGAAGTCGGAAATTGAATCATATCTTTTTATTCTGTCATTATTTACAGCTTTTAAAGCTGTATCATACAACCGTTCGTTTAATTCCCATTTTTCCGGTGAACACGGAAAAAAGCAATTGTTTTTATACATCTGCTGAATATCATCATCGGTGTATTCACCGAAAAAGTGAAAAATTAACGCACCGAGCGTATACACGTTTGTTTCTTCGTTTATCTCAGCACCGAGAATATATTCTTCGGGCGACTTTAGACGCTTAGTACCCCAGAAATCCCCCATATGATTGATAACAGGTGCTTTTGCGAAATAATCAATATCGCAGATTGCTGTCCGTTCTTTTTCGAAATCATATAGAATACTGCCGTCATAAAAATCAACCGCGATATACCCTTTTGAAGCCGTGTGGATTAAAAACGAGAAGAAAATATTAAATGAATCGATTCTTTTTAAAGCCGGGAGTTCCTTGAATCTTATTTTAGGGCTTTTCATCTGCGGGTTTTTCTTATATTTTTCAAAATTCCAGTGGTCATGCAGACATTCGCCGTCCACCCAACGGAATACAGCGGCATATAAATTACCGGCTGCGTAATCATCAATTAATTCTACCAAGTTCGGATGTTTTAAATCTTTATAAACAGGAACTGCGTTTTTTAAGTTTTGAATTGCTTCATCCGGCTTATAACCGGAGTTCAATGTTTTTGCTCCCGCAACCTTAATAAAATATTTTTCCTGTCCGTTATCCGTTCCGAAACTGATATTTCCCGAATCGTTCTCATCGAAAGCACAAAAAACCTTTCCGTGCTTTTCTAAAAAAGAAAAATCACAAGGTTCACTCATTTTAAATTCAATATCGTTTATTTTTTGTATTATCATATTTTATCTTCTTTCTCCGGCTCGTCCAACATGCCCGCAAACTGACCTGTTTCCTTATCCCTGAATCTTAACGAAACTCTTTTGACAAGGAAATAAACCGCCGGTGAAAGCAGAATCGCCGAAAAATAAGACGGCAGAATATACATTCTCAAATATATATCGGAATGGGGATGCTCCCAAATAATATACTTAAAAAAATATTCCATGAACGCCATAATCAGGCAAGTCACCGTGCACATCCACGCATGATTGATGAAATTCGCACGCATTAAATTCATCACTAACAGGGAAGCGGCAACCGCGCAGGGCATAAGCCACACGCTCGACATGCCGAATAAATTTCCGCAGGCTATATCTAACATAAAACCGCAGAATATACCGAAAATCGCGCTCCCGAACTCGCGTTCATGTATAGCAACAGCAATTGCGAGCGGAATAATGAGAACGGGCTGCCAGCGTTTGAAGAAACCGCCGCTCATCACCGTATAAAAAAACAAAAGAATCAACGAATAAAAAAACCAGCGCATAAGTGTTTTACGGGCGGCGTTTTTATTGC
>WRJM01000114.1 GCA_009782265.1 Oscillospiraceae bacterium | reverse complement strand
CTGAGATTTCCTCGATTTTTTTATAAAGCGCGCCCTCTCTTTGCGCAAGACTGCACGAAAGATACTGCTTGTTTTGCGAATTGATGATGTCTATGACCGATTCTGCTTGTGTTAAAGAAATTTTGCCGTTCAGAAGAGCACGTTTTGTGAACTCTCCCGCACCCGCAATTCTTGCCCCCGCATCAAGACAAACGCGCAGAACCCGCTCCGTTACGTATATCCCGCCGTGACAGGCGATTTCCGCGACATTTTCACCCGTATAACTATGCGGTGAAAGGAACAGCGTCAGTATGCCGTCGTCGATTCTTTCATCGCCGTCAACAATATTGCCGTAAACAGCAGTATGTGAATTTATATGCTTGATTTTCTTCCCCGAAGCGGGCATGAAAACACGGCGCGCAACATTCACAGCGTCGTCGCCCGAAATACGTATAATCGAAACGCCTCCGGTTCCCCGCGGCGTGGCTATTGCAGCTATGGTTTTCATTTGTCTTTTTTCTTCCCCCAAAAGCCTTTTTTATTTTCTTCTGCTTCAATTTCTTCATCATCTTCTTCGCCGAGCAGTCTTGCGCCCTCAACCGCCTGAAGCATAATCGGCTTCTTGACAAGCTCGTCCCCGCTCTCGTTTTGCAGATAGGTATAAACGCTTTCCGGCTTTACTATGGTGAATTCCTCAATATTATCCAATTCAAGAAGTCTTTCAAGCCCGTCAAGCATTTCTTCTACAACCTGTGCTTCCATATTCTCGTAATATTTTTGACTGGTCACGTTAAATTCATCAACCGGGCTTTTTCCGCCAACGCTCGTGAGGTGAATCCCCTCCCGCAAAGACGACATAAATATTAAATAATCGCTCCACGCTTCATTAATCACTTGCAGTATTAAATCACGCTGTAAGTCGTTTACGCTTTGTTCATTGAATTTTTCAACCGCTTTTTCGTAATCGTCCGGGCAGTTGTCCTGCCAAAATGTCGGTTCTGTTTCACCTGTTACGAATTTTTTGCGCGCTTTAAAAATAGCGTCCCTGTGCTTCTCGGAAATCATGGCGTATTTTAACAGCCGTTTCCGCTCGTCAAGCCTACTTCCCTCCGAAATCCGCTGAATTCTTTCGGCTTCCTTAACTACGGCTTTTTCGGTAATTTGTTCTTCCGTAAAGGAAGGATATTTATTTTTTGAAATAAGCTTTTTGAGGTCGTATTTCAGCATAATTTCATCGTCAAGCGCGGTGAAAACCTTGCTTTCGCCCACATCGCCCTGTCTGCCCGTTCTGCCGCGAAGCTGTAAATTAATCCGAGAGCTTTCCCGCATTGACGTACTGATAACATATAACCCGCCCGATTTAACGGCTTCTTCCCTGCTTTTTTGGTCCGCACCGCCGAGCAGGATATCCCCCCCGCGCCCCGCCATGTTCGCGGAAATCGTAACCGTTCCCGCCGCGCCCGCGTTCTTGATGATTTCGGCTTCCGCGTGGTCGTTTTTGGCGTTAAGCACAATGGCATCTACACCGGATTCTTTCAGCAATCCGGACAACTTTTCGCTTTCCGCTATGCTTTCCGCGCCGATTAACACCGGCTGGCGGTTTTTATGTGCGCGGATAATATCATTTTTGATTGCTTCCAATTTCGTTTCATTGTTATAATAAATTTCCGTCGGGCGGTCAATTCTTTTAGACGGCATATGCGGCGGAATTTCGTCCGGTTTCAGCCCGTAAAGCAGTTCAAATTCTTCATCGGACGGAAAAACCGTACCCGTCATTCCAGACAGATATTTATACTGCCGAATAAAATACTGTAACGGAATTGTTCCCATCACTACACCGCGCAGCTCAGTTTTAATCCCGTGCTTTGCTTCAACCGCATTTTGCAAATGACCGGGGTAACGGCGGTTTTTGGCTGTTCTGCCTGTGAATTCGTCAATAATTAATATTTCATTGTCTTTTATAATATAATTCACGTTTTCTTTCAGCACGAAATTAGCTCTCAGGCAGTCATTTACAACTGAAAGTAAAGCACTGTTTTCTTCTTCATATAAATCAACATCAAAAAATTCTTCAACTTTTCCGATGCCTTTATCGGTCAAATACGCGCTGTCTGCTTCGTCAGACAGCCCGTAATCCTTTTCCGTAAGCGTTTTGACAAAGCTGAACGTATCAGTAATATCAACAGATTCATCATCATGCTTAACCGGCAGACTGCCTGCAATCACAAGCGGGATTCTTGCTTCATCGATTAAAATGCTGTCCGCTTCGTCAACAATCGCCGCGCAGAACTCCTTTAGCAGAACGTCTTCGGGCTTGTCCGCCACGAAGTCACGCAGGAAATCAAACCCGCACTCTTTTGCGGTGTTATACACAACCTGCTTTTGATAAACCGCTTTTCTTTCCTCTTTCGGCGTTGCTTCTGCAATGAAGCCCACACTGATGCCGAGCAGGTCATAAATCGGCTTCATCCAGTTGTAATCACGTTCTACAAGATAATCGTTATAGGTTAAAATATGCACGTTCCGTTCGTTTAAGGTATGCAGGAACGCCGCGAAAACCGCCGCAATCGTTTTCCCCTCGCCGGTTTTCATTTCGACAACCTTTCCGTTAAAAAGCGTCCACGCCGCCGCAATTTGCTCATCATAAGGCGTTAAGCCTATGCCTTTTTCACAAGCTTGGCAGCAAGCCGAGAAAGCCGCACCGATTGAGTCGGTTTGCTTCTCGAATTTTTCGTTTGCGTTTAAGTCTTTAGCCGCTTCAAGAAGCTCTGTCAGCGGGCGTTCGCTCATTTCGCGAATCGTTTTAATCGGGTAAATAAAATTTTTCATATTTATATTATAATCCTTTTGGTAAATTCAGTCAAGTTATTTTTTATCTTATATTGACATTAATGCTTTGTTATGGTAAAATTACGTAGTATAATATAATCGCGGCTGTGGTGAAATTGGCATACACGATGGATTTAGGTTCCATTGGAGCAATCCGTGCAGGTTCAAGTCCTGTCAGCCGTAGGCGGCGAACCGCGCCGGCGATATTTACGAAAGGAAAAGTATAAATCTATGAAAATAATCGCCATTAACGGCAGTCCCCGTAAAAATTGGAACACGCACATTCTGCTCGAAAAATGTTTAGATGGTGCGAAAGAAGCCGGCGCGGAAACAGAGCTGATTCATCTTTATGATTTAAATTTCAAGGGCTGTACCAGTTGCTTTGTCTGTAAATTAAAAGATGTTACAGTTGAAAAGTGCGCTATGAATGATGAATTAAAGCCTGTCTTAGAAAAAATCCGCGCATGCGACGCGCTTGTTTTGGGTTCGCCGGTTTATTTCGGCGACGTTACGGGCGAAATGCGTTCGTTTTTAGAACGTCTGCTTTTTCCTTACAGCTCATACGAGCTTAAACCCTCTTCTTTCGGAAAAACCATTAACACCGCATTTATTTATACCATGAACGCCCCAAAATTTGCTCTGCCTTTTGTAAATTATAACCTTATTTTTAAAAAGAACAGAAAAAATATCACAAGAATCTTCGGCAATTCTACTTATCAAGTTGTTACATCTACTTATCAGTTTGATGATTATAACAAGTACGCAATATCCGTTTTCAACGGCGAAAAACGCTTGAAACGCAGGGAAACCGTGTTCAAAAAAGACTGCCGGAAAGCTTTTCTGCTCGGTAAAAAGCTTTACAATATAATCCGATTATGAAAAAATTATGTACATTACTCGTTTTATCGTGTTTATTATACGGATGTTCTTCGGGGCAATCAAATGTTCCCTCCGAAATAATATCCGTTATTCTTGTTTCTGATGATTTTAATAATCCGGATGATTCTGATGCTTCTGATGATTTTAATAATCCGGATGATTTGGAAATAACTGAAACAATAAGCGAGCCTGAAGATTTTTCCGTTACCGAAACAGAGCCTTTTACAGCAGAACCGGAATATCGTTTTTCTCCTGAAAAAATAGCGTCCGCACTTGCCGATACGGCGGAATTAACACAGCATATGCAATTTCTTTCCGAAAAGCATTACGCGGTCGGAATGTCAATTGCTGTTTTCGTAAACGGCGAAGTGATTTATACCTTTAACAGCGGTTATGCCGATAAAGAAGCAGGGATTTTAGTAAGTAACGAAACCAAATACCGCTGTGCTTCGGTTTCTAAAACCGCTACAGCGGTATGCGCCATGATTTTAGCGGAACGCGGTAAACTTGATTTAGACGCGCCGATTAGCGGAATCATCGGCATTAACATGGATAATCATACAGGTGTTTTAAACACAACGCGGCATTTATTAACGCACACATCAAACATTACAAGCGGTCTTTTTTACAATATCGCATTAATGTATAATCCGCCGCTTTCGCTTGCACAGCTCAGCGAAGAAGGGTTTTGTTCAGACGTTCTGCCCGGAAGCAGGTATTTTTATTCCAATTTCGGCGCGTCTTTGATTGCGGCGGTTGCGGAAAGCGTCACGGGTGAACGGTTTTATGATTTTGCTTATGAAAATTTATTTACACCGCTCGGCATGGACGCGGGGTATATGAGGACATTTATAAAGGATTCCGAAAACATCGCCAATGTATATGAAGGCGGCGTTTTGAACAAAGAGGTCAAAACGTGGGGCAGAACACCCGCTTTTTACAGCCAAATCCCGCTCGGACAAGCGTATGGTTATGCTGAATGTGAACTGATTATATCGGCGTCCGATTTAGCCAAGCTCGGGATTATTCTTTCAGGGGACGGCAGTTATAACGGCGTTTACATTTTAAATCAGCAAAGCGTAGACGAAATGAACCGTATTTACATATCGGGCGGGGAATCCTCATACGGTTTAGGTTTACGAATGAATGAAAACGTCATTGAAGGGCGGACAATCACCGGACACGCCGGGCAGGCGCTCGGTATGGTCGGCGGGCTGTATTTTGACGCGTCAGACGGAACCGGCGTTGCCATTCTCACAAACGGCTGTTCGGTTACGTCAAGGGCAAACGGCATGTACGGGATTAATGATGATATGGTGAAGACGGTTTATGATTGGTTTTTTGATTAAAAAGAATTTTTTTGATCTTTGGGATAATCTCTTTAAGGTCGCTCTTATTAACATCGGGTTTATCGCTTCCCTTTCGATCCCGGTGTTTATCCCAACCCTCCTGGCGGCAGTTCCTATTCTGGGGATGGGAGCCCTTCTCATCGGTATTCTCTGGTGTTTTGTCTATCTTTCAGCGGCCGCCCAGTCACTGAAGACTTTATCGGATTACGGCAATTTTGGGTTTGTGGACT
>WRJM01000113.1 GCA_009782265.1 Oscillospiraceae bacterium | reverse complement strand
CGTCGGTTTTGTTAGTAATGTTAACTATTGAAGTTCTTTCGATTTCAGTAATTCCGGAATCCAAAGCATGATTTTTTTCCTTTAGTTTCATTAAAACCCAGCCGAGCACGCCGGTTGTCAGCGCGTAAAATGCGTAGGGCGCGCTGCTTGACATAAAGTAGTTGACGATTTCATACTCGTTTCCGCGGAATGTTACGTTTCCTGTGTTTATGGCGTTTCCGACAAAGTTGTTGCTTTCTATGAAATTCCAGAAGAAAAATATTGTAAACCATGCCGAGATTATAAATAAAATTACGCTTAAATAAGACAATTTTCTCATAATAATATTCAACTCTTTCTTTTTGTTTTTTAGTTTTTTCAAACTTATATTCTTTTTTCTTTTATTTTTCGCTGAATTTTGCGTATTTATACACAAAACCATAATTTACAATTTTGCATAAAATAAAAAATAATTTAAATTGAGATTAATAAAAAAATAATTGCAAGGGGAATTTTTATGATACTGATTAATTCAAACGGCGCAGGACCTTCCGGCGGTGTAAAAATCGCTGTTTTTGAATACAATAAAGAATGTGGCGGTGAAACGGTTGTGTTTCTGCACGGCTGGCCGCTTTCGCATAAAATATTTGAATATCAAATTAATGTGCTTGTAGAACTCGGTTATCATGTTGTCGGGATTGATTTTCGCGGGTTCGGCGCGTCCGATTCACCTGCCTGCGGTTACGATTACAACCAAATGGCGCGGGACGTTTTTAATGTAATTAAAGCACTAGGTTTGTCTTGTGTGACGCTTGCGGGCTTCTCAATGGGCGGTGCGGTTGCCTTGCGCTACATGCGCATTTTTAAAGGCTTTCAGGTCAGAAAAATTATCCTGCTTGCCGCTGCCGCGCCGCGTTTTACGAAAAGCGAGGTAGGTTCGTCAGAAACTACAGTAGGTTCAATAGAAACTACAAGTTTCCCGTACGGGCTTGACCCGCGCGATGTTGACGTTCTGATTGAAAAAGCCAATCAGGACCGTCCGGAACTTTGCAGAACCTTTGTTGACGAAAAGCTCTTCGCCATGCCGCACAGCTGTGCGGTCAAGAACTGGTTCACAGGTATAGCCGAATCCGCTTCCGGAATCGGTACAATTAAAGCCGCCGTTTCCCTGCGTGATGAAGATGGCACAGAAGACCTTAATTATATCAATGTGCCTGTTTTTATTATTCGCGGCGAAAAAGACACGGTTGTGCCGGTCGCCGTTACGGATTATCAGCACCGTTTAGTACAAGGCTCAGTTTTATTCTCGCTTAAAAACTCCGCTCACGGCGTTATTTATGACGAGTTGGAAAACTTTAATAATTTCTTTGTTAAGGCTTTAACAGAGTAGGTGTGATTATTCGTTCTCTTCCGGCGGTAAAGCCAACTTAATCCTCTGCGCTAACCATTTCATATTTTCGCAGAATCTGCCGGTTTTCGCTTTACAGCTTTCAACTTTATTCCCTGCCGCGTCCCGTTCAAGCTGTGCCGCCAAATCACCGCAGGTTTTCGCGCCGATATTATAAAGCAGGTTCTTTATACCGTTCACGATAATAATATAGTCTTTTAAATCGTCTATTTCTAAACAATGCTCAAGATTACGCACATAATCATCCGCTTCATGCGTGAGCTGACGTAAAAGCCTGATATAAATATCAATATTCCCGTTCATTTTTTTAATCGCGGGTACATAATTAAGTTCATTGATTTCAACCAATTCCTGCGGAAGCCCGAAAAGCTTTTCATCGTCCTGTTCTTCCCCGAAACGTCCTAATGCGGAATTGATTTTATCATACGGAAGCCACTTGGCTAAAACATTATTCAGCGCGCTATGGTCAACGGGTTTTGAAATATAATCGTTCATTCCTCTAAATAACATCATGTCCTTTGCGCCCGCAGAAACGTCGGAAGTTAATGCAATCACAGGCAATGTCTTATATTTCCCGCCCATGCCGCGTATTTTTTCAACCGTTTCCGTTCCGTTCATTTCAGGCATAAACTGGTCCATGAATACAAGGTCATAATCATTTTTTTCAATCATTTCGATTGCTTTGTAGCCGTTTTTAGCAACATCGGGCGTAATATCATGGGTCGCTAAAATACCGAGTGCCACCATAATGTTGATTTCATTGTCGTCAACCAACAGTATCTTCGCGTTTTTAGCGTAAATCTTTTCGCCCACTTTTGAATCAGAGCCTTCAATAAGGCTTTTGTCGCCTGTAATCAGCGGAAAATAAAGTTTAAAAACACTGCCCTTTTCGTGCTCGCTCTCAACTTCAATTTTACCTTTCATCATGTCTGTCAGTTTTTTACTGATTGCCATTCCAAGCCCTGTTCCGACAATCCCTCTCATCCTTGTCACACTCGGATTCATAAAACCGTCAAACAAATGCGGTATATTTTCCTTGCGAATCCCTTTTCCTGTATCTTTTACAGTTACAATCAGCGTACATTCCGGGCTTCCCGCCTTCCCGCTTACCGTAAAATCAGCGGTAACGCCGCCCTCGCGGGTATATTTCACCGCGTTGCTTAAAAACTTGGAAATAACCTGCTTCATTCTGATTTCGTCCGCATAAATTACCTCCGGCAATCCGCCGTTTATCTTCTTTTCAAAGCTGAGGTTCTTTGCTTCCGCTGAACGCTTTGCCGATGAGCATATATTCTCTATAAAAGGGTTCAGTTCAAAATGCGCCGGCACAAGCTCCAATTTTCCCTCTTCAATTTTCGAGAAGTCCATAATATCGTTAATCAACGATAAAAGCGAATGTGAGGTTTCTTTTATATCCTGAAAATAACCTTTCTGCTCTTCGGTCATATTCTCTATATTAAGCAAATCGCTCATTTCCACAATCGCATTCATCGGCATACGGATTTCATTGCCCATACGTGTCAGAAATTCGGTTTTTATGTCGTTAGCCGCTTTTACCCGCTTATTCAAGTCCCCTAAAGCCGCCGTCCGCTCCGCTACGCGGTTTTCAAGGGTTTTCGTCAGTTTGACCAAATTATTTTCTACATTTTTATAATGACCTGAAAGCACAAATATTTGTATCAGGCAGTAAATTAAAGCAAAAACAGGAAAAAGGTCAAAACCTTTCCAATAAGCAACCCCGATTTGACTGAATAATGTACCGCCGAATAAAATCAGCAACCCGCAAAACTCAAGCATAGAAAGAAAACCGTTCTTTACCTTTGCCTTGCGTCCGAAAGCGTTAATAAAGCTGATTATCAGCGCGGTAAATATTAATAAAAACATCGCCGCCTGAAGAAAATGGCGGATTTGGCTGAGCGGATAAGTCGGTAAGAACACGACCAAAAGGCAGTTCAGACCGACGTATGCCATGCCCGCTTCTTTAATACGGGGGAGTTTAATATATTTTTTAATTACGTGCATTGCCGCAAAATAAGTCCCGACCATATAAGATATAAATTCAAGCTTATAAAGCAGATGAGAGCTGATACTCGGCGCGGTATAATAAATAATGTTCCCGCCGCAGTTTGAGAGCGTTAAATACAAACAGCACATTGACACAACCGCGAAGTTCAGATATTCTTTTTTATCCTTATTCTGAAAGAATAAAAGCAAAAAGTAAATCATCAGCACAAAAATCGCGCCCGCAGTTGTCCCCAGTAAAGTGGTTAAAAACGTATGATAACGTTCGATATTATCAGCCGAACCGATTATAATCCGGTTTCCCAAACCCCCGTCCGTGTGGTCGTAGCTTTGCACCTGAACAATAATTTCATCCTGTCCGGTCACTTTAGGGTTGGAAAATCCCGCGCTTCCGTTGTAAGCAAAGTAATAGTCATCCTTATTTTCAGCAACATTTCCGCCTACTGCAACAATGACCCCATTCAGATAAATCCGGTAAGCCCCGTACTGGAATTCAGAAAAAATCCCCGCGTCCGAAATTGTTGCGTCCGGTGTTTCAATCATCATGCGGTATGTAGCGTAGCCTTTCCCGTCCGGAAAGTTTTCGGCATCGTTTTTCCAGTAGTGCGGGAAAGTAACGTGATGCGGCGCATAATCATTAATAATAAAATCCGAAGGTTCTAAGAGCTCATTCGGATAATACTCCCATTCGCCGTTTAAGGCAAATATACGGTTTCCGTAATCTCCCTGAAGAACAACCCTCCCTTTTTCAGCGTTTAAATCCTTCGTACCGCTGAACCCTGTTACACGGTCTGAAAGCAACTGAAAAGCCGCAAAAACCGTAAGCGCGGCAATCATTATTATTTTAACCGAATTAATTATTCTGTCTTTCATATCACAAGCCCCTTTGCACGCAATTTATATACATAACAACCATTATACCAAATTTACGGTTATTTTACAACCCCTTTTCATCATTTTTGTTGAATTTATTCGTCTTGACAGTTTTACTTGAAAATGATATAATTATTTGGATAGAATTGACAGCCGCAACCTTGTTGCGGAAAAAATCTTGACAGTTTACGGAGGATTTTTAGTTTGTTCATTGATATAAACGACATAAGAATAAACTACACGGGTGAGGGTGAAGAAAATTTGCCTGTTCTTCTGCTTCTGCACGGCTGGGGCTGTCACGGTGAGGTTTACAGGAGCATTATAAACCGCCTTAATTCCCGTTTCCGCGTAATTGTCCCCGACCTGCCCGGTTTCGGTAAAAGCGCAGAACCGCCCGATTTTTGGAATGTCAGCGATTATGCCGGTTTTATTGCAGAATTTTGCAGAATTTTAAATATAAACCCCGCTGTTATATTCGCGCACAGCTTAGGGGCAAGAATTGCAATTAAAATGCTGTCAAGTCCGGATTATGCTATAAATCCCCAAAAAGTTATTTTTACGGGCGCGGCGGGGATAAAACCAAAAAAAACCTTTTCACAAAAAGTAAAAATTACGGCTTATAAAACGGGAAAATTCTTTTTAAAGCCGTTCCCGAAACAATTAATCAAGCTTCAAAGCAAAAGCGGTTCGGCGGACTACAGGGCGGCTTCCCTCGTGATGAGAGGCTGTCTGGTTAAAATCGTGAACGAGGATTTAACGCCGCTTCTGCCGCTTATAAATAACGACGTTCTGCTCATTTGGGGCGAAAACGACGATTCCACGCCGCTTTCCGACGGACGGCTTATGGAAAAAGCAATGCCGAACGCGGGACTGGCGGTCATTCAAAACGCGGGGCATTACGCCTTTTCAGACCAACCTGAAATTTTCGGGAAAATTTTGGATTCGTATTTATACTAATACCGATTATAAAAGCTCTTAAAAATCCGTACAAAAAGCTTGCGTTT
>WRJM01000112.1 GCA_009782265.1 Oscillospiraceae bacterium | reverse complement strand
AAAATAATTCGGTTGAAGCAACCGCCAAAATCGTCGATATTGACCAAGACGGCAACGAGGTGGTAAAGGAAGAAAAGCTCTCCGACATGAGCGGCAAGGAACAAAAAGAATACTACCGCAAGAAGCTTGAGGAAGCGCGCAAGGCGGATTTGGAAAAATACGGAGAAGTCGGGGATATTGATTTATCGGAATTTGAGCAAACCCCCGAGCCGGAAGAATCCGACGAGCAAGAAGCCGGAAGCGTATTAAAAGAAACTATTGAAAACAACGAAAATGACAGCCAAAACAATAATGAGGGAGAAAAATAATGGAGAAAAAGTTCAGCGGCAAATCACTTGACGAAGCAAAAGCCTTGGCTTACGAATTTTTCGCCGAATACGGCGTAGACGAGCACGACGTTGATTTCAGCGTTATTGAACAGCCGGTAAAAAAACTTTTCGGCACTAAGGGCGAATATCTGATTAGCGCGAGAGCGGATTCCGTACCGGACGCGCAGTCTGTTCCGGAAGCGCAAGCAATTGCGGGAAAAGCCAACAATCCGCAGAAACCGAACAGCGGTTCACAAATACCGCCTGACGGCACCGCTGACTATTCGCGGGTTACTGATTATATCAGTAAAATTCTTACAGAGCTCGGCGCGGACGAATTCGATATTAACATCGTTGAAAAGGAAGACGCCGCCGTGCTTGATATAGTCGGCGACAAGCTCGGAATAGCAATCGGGCGCAGGGGAGAAACCTTAGACAGTTTACAATATCTCGCTATTTTAGCCAATAACCGCTCCGGCGGGCAGTTCAAACGCATATCGGTAGACTGCAACGGCTACCGTGAAAAACGCCGCGAAACGCTTGAAACCCTCGCGACCCGCACTTCTCATAAGGTTTTAAAGCAAGGCAGAAGAGTTACGCTTGAACCCATGAATCCTTACGAAAGGCGCATTATCCACAGTAAAGTAGCGGAAATACAAGGCGTTTTCAGCAACTCTATAGGCGAAGAGCCTTTCCGCAAGGTAGTCATATCCGCGAATGTGCCCAAGCCGAGAAGCCCCCGCGATTTTAACGATAACCGCGACAGCCGCGATAACAGGGGCGGAAGAGACAACAGAGGCGACAGACCCATTGCGCCGGGGCGTTCCTACAAGCAATCAAGCGGCTTCTCAACCTCGTTTGAGCGGGAATATAAGCGGACTTCAAGCCCGTCGGAAAACGTGGAAATTTCACAGGATACGGTGGACTTTGAGAAGAACGCTTCGGTGGGGAAGATTGAGCTGTAAGTTAATTAAAATAATAAAACCGGTTGTTTTTCAAAAACAGCCGGTTTTTTATATTCTCTTTTTTGCTCGCGGGTAGGGTTTTATTAAAAAATACGATAATGATATAAATTGTTACGATTTTAATAGAAATATTTCTCTTTTTAAATTATAATAATAATTAACCTACGCCGAGTAGAATGTAAGTGAAAATAATAAAAAAGGAAATTAAAAAATGAAGAAATTAACAGCACTTTTACTGGTACTGGCTCTAATACTTACATTATCCGCCTGTTCAGACGGAGAAACACAGGAAACAGGCGGGAATAATACCGGAGAAATAAATCCGGCAGATTTAAACAGCCCGCCGGAAACAAATCAACCGGAATCCGAAAAGAATGACTCTCAGGAAACAGAAACCCCGCCGTTTTCAGAAAATTTTGAAACTCCCGAAACAGTGCAGAAAAATAAAATGACAATTGATTTGGAGTTTCAAGACCCTGAAATTGTTGCAACCGCGGTCATTATCCCCGAAATAGCTGAGGGCGAATTCAGCTTTGTAATCAGCAATACTCTTACAATAGAAGAAATAAGTAACTCAAGCGGTAGCTTGGAATGGACTAAAGAGAGAATTGAACTTCCTTTTCGTTATGATTTGCAAAAAGTAACGGTCGAAACAAATTCGGGCGATGCAATTACTATTAAATACAGCGGCAGATTACAGGGGCATTTTACTTTTTTAACAGATAAGAAAAAAACGATGGATTTTCATGCCGCGTGGTATCCGCAGGAATTTTCTTTTCCCAGTAATATTGATAATGAAATTATCGTTAAAATTTCAAATCTTTCCGATTATACAGTGGTGAGGGGAGAATATGACGAAAAGAACGGGCAATGGATTTATTCAACAAAAGGATTCGTAGATAATGATTGCAATATTATTGCGTTAAAGAACGGCGAGCATTTTTATTTCTCGGAAAACGGAATTAATATTTACTATTGTGATGATAAAGAAACTAAAATTACGGCAAGTATAGCCGCCTGCACAACAGACGCGCTGAAATACTACAACGAAATTTTATACCCAAACCATGAACGCGGCGGCGGCATTATAACTATATTCTCACATTCAGCTGAACCGGGTTCGTTCGGCGGAGCTTATAACAGAGCCGGAGTATTTATTTATGACGGTATAGGCGATATAAACGATATAAGCGAAGACGAATTTTTGATTGACGGAATTCCTCATGAAGTGGCTCATTTTTGGGCAAGTGGCGCGGATACTAACTCTTGGGAGGATTGGCTGAATGAAACCGCGGCGGAGTGGTCTGCATTGCTGTATGTTCTTCATACATACGGACAGGAAACATTTGATAAAATTATCTCAATGTATATAGAATATTCTCCTAACTTTCCGCCGATTAAAACCGAAGACGGAAGCCGTCCGTATGGAGTGCATAATAAAGGAACAGTCTTATTCTACGAAATTTATAAAGAGCACGGCGAAGATACCATTGCGCGGCTTCTTAATATATTTGTTTCTTTAGATGAAAAAACCACCGAGAATTTTATTAATGAGGTATCAGTGAAAATCGGAGAAGATATAGCACAAATCATTCGCGAGGGGATTGAAAAAGAATAATTGCCGAGAAAAGGGCGGATTTATAAAATCCGCCCTTATTGTCTGCGGCGGCAAGTCGCTACTGCATATTCAACCCGAAACTAACGCTGAGCGCATTATCCACCCTCGTCATAGACCCTATGTCAAGCTCGCCCATGCGCTCTTTCAAACGTTTTTTATCAAGCGTTCTGACCTGTTCAAGCAAAACTACCGAATCTTTAGCTAACCCGCAGTCGTGCGAATTGAGGGCTATGTGAGTCGGGAGCTTGGATTTTTCTTTCTGGCTTGTAATCGCCGCCGCTATAACCGTGGGGCTGTGCTTGTTCCCCACATCGTTCTGTACGATGAGGACAGGGCGCATACCCCCTTGTTCAGAGCCTACAACCGGACTTAAATCAGCGTAATAAATTTCACCGCGTTTAATGTACATGTTTCTTTCCTTTCCATAAAGACGCGGATTTAAAATATAAAAGCGCGCCTGTTGATTTTCGGCGCGCTTCATAGCTTTTTGTTTAACTTCCTTTTATGTAGCACGCTCTTGTTTTTATTTTTGACAATCACGGCGGGAATTATTCAAAATTTTCCGCCTGTTCCATTTTATTAATTTTGTCGGATTATTGTGATTGACGAACAGCCTTAAATGTTTTATAATAATGTTATAAAAACCCGAAAGGAAAAGTGCAATGCCAAAAATAAAAAAAACTCAAAAAGAAAAGAAAAAGCGCGGAATTATAAAGGAATTCAAAGAATTCATCTCCCGCGGAAGCGTTATGGATTTAGCCATGGGTATTATAATCGGCTCGTCCTTTACCGCCATTGTAAACTCGGTGGTTAAGGATATTATTACGCCCGTCATCGGCATACTCATCGGCGGAATCGACTTTTCCGCGCTGAAAATAACCCTGCCGAGCTTCTTCCCCGACAGCGAACCGCCGGTTTTTTCATACGGAGAATTCATACAATCTGTGATTAATTTCTTTATTATCGCGGTTTGCGTGTTTGCAATCATCAAATTTATGAATACATTAAAAAGCAGATTAGAGCAGGAAAAGGCGGAAGAAGCTTTAACAGAGCCGGCTGAACCTGTTGAACCCGAAAAAGCCGCTGAAATTTTATTGCTGGAGGAAATCCGGGATTTATTACAAAAAGGTTACAAGTTTGAAAATCATACATAAAGTTTAAATTTTGCAACATCATAATGTCATATTACTTTTGAAATAAACGGCAGAAACTTTTCCTGCTGTTTAATAAAGGATTATAATACTTTAAAAAAGGAAAACATTATGAAAATGAAAAGAAAATTAAGCTTTATTTTAGCTTGTTTAATGATTGCTTCGGTTGCTTCAGGCTGTAAATCCAAGCAGGAAATCAATGACGAAACACCCGGCGGAAACGAAACCCCGAACGCCGGTAAACTAACGCTTTCTATCGTGACGACCTTCCACGCGGACAGCACGGAGCGCGCCCCGTATGAAGCCGCTTACAGGGAATGGGAAAGAGAAACCGGACACGGTGTTTCCGACCATTCGGCAATGGCTGATGAAAGCTTCAGAAAAGAAGTTTTGGCATATTTTAATAACGAAGATGAAAATGAAAACAATATAAATAATAAAAATAATAACAATAATAATGATAATAACAACGAAAATCAAGGCAGTAAAAGTATTCCCGATGTTTTATACTTTTATAACGGCACGCACGCCGATGATTTAGTCAGCGGCGGAAAGGTAGTGCCTATATCGGAAATTAAAGCTGAATTCCCCGGCTTTGCCGGCGACCACGAGTTAGGGCTTGTTCCGGTATCCCCGGCGGACGGAATCGCTTACGCAGTACCGATGTTCGGGTATTGGGAGCTGATGTACGCCAATAAAAAAGTGCTTAACGACTGCGGTGTTGCCGTTCCGGACGAAAACACGGAATGGACGGAATTTTTAACAATGTGTGAAACCATAAAGGAAAAAGGTTATGTCCCCATTGCTGTGTCCGTACACGAAGAACCGAATTCTTTATTTGAATATGCTGTATACAATCACAGCGGAACTCAAAACCATGCAAGACTGCCCGAATCCGCAGCTGACGCGGCAGGCAGGGCTTGGACAGCAGGGCTTGCGGATATAAAAACGCTTCACACCCGCGGATTCCTCCCCTCCGATACTTTAACAGCGTCCCACGCGGAAGCACTAAAACTTTTATATGAAGATAAAGCGGCTTTTACAATAAACGGCTCATGGAAGCTCAGCGATATCGAACTTGGCGCGGAGAATCCGGACGACATCACCGTATGCTTTGTCCCCGGAACAAATACCCGTAAAACAAGCGATATTATTGCGGGACTGTCGCAGGGCTGGTATATCACGAGAAACGCATGGGACGACCCCGAAAGAAGAGCGGCGGCGGTCAGCTTCGTAGAAAAGATGATTGCAAGGGAAACCATAGCGTCTTACGGCGCGGAAGGCTTGGCAATGACGCTCAAAGGCGGGACGATTTCGCCCGAAAATCCAT
>WRJM01000111.1 GCA_009782265.1 Oscillospiraceae bacterium | reverse complement strand
CTCAAAGCTATAACTGTGAGGTCTTGTTTTTACCGCCTTATTCTCCCGACTTGAATCCTATTGAAAAAAAGTGGGCTTGGCTCAAAAGAAAGCTACGAGAAATCTTGTATAATTTTGATTCTGCTAGTTGTGCTTTAAGAGTCATTTTTCAAGTTAATTGACTATAATTTAATAAGCTGCCGTGTTTTTCCCCGCCGGCGGAGAAAAACACGGCAAAATATTTACTGTTGTTTTACATTCCTAATATGCTTTTATCGCGTGTATCGTTTTTGTCGCCCGATTTCATGTATTTATCAGCAAGTTCTTTTATATTTCCTTTATCAACCAAATTAGCTTCAACCGCATCAAACTTTAATTCATCAAATATATTAACATAGTATAAATTCATCACTAAATCCTGTTGAACATCATATTTTAATAAATCATATCCGTCTAAATAATCCAGCAGGGTTTGCTCTTGGTCGCTCAGCATAAACACACATCGGGGATATTTATCACCCGCACGCCGGACAGAACAGTCCGCTCTGATTACTTTTGCTTCACCGGCTATATAAAATTCAACCGTCGTGAATGAAAATCCCGCCGCGTCTGAAAAATATTCCGGTAAATTACGGCTTATGCATACATTTGCTCTTGCCGCAAACCGTTCAATATCGGTGTATTCTTTTTCACTTCCGCATGCCGCTAAAACTAAAACAAGTGCGAAAACAATTCCGGCAGAAATAATTTTTTTCATAACGTCCCCTTTTTAAAAGCAGTTATTTTTGTTTTCTTCTTTTTTGCACGGTCCGTTGCATTTATAACAAATTTCATTTTCAAACGCCGTTCCCGCTTGAAAAGCTTTTATATTTTCCATTGTAACCTGTGCGATTTCCCGCATGGCTTCCTCTGTGAAAAACGCCTGATGTGAAGTTAACAGCACATTCGGAAAGGTTAATAGCCGTGAAAGCTCGTCATCTTCAATAATGGTGTCGGATAAGTCCTCAAAGAAATATTCGCTCTCTTCTTCATAAACATCCAACCCCGCGCCGCCGATTTTGCGGTGCTTCAAAGCTTCAATTAAAGCCGTTGTATCAATTAAAGCCCCGCGTGATGTGTTAATCAGCAGCGCGTGCGGTTTCATTTTCTCAAGATTTTCTGTATGAATCATATGCTTGGTTTCATGCGTAAGCGGACAGTGAAGCGAAATAACGTCCGATTGCCGCAACAATTCGTCAAGCTCTGTGTATTTTATATTTTCATCATCGGCAGGGTTTGGGTCATACGCTAAAACGCTCATTCCGAAGCCCTTGCAGATTCCCGCGAATAACCGTCCGATTTTACCTGTTCCGATAATTCCGGCGGTTTTTCCTGACAAATCTATACCGATTAAGCCGTTAATATTAAAATTATTATCGCGTGTTCTTGCATAAGCGCGGTGAGTTTTCCGATTCAGCGTCAAAAGCAACGCCGCCGCGTGTTCGGCAACCGCCGCCGGTGAATAATCCGGCACTCTCACAACATGGATTTTTTCATATGCCGATTTAAAATCCACATGATTATATCCCGCGCACCTGAGTGCCAAAAGCTTAACGCCGCTGTTATATAAAATATCCAGCGTTTCTTTATCGGCGGTGTCGTTTACAAATATACAGACAGCTTCAAAACCCTTTGACAAAAACGCGGTTTCCGCGTTCAGCTTGAAATCAAAATATTTAATTTCAAAACCGTTTTGCTCCGCCAAAATATCAAACCATATTTTATCATAAGGTTTCGTGTCATAAAAAGCGATTCTCATTTTTTGCTCCGAAAAATTTATACAGTAAAATTAACTACATTTCCCCATTGAGCAATTTTTCGGCAAGCTGTAAATCATGGTTTACGGTTGTTTCGTTATCGCCGATAACGATAATTTTCACCGTATCGCCGTCTTTGAAATTCCCTGAAAGCAGTCCGATTACGCTTTTCATTGCGATTTGCCGTGAATCGTCTTTGGTTATGTAAATGCTGGTGCTCGTCTTTTTTGCCAGCACATCAACCATCTCGTTAATAAAACGGTTTGACCATCCGGCTTTTATTACGGTTGCTTTTTCAACAGTCATATTATTTTCCTTTCCTGCTTTTTTAAATCATTCGGGTAAATTTTCTCAGCCGCGATTATAACCGCATTGAAAAATTTACCCGATTATTTTTTACTATGCTCCGTATTTGCTTGTGTTAATTTTAACACCGGGTCCCATGGTTGACGTAACGGAACAGCTCTTGATATACTGTCCCTTAGCAGCGGACGGTTTCGCTTTAACAACCGCGCCGATAAGCGTATCAAAATTTTCTTCCAATTTTTCTTTCCCGAAAGACACCTTTCCGATAGGACAGTGAATGATGTTGGTTTTATCAAGCCTGTATTCGATTTTACCGGCTTTTGCTTCCTGAACCGCCTTTGCGACGTCCGGCGTAACCGTTCCGGCTTTCGGATTCGGCATAAGCCCTCTCGGTCCTAAAACCTTACCCAAACGTCCCACAACGCCCATCATATCCGGCGACGCGATTACAACGTCAAAATCCATCCAGCCGCCTTGAATCTTAGCGACGGTGTCGTCGTCCGCTACAAAATCGCTTCCCGCGTCTTCCGCTTCTTTAATTTTATCACCTTTTGCGAAAACAAGTGTTCTGACTTTTTTGCCTGTGCCGTTCGGGAGCACCACCGCGCCCCTGACCTGCTGGTCGGCGTGACGGGAGTCAACCCCGAGCCTTATGTGCATTTCAACCGTTTCGTCGAACTTTGCTTTTGCGGTATCACACACCAACTGAAGCCCTTCGGTTGTTTCATACTGCTTGTTTCTGTCAACGAGCTTCGCGCTCTCGTTGTATTTCTTGCCGTGTTTCATATTATCCTCCTTGTGGTTAAACGATTGCTTGTATTGTATTAATTCGCGAGTGTAATGAGCGGATTAATACCAATCTCCCACGAAAAATGTTAAAATTGTTTGATTACTCAGCGACTTCAATGCCCATAGAGCGCGCTGTTCCCGCTACCATTGCCATTGCGGCTTCCATACTGCCCGCGTTTAAGTCGGGCATTTTTGTTTCTGCGATTTTCTGAACCTGCTCTTTTGTGATTTTCGCTACCTTGTTTTTATTCGGTTCGCCGGAAGCTTTTTCTAAATTACAGGCTTTCTTGATTAAAACAGCCGCGGGGGGTGTTTTGGTGATAAACGAAAAGCTTCTGTCTGCGTAAACGGTAATTACTACAGGGATAATCAGTCCCATGTCGTTTTTGGTGCGTTCGTTGAAATCCTTCGTGAACGCCATAATATTCACACCGTGCTGACCTAAAGCCGGACCTACAGGGGGTGCGGGCGTTGCTTTCCCTGCCGGAATCTGCAATTTTATATAACCTACTATTTTCTGAGCCATTTTATTTCCTCCGATGTTTAAACATGCTGACACTGCCGTTCAGCATAAAAATTTTTAAGTTGCTATTTTTTCAACTGCGGCAAGCTCTAAAGTTGCCGGTGTTTCGCGCCCGAACATAGAAACCGCGACCGTTACGTTTCCGCCGGCGGAATCCACTTCCTTCACGACGCCTTCAAACCCTTCAAGCGCGCCGGATTTTATGCTTACGATGTCGCCTTCCTTGAAAGAAGCCTGCGTCTGCGTCTTCACGACGCCAAGATTGTTTACTTCTTCGTCGGTCAGCGGAATCGGCTTTGAGCCGGGTCCCACAAAACCGGTAACACCGCGTGTATTCCTGCATATATACCACGATTCGTCCGTCATAATCATTTTGACGTAAACATAACTCGGATACAGCTTTACTTCAATTTCCTTGGTTTTCCCGTTATTGGTTTCCGTGATTTTTTCAGTCGGAACCATCACTTCTTCTATCAGATGTTTAAGCTGACTGTTTTCCACTAATGTTTTGATGTTGGTCGCCACTTTGTTTTCATAACCGGAATAAGTGTGCAGTATATACCATTTTGCCTCTGACATTGGTTTTCCCCTTTAATGTCGAGCTTTCTAAGCTCAAATTCGCTTGTGCTTATCGGTTTAATACATACTAAGCATTTACTTGATAAACAAGGTCTAAAATCGCCGCAAAAAGATAATCCAAACCGAAAATAGCAGCACCCGTAATCACGATTGCGGTGAGTACCACGCCTGTGTTGTTGACAACCTGTTTCGGGGTGGGCCATGTTACTTTTTTAAATTCGGCACGCGCGTCCTTGAAATATTTCAAAGGGGAGCGTCTCGGCTTCTTTGCTGCCGCGGCTTTTAAAGCTCTTCTCTGATTTAAACGTTTTTCTTTTTCCTTGTCTTTATTTGCTTTTTCAATGTCTTTTCCAAGATTATCCGCCATTAAAACCATTTCCCCTTTCCTTATTTTGTTTCCTTGTGGAGTGTGTGCTTACGACAAAAACGGCAGTGCTTGTTCATTTCAAGCCTGTCCGGGTCGTTCTTTTTATTCTTTTTGGTGTTGTAGTTGCGTTGCTTACATTCCGTGCAAGCGAGTGTAATTTTTATTCTCATTGAGTATCGGCACCTCCTAATTTATTCGCCGCATTTATGCGGCGGAACAGCCTCCCTCTTGTGAAAGGGTTTAGTTTCGCACATCCCCGCCGGTACGGCGGTCAAAAAAATAAACCCCTATTGAGGTGTTATTAGTATACCATAACAAAAGAGGTTTGTCAAGCTTTTTTATTAAATATTATTTATTTTTTGTTAAATCTGTGCAGATTATGCTCATAAAAAGCTTATTTTTTTCTAAAACAACCTTAAAAAGCGGTGCGCCGATTATTGTTACCACGGTAAACTGCCCTAATCCGACCATTGCAACATTGAAAAATAAAGGAAGCTCATACATCACATGAAGCATGATTCCTATAATTACCGCGTTCGTAAACACAGGCAGGAGCGAAGCAAGCCAAATATTTTTCATTTTCACCATCGGAATAACCGCAAGAGCAGTCGCAAGCGTCCCTAAAAGCGCGTCCGCAATGCCGTAGGGGCTGAAGAGATTCGCCGTGAAACACCCTAAAATCATGGGAATACAATAAAAAGGATTGTAAAAACAAACGAGCACTAATATTTCAGAAATGCGGAATTGAATCGCCGGAAACGACAGCGGATTGATTACGGTCAGAACGACATAAACTGCTGTTAAAACCGCACCGAAAGCAATTTGACGGGTTTTAATTTCTTTTAACATTGTAAAAATTCTCCTTGTTTTTTTGAGCAGTAAGAAAAAACGTTTACGTTTTTTCTTACTGCAGTGGTTATCAAGAAACACTGCTTTATTATTAATGAATAATGAATAGTGAATAGTGAATAATTTTGGTTCTCGCGTCCGCGAGGTTTTTATTATAATTTCTGCCAAAGTCTGATTATTGTCAAATCCGTCGCAAAGCGACTCCGCAATTATTCATTATTCCTTATTAACTGTTAATTATTTCC
>WRJM01000110.1 GCA_009782265.1 Oscillospiraceae bacterium | reverse complement strand
GCCACGAACGCGAAGTTCTAAAAAGAAAACGCCACACCATTACCTTCTCATTATAACAAAAATAAGCACAGTTCAATTTTCGGTTTTGTATCGAAAATGAATGTGCTTTAATTATACCAAAAAGGAACAATCACCTTTTCTGCGAAAAGCAAACCGCTTCCGGCTTCGGCTTTGCTGACAAAAACCTCCTGTGATTCGGATATTTTTAACATGGGAGCAAGGATTTTCAAATCCTCCGGTGCTTGGTTCAGCATCATAATAAAATCGCTGTTCCCTATCATGCCGCGCGCCATTTCGGAACGCAGTAAATCTTCCATATTCTGCGTAATACCCGTAATCACAAGCCCGTACTTACGCCCGCGCTTATATAACTGCTGTAAAAAGCGCGCCGAATACTCGTTTTGGAAAAGAACATGGATTTCATCAACATAACAGTAGGTACGCACACCCGCGTCAAAATTCATAATCATTCTGTTCCAAATAAAATCAAGAACAATCAGAAGCGCGATTTGCTTTAACTGAGAACCCATATCGCGGACGTTGAAAACAACCATTCTGTTGTCGTAATCCACGTTTGAATAATGAGAGAAAATATTCATAGAACCCTTTGTGTAATATTCCGCACCCTCCGCGATGAGCCGCCCGTCCTCGCTTGTTTTTTCCTCGTCAAGATAAAACTGGAGGTTTTCAAGCGTAGGTAAATACTGTCTGTCAAAATTATTGTCAAGATATTTTTTATAGCATTTCCGTACACAACGGTCTACTATGGTTTTCTGTTGCGGTGTAATAACGCTTGTGCCGTTTACGGACAGCATACATTCAATAATTGACATGATATAGTCGCTTTTCTTTTGCACGGCTTTGGTTTTTTTCCGCTCCATGCTCACGTCTTCGTCGTCTTCTTCATCAAGCCCGTAATCTGCCGACATTTCCATCGGATTAATATAGCTGTTACTGTCCGTTGAAATATTAATAACAGAACCGCCGAATTCCCGCGCAAACCCGCCGTATTCGTTTTCGGGGTCGATAATCAGCACAGAGGTTTTATTATTATTAAGTAAAACATTGAGTATTTCACGCTTTGTGGCAAATGATTTACCCGAGCCGGACGAGCCGAGAATAAAGCCGCTCGGTGTTTTCATGGCTGTACGGTCGCAAAGAATCAGGTTATGCGATATTTGATTTAAACCGTAATAAAAGCCGCCGGGTTCAAATAACTCGACGGACGAAAACGGTATAAATACAGCCGTGCTTTCACTTGTAAGGGCGCGGTCGATAAACAGCCGCTTACCCGGGGTCATTCCGCCCGGCAGGGTGATTTGAAAACCTTTCTCTTGAAGATTATCAAAGCTCTGCGCCTGACAGGCGAATTTTCTGATTTTACTGGTAAGAATATCCGTGCGTTCGTTTAAACCATCAAGCGTAGAACCGCTGATAATGAACGTAATTGTAACAAAGAACATCTTTTGGTCGTTTGTGGTTAAATCTTCAAGTAACGTTTCCGCTTCTTTAAGGGATTGCTTTAGCCTGTGGCTGATTACTTCCGCGCTGTAACCGGAACGGGAAGCCTTTTTCTGCGCTTCAATTTTATTGGCTTCCATGCCGGTATGCTGTTTGCGTACCATACGTAAAGCCTTATCCTGAGCAATCGGCTGAATGTTAAGCGTTACGGTAAGCGGAAAACTGCAGTCTACAATTTCTTTTAAGAAGTTATCGGAAAGGTTAGACGGGAGATTATTCAAATAAAGACACCTGTAATATTCGTCCTCAATCATAAAATGTGATTTTTCAAAGCGCATAAAGGTCGGGGAAATATAGTCTTTAGAGCTGATTCCTTGAAATTTAATAAAATCATAATCAATTTTAAAGTCGCCTTCGCGTCCCTTACGGAATTTATCGTGCAGTAGTGCAAGCCGTTCCGTAGTGGATAATACACGCCCTTTTGTGCCTATTTTCTTGAAATTATCAAGGATTTCTTCATCAATTTTTCTGAAACGGGTAAGGGCTTCTATGGGTGTTTCACAGAAAATCGTTACCGCAACATATTTATTCAGCACCATATCATTACGTCCTGTAACAATCTGCTTTTTCATAATCCTGTTATACTCATTGCGGTGACGGTCGAAATTATCACCGGTCAGCTTATACAGCACTTTCTGTTCTTGCTCATATAAAGAAACAACATGATTATCAATATATAACGTAATACTCATATCATCGGGAAAATAATTCAGAAAATCACGGTACTTTACAAAAATGGATTCTTGCTCGTCCGTATGGGCTACAGAGTAGTTTAAATCCTGAAAATAAGTACAGCTTATTATATTTATTCGGCTCTGTTTCAAACAATCCGTCATCGTAATCCGCAATAAAAGGAATGGAAAGCTGTACCGTCCTCGGAACGGTGGAAGCGGCGGTTCTTCTCTTTTTCATCTTTGTATTCGTTTTAGATAATATAGCTTTTTCTCTCTTAATCTCAGCTAATCGATTCCGTCTTACCCGCTCGGCATAATTGGTTAAAATTTTACGTTCTTTCTTATTGAAAATATACTTCGGGTCTTCTGTTTGCTTGGCTTGAATCCCCTCCGCTTTTGTTTTCAGCTTATTAAAAGAAGAATTGGGTTTCTCTTTGCTCTTAGCGTTTTTATCTTTACCGTTCTTCTTTTTGGTTTCTTTCTTCTTTACGGTAATAAGCTTTTCATCGAGCTTTGTAAAATCAACATCATTGCCGGCATTTAATTCTTCGTTTATCAGCACAGCGCGTTCAATGCTCATCTGAATACCCGTCTTATCAATAACTTCTGCAGAATCGCATATATTTTCCTTGTTATATGCGATTATCCACTCCCTGTAATCATTTTCGCTTTTAAAAACCCTGTTGACGGGAATCAAGAAAAGCTGATAAAACAAATGGACAAGATATTTTTCAAAAGGCATTTTATGAATTTTGACAAACCCGATTGCACAAATCGGCACAACGGTCAGAATTACAATCCACGAAATCAGTTCCTGATGTATGTATTTTGAGCCGAAGTAATATAACGGCACTGCGATTCCTAACGCCAAGAACCCGCAGATAAGCTGTCTGATAGTAAGCCCGAAAACGATTTTCTCCCTGTATTCGCGTATGTCCTTTGGTATTCTTATAGTTATCATAAAGTTTCCCCTCCTTAGCTTGCGTTAAATATAGATTTCGCCATCTGTCCGCTCTTTAATATCGCCATGATTAAAACTAAAATGCAAAGTAATAATGCGCCGGTAGTTTCAATTATAAGAATAAAAGCCTCGCCCATACGGGGTGGTCCTGTAACAGAGTGCCACCACGCTTGTTCGGAATACATTTTATTTGCTAAAGTAGTAGCTGTATCAAAAAATGAGAATATAATTTCTGAAGAAAAAATATTATAAATTTGTAAAATTATAACGATTAATACCCCTTGAAAAACGACTGCCGCAAAGTTTAAAAAGAAATTTTTTGTAATCCTGCTCCCGCCATTATCCTCCAAAGGAAGAAAAGAAACAGGAATAGGTGATATAGCGCAGTAAATCGCAATTTCAAATGCTCTCGCAAAGGCAATTACTCTTATAATGATTCCAACCGCTAATGAGGCTAAAAAAACAACTGAAACTGTAACTACAACGGCAGTAGCTTGAATTGGTCCGAAAAATCTCATAACAGATATTATAATATGAGAAGCCATATGTCCCGCACTGAAGTAAATTCCTGACCCAGCACCACCAAAAGCACCTCCTATTGCACCCGCTGTCCAACCTCCTGCAAAATCAAAGGCTTCTGGCATACCTAAATTTAATATTAAATTTATACCGGTTTGATATATCGCAATAAGAAAATGCCATGACATATCAATTGCAACATTGGTGTACAATGTACAACAAACGTCATATTAAATATTTTTTTATATAAATCAAATTTTCCAGTCGATTTTCACACTGTCGCTTGTGATGTTGATTTGGTTTAACAAACCGTCAGCCACAAACCGCCTGTCCGCAATATCGACATTCGCCCAATCTTCCAAATAACCGGAAATTTGATTTAATTTGTTAGGGGACACCGCCCCTGCGGTCATATTCGCAATCGCTTGTGCAAGCGATTGCCTTTTTTCGTCCAATTCCTCAACCCTGCTGTTTGCGTAGGACATTAAGACAGCGTTTGCGCCTGTTAATTGGTTCAACAGTTTTTCAATTTCTGTTTCAGTTTGCGCCAGTTCCACCTTATGCGCGGTCAGCTTTGGATTTACTTTTGCGGGGCTTTTGTCCGTCAGCGTTTTAAATTCGTCCATTTTGCGGCGCATTTCATCATACATGAAATATTCAACCTCTTTTACATGGAGCGTTCCGCAACCCTCACAGTTGCCCCTGTCGGCACGTCTGCGGCAACGGAAGTATAGAACATCATTCTTACTGCGTATACTGCTTAACCCATAACCGCACCGCCCGCATTTGATTTTACCGCCAAGCCACGTAGTCGCAACCTTGCGCCCGCTCCTAAAAGACGAATGTGTGTTGTTAAACAGCTTTTTACGAACGGTGAGCCATGTGTCCGAAGATATAAGCCCCTCATGCGGCGCAATTACAAGTATTTGGTCTTTTAAACTGTTCCTTTTGCTTTCGGCTACATCACGACCTTGAAAAAGATAACAGCCGTTAGTCCCTGTGAAATCTTCCGCGTCGTTGACGATTACCGCCCCTTGACTTTTGAAAAACTCGTAAACGTCTAAATCTGCCTGTACATAAGCGGGGTTTTTCAAAAGCTGTGAAATAGTAGTACGCCCAAACTCCCTGCCGTCCTCGCTTATTCCCTCACCCGAAAAATACCTTGCTATGTCACCGAAAGAATTTTGCGGTTCGGCATACATTTCAAACATCAGCTTGACGCGCTCCGCCGTTTCGGATTCTGTTTCATACATTTTTGTATTGATACCGTTTACAACCGTTGGGGTCAGCTTGAAACCGTAAGGCGGTTTACCTGTCATGTGGAAACCTTTGGTACAGCGAGAATAAAAAGCGTCAGTCACGCGCTTTTGGATTGTTTCGCGTTCAAGCTGTGCGAATACGATACAGATGTTCAGCATAGCCCGCCCCATTGGTGTACTGGTATCAAATTTTTCTGTAGACGAAACAAATTCAACATTGTATTTTTGGAATAGCTCCATCATGTTTGCAAAGTCTATAATCGAGCGGCTTATTCTGTCTAACTTATAAACAACCACCTTTGCAATTAAACCCTGCTCAATATCGCTTATCAGTTCCTTAAAGCGGGGACGGTCTGTGTTCTTGCCGGAATAGCCTTTGTCGGTGTACTCTTTACTGTTACCGCCTTTCAATTCGTATTTGCAAAAATCAATCTGACTTTCAATAGAAATGCTGTCCTTTTTGTCTACCGATTGTCTTGCATAAATCGCGTTTATTTTGGTATTCATGTTTAGCTCCTTTTCTGAATGAGAAAGCAAGGAGCTAACCTACAATTATATTATACCATGAATAGCCCCGATTTGCAATTTTTTTCTTTCAAATAC
>WRJM01000109.1 GCA_009782265.1 Oscillospiraceae bacterium | reverse complement strand
AACCGACGGCATAACAATATTGCTCCAGTAATCATAATGCGCAAAACGCCGCAAGGACGCTTCCAGTCCGCCGATTACAATTTCACTTTCCGGAAAGTTTCTTTTCACAGATTTGCAATAAACAGTAACAGCACGGTCGGTGCGTTTGTTGACGCCCGCGCTGTAAGCGTCGTCGTTGCGTTTCTTCCCTGAAACGGTGTAATTCGCAACCATGCTGTCTATATTTCCGCCGGTTACCATAAAGGCATAATTCGGCGCGCCTAACCGCGTAAAATCATTGTCACTGACGGGCTGCGGAATGATTCCCACAGAAAAACCTAAACTTTCAAGCAACCGCGAAATAATGGCAATCCCGAAAGAGGGATGGTCAACGTAGGCATCGCCGGTGATACAGATGAAGTCGAAGGGGGTTTTTTGTTTTGTGACAGGGAGGAAGTTGTTTTTATTGTTCATGTGTCTTTATTCATCTTCATTTCATAAAACTCCTGCTTCGTCATTATTACCTGCCGCGGCTTACTGCCCTCGAACGTACCCACAACGCCCATCTGCTCCATAATGTCAATCAGCCTTGCGGCGCGCCCGTAGCCGAGCTTCAGCTTTCTTTGCAAGTAGGACGTGCTTGCCTGTCCTGCTTCAATGACGGCTTCAATCGCTTCGTCAAGCTTATCGTCGGAAATATCAAGGTCATTGCTGTTATTGGCGGCTTTTTCGCGCTCAGATTTGCTTGCGCCGACTAAGCTTGCCTGATTTTCGATTTCTTTAATAACGCTTTCATCATAATCAAGAACAAACGCATTTTTAATATGCTTGGCGGTTTTTTCAACTTCTTTTTCCGACACCCAGCAACCCTGCACACGCACAGGCTTCGGCGCGCCTACGGGAAAGAAAAGCATATCGCCTTTACCGAGCAGTTTTTCCGCACCCGCCGAGTCTATAATCGTCCGGCTGTCTACCTGTGAGGCTACTTTAAGCGCGATTCTGCTGGAAATATTTGCCTTAATAATACCTGTAATCACGTCAACGGACGGGCGTTGTGTCGCGATAACAAGATGAATTCCGGCGGCGCGCCCCATTTGCGCCAATCTGCATACGCCGTTTTCAACGTCGCCGGGCGCAACCATCATCAAGTCCGCGAATTCGTCAATAAAAATCACGATTTGCGCCATTCTTTCAAGCTCTGTATTTCCCGCGCAGAGTGAATTGTAACCAAAAATATCCCGCACGCTGTATTCGGCAAAAATCGTATATCTGTCTGTCATCATTTTTACAGCCGTGTTCAGTGTTCCTGCCGCTTTTTTGGAATCGGTGACAACGGGCGCAAGCAGATGCGGTATACTTTCATATATCATAAATTCAACCGACTTGGGGTCAATCATAAAGAAACGGACTTCTTCGGGTGTTGAACGAAAAAGTATGCTCATTATTATAGAGTTCACGCAGACGGATTTACCTGAACCTGTTGTTCCTGCAATCAGAATATGCGGCATTTTGGCTATATCGCAGACGATTATTTCACCGGAAATATCCATACCGATGACCGCCGCAAGCTTTGAATCATTGTTCCTGAATACTTCGCTGTCAATTAACGAGCGGATATGCACGGTGTCGGTTGTGCGGTTCGGCACTTCAATGCCGACTGCCGGTTTATTCGGAATCGGCGCTTCAATTCTGACGCCGGCCGTCGCTAAATTAAGTGCGATGTCGTCTATTAAACTGGTTATTTTCGATATTTTAACACCGGCGGCAGGTTTTAATTCGTACCTTGTGACAGAGGGTCCTCTGCAATGCCCTACTATTTCGGTTTGTACACCGAAGCTTTTTAATGTTTCCACTAAAGTTTCGGAATTCTGCCGAAGCTCCGCTTCTACGTCTCCTTTATTCTGCGTTCCTGCCGGTTCGTTTAAAATAGATACCGGAGGAAGCGAATACTGCGGTTCTTTGTAAACAGCAGTTTCCTGTTCTGGGCTTATATTTTCTTCTACTATATCCGCTTGCTTTGAAAAGTTTAAGCTTTGCTCGTTTTTGATTTTATCAGCCGCTAATTCTTCCTCTTCCTTAATGAAATCCTCAATCACTTCCGCGAAAGCGTCCGGTTCATCTGCCGTTGCCGGTTCTTCCGGTTCTTTTTCGGGTTCGGATTCAGGGATATCTTTTTCATCGTTTATATACGCGCTGAGCTCTTCGCGGAAACCTTTATGCAGGTCTTCCGACGGCGTTTTATCAAAAGGTTTATTATGCACGGAATTCGTCGCGGCTTCAATAGACGCGAATTTTAATCTTTTATTTATATCAATATCCTTATCGGATGTTGTTTCCTGTTCGTTTTCTTTCCGCGCTTCCTTATCAAGCTTCTTATTTTCTTCATGGTACATGCGCAGATATTCGCTGTCTTCGCGGTATTGCTGGCTTTTTTCCTTAATTTTACCGCCGGCTGTCCGGAACGGTTTTGATATTATTTTTAAAAACTCGTGTAAAGTTATATCAGACGCAAGCATGAAAATAACAAACGCTACAAGGATAACAAGAATACTTGCGGTGATTCTGCCGAACAGCATGAGCGGCGCACCGAGCAGGAAACTTAATAACCCGCCACCGTGCAGTTTTACGCCGCTTTCAAACAATTCCGCAAATTTCACTTCACCTACGAAAATAACCTGTATTCCCGCGCTGATGAGCAGAAGAATCAGGCAGAGCTGAATGATTTTCGCCGTAACCGTACCTTTGCGCTTGTTCATGGAAATCATCACGGCTATGTAAATCAGAATCGGACCCGTGAAAAACACAGAAAACCCGAACATACCGCGCAGGAATGTATTAATATGGTCGGTTGCGTTTTTTTGTTCGGCGTTTACGTTTCCGACAAACGAAAAAACAATCAGCAGTACGCCGAATAAAAAGAGCATCAGCGACCAAAGCTTGCGCCTTTTTTCATCCCGTGCGACGGCTTCTGCCGAACGGGTTTTTTTAGCTGTTGATTCAGATGATTGATTTGATTTTTTTGCGGGTGTTTTTCTTGCAGGCGGCATGGTTTTACTTCCTTAAATTTATAATTAAAACAGCATAATCCCCAAATCCAAATGTTCAAGCACGCCCCATACGATACAGAACACGCCGAGAATCGCCGTATAAACGCCAAAGATTTTAAATTTTTCTTTTTTCGCTAAAAGCTTTACAAGTTTAATCGCAAAAAACCCGACAACAGCCGCAACCGTAAAGCCGATTAAAAGTTCCAAATAATTAAGCTGTAGGTCTGATTCAAGCGCGCTTTTAAGTTCAAGAACACCCCCGCCTAAAATCGCGGGGATTCCCAGAATGAAAGAAAAAGTGACTGCTGTTTGCCGCGATAAACCGCATAAAAGTCCGCCGGTGATGGTCGAGCCGGAACGCGACACGCCGGGAAAAAGTGCAATCACCTGAAACAAACCGATTGTGAACGCGTCTTTTATTTTCATGTCTTTTCCGGTTTTGAAACCTTTTACACAGGCGTCCGACAGGAATAATAAAACCGCTGTAAATATAAAAGCAATACCTTCAAAAATAATATCGCCGTCACCTTCGGGTGCTGTGAAATAATCTTTTAAAAACAAATAAACCGGAATTAAAACCGATGTTGATACAATAGTCATAAACAGCATTTTCCGGTTATCGTTCATGGTTTTCCATTTGAATCTGCCCGTAAAAATATCCGCAATGCACAGAAAAAATTCTTTTATCATACCCATTATGGTTTCCCGAAATGCAATCAAAACCGCAGCAAGCGTTCCGAGGTGCAAAACCACAATGAGTAAAAGGCTTTCTTCCCCGCCCATATCCGTAAAATGCCCGAAAACCGATAAATGCCCTGAACTTGAAACGGGCAGAAATTCTGTCAACCCTTGCAAAATTCCTTGTAAAACTACGATTATGTAATTCACATTTCCACCTGAGATTTTTTATTTGGCAGGAATGTTTTACACATTCCTGCCAGTAATCTTAATTATAATTTATGAAAGCAGACAGCTTTTTATGATGTCGCAGAGTGCTTTCGCGTTATCGTTGGCGTCTGCTTTTCTGATTAAGGCGCGAAGCAGTAAAACCGCGCTTTCTTCGTCAAGCTGATTTACCGCTTTTTGCAGTTTCGGGGTTTTTTCGATTGAAATCTGCATTAAAATTTCGTCTTTTTTCTTTGCCGCGGGAGCAGGTTTAAGTGCCGGTTCTTTTACGTTTTTCGCTCTTTTTGCGGCAGCCGGTTTTACTGCGTCGGACTTTGCTGCGGCGGACTTTGCTGCGGCGGGTTTCACAGCAGTCTTTTTCGCCGCGGATTTTGCTACAGGTTTTGCTGCTTTAGATTTAGGACCGGGCTTTACTTTTGCTGTTGTTTTTGCTTTTGCCGGTGCTTTTACTGCTTTCGTTGCTTTAGCTTTTGCGGCTTTCGGTTTGGTTTCTGCGGTTTTTGTTTTAGCCGCGCTTGCTTTTCTCGCACCCGCAACCGTTAATTTTTTTGCCTGTAAAAAGCCTGTCAAAACGCCGTCGTTGAATTCGCCCTTGTCATCGGATTCGCCTGTGTAATAATAAGGCGAAACGCCGAGCATCTGCGCCATTGCCAAGACCATCTTGGGCGACGCTGTTCCTTTTTGAAACGCGTTGTAAAACGTTGTGCGCGTAAGCCCCGAAAGCTTGATGATTTGCTTTTTTGCTTCAGAAGAAGCTGATTTAAAATCACCGGAAATTCTTTCTTTTGATTTGCTTAAATCAACGCTTAAATTTGCTTTTTTTAAACTTTCAAATTGCTTTTCGGATAACATAAAATACCCCTCCGTCAATAGACCTTTAATTTTCATTAACTTAAACAGTAAGTTAATTGATTATATATACTATAACAGATGATTTAAAACTTGTCAAGTTTTATTTGACAAGTTCCTTTAAAAATTGTATAATAAATATAAAGTTTAATTATTTTTCTTTGTTAAACAGCTTTGTTTACTATTTTGTATTTTTAAATAAATTCAATCTATTTCAGAAAGGACATAAAGAAAATGAACATTCATCAAGCCTACGCGCACAGAACCGTAAACAAAACACTAACATTTCCGGACGCGGCGAACACAGAAATTACGGTAAAACAGAAAAAACACGCTTTCCTTTTCGGCTGTTCCGAATTCTCCTCGGTTGAATATGCAAGCGGTTTAATTGAGGGTGATGAAAATTTAATTGCAGAAGAGCGTTACGAAAGGCTTTCCGCACTTTTTAATTCTGTTACGCTTCCGTTTTACTGGGGCAGATTTGAACCGGAACGCGGCAAATCGATTACAGAGAAAGTAAAAAAAGCGGCAAAATTCTGGAAAAGCAAAAACATCACTTTAAAAGGGCATCCGCTATGCTGGCATACGGTTTGCGCGGACTGGCTGATGGATTATCCGGATAATGAAATATTAAAAATCCAGCTTGACAGAATCACGCGCGATGTTACGGAATTTGCCGGACTGATTGACATGTGGGATGTCATTAACGAGGTCGTCATCATGCCGGTGTTCGAGGCCGAGGAGAACGCCATTACCCCGCTGGCTCGCATCAAGGGCCGCGTCGAGATGATCCGCATGGCGTTTGAGGAGGTCAAGGAGACCAACCCGAACGCGATCATCATGCTTAACGACTTCGACATGTCGACCGCCTACGAATGTCTGATCGAGGCCGTGCTTGAGG
>WRJM01000108.1 GCA_009782265.1 Oscillospiraceae bacterium | reverse complement strand
CCCGCTGTGCTTCACCGCCGGAAAGGGTTGTCGCCGACTGACCGATTTTTATATACCCTAAACCTACATCGTATAAGGTTTGCAGCTTCCGCGAAATCTTCGGTATATTCTCGAAAAAGCTGATTCCTTCCTCAACCGTCATTTCCAAGGCGTCGTAAATATTTTTCCCTTTATAAGTCACTTCCAATGTTTCGCGGTTGTACCGCTGACCCTTGCAGATATCACAGGGGACGTAAATATCCGGCAGAAAGTGCATTTCGATTTTGATAATCCCGTCGCCCTCGCAGGCTTCGCACCGCCCGCCGCGCACATTAAACGAGAATCTGCCTGTTGAGAATCCTTTCATCTTCGCCGCATTAGTGGAAGCAAAAAGGTCGCGTATGTCGGTGAAAACGCCGGTATACGTCGCGGGGTTGGAGCGCGGTGTTCTGCCGATAGGGGACTGGTCAATGTCAATAACCTTATCAAGATGCTCCGCCCCTTTGATTTTAGTGAATACGCCGGTTTTGGTGCGTGCGCGGTTGAGCTTCGCCGCTAAATATTTATAAAGGATTTCATTGACAAGCGAACTCTTGCCGCTTCCTGAAACACCCGTCACACAAGTGAAAATCCCGAGTGGAATTTTAACGTCAATGTTTTTCAAATTGTTTTCGGACGCGCCGATAACCTCAAGATAACGTCCGTCGGGTTTCTTTCGTTTCTTAGGGACGGGAATTTTTTTCCTGCCGGACAAATACTGTCCTGTCGCGGAATTCTTGCATTTTAAAATATCGTCCATTGTTCCGGCGCAAACGACGTTTCCCCCGTGAATCCCCGCGCCCGGTCCTATATCTACTATATAATCGGCGGCGTACATGGTTTCTTCGTCATGTTCAACCACAATGAGCGTATTCCCTAAATCGCGCAAACGTTTCAAGGTTGCGATTAGCTTATTATTATCGCGCTGATGTAAGCCAATGCTCGGCTCGTCTAAAATATACAAAACACCCATGAGCGAACTGCCGATTTGCGTAGCAAGCCTGATGCGCTGGCTTTCCCCGCCGGATAAAGTCCCTGCCGCACGGGATAAATTCAAGTAACCAAGCCCCACGCTTTTTAAAAAGCCTAATCTCTCTTTAATTTCCTTTAAAATCTGCTCAGCAATCAGCATGTCCCGCTTTGAAATTTTTGCGTTTTCGCTGAAAATAAGTGCTTCTTCTATGCTCATTTTACAATAATCGCTGATGTTGATGTCCGAAACCGTCACCGAAAGGGCTTCTTTATTCAGTCTTTCACCTTTACAGGACGGGCAAAGCACATCGCTCATTAAAAGTTGAATTTCGTCCCTTGAATAACTGCTTCCCGTTTCGCGGTAGCGGCGTTCAAGGTTATTAATTAGCCCCTCGAAGTCGGTTGTATATTTTCCGTGACCGTTTTCGTAAGACCTGTGTACTTCGATTTTTTCGCCGTTTGTACCGTAAAGCAGTACGTTTAAAGCGATTTCAGACAGCTTTTTAACCGGTGTCGTCACTGAAAATTTATATCGTTTGGCAAGCGCGTCAAAATACATTTGCGCAATTGAACCGTCTGTATATGTCCAACCGGACGCTTTAATCGCGCCCTCTTTTATAGAAAGCTCCTTGTCCGGTATAATTAAATCCGGGTCTACACGCATGAAAGTGCCTAATCCGGAGCATTTTTGACACGCACCGTAAGGGTTGTTGAACGAGAACATGCGCGGTTCAAGGGCTTCAATGCTGACCCCGTGTTCAGGGCAGGCGTAATTCTGCGAAAACCGGAGAACCTCCGGTTGTAATTCGCCTTCGGCGTTGTTTTGTTCCCCGGTATCGACAAAAATTAAACCGTCCGTTAAACTTCCCGCGGTTTCAAGGCTTTCGGACAATCTTGATTTTATATCGGGTTTAATCACAAGCCTGTCAACCACAACTTCTATGTCGTGTTTAATGTTCTTATCAAGCTTGATTTTCTCCGAAAGGTCATAAATACTGCCGTCAATCCGCACTCTTACATAGCCCTGCTTGCGGATTGCGTCAAGCTCTTTCTGATATTCGCCTTTTCTGCCGCGCACAACGGGCGCGAGAATTTGAATCTTCGTTCCTTCCGGCAGGATAAGGATTTGGTCTGTAATCTGGTCTATTGTCTGCTGTTTGATTTCGCGGTTGCAGACAGGGCAATGCGGTATGCCGATACGGGCATACATAAGCCGCAGATAATCATAAATTTCCGTCACCGTCCCGACTGTGGAACGCGGGTTTCTTGACGTTGTTTTCTGGTCAATAGAAATAGCGGGGCTAAGCCCCTCAATGCTGTCTACATTCGGCTTTTCCATTTGCCCTAAGAATTGTCTGGCATAAGACGAAAGGCTTTCAATATATCTTCTCTGCCCGTCCGCATAAATGGTATCAAAAGCAAGAGATGATTTCCCCGAACCGGACAAGCCTGTCATCACGATAAGCTTGTCCCGCGGCAGTTCAATGTCGATGTTTTTTAAATTATGTTCCCGCGCACCGCGGATTGTGATTTTACTGATTGGCATTTTAATTTAGTTTTCTCCTGTTTTTTAAAGCTTTTCATTATTGTTGTATGAACTTACGTTCACATATATTATACATCAGTGTTCACTTTTTGTCAAGTATTATTAAATATTTTATTTTCTGTTCTCATTCGTTGTTTCCATTTCATGCAGTCATTCAGGTGCATCATTAAATGCCGTGTCGGCGGCATGAGCAGAATCCCTGCGACGTCTTTTTTCCCCCAGTATTCAAGCAGCCATTCTGAATTTGCGCAAGTACCGCCCTCGCTTCGGATTTTATTGAGCCCCTCCGGTGAAACTTTTCGCTTCATATCATCTGCAACAAGTCCGGTAACGATTTCCCTTGTGCGCTTCCCGACGGTGTTCCTGTAAACGAGCAGTTCTGCTGTGTTGAGTTCATTGCTCAGCTTGATAATTTCATCACCGGACATGGCAACGCCCGTATCTGTAAAAGGTGCGTTCAGCCTCTCCTGCCATTTTTTGTTAAATATCTGCTCCCCTTGATTCACCAAGATATTCATGGTCATGTCTTCAATGCGGGCTAAGTGCCAGACCGCCCATGCGATTGTTTCGTCTTTCGGGGAGGGAACGGTTTTAAATTCGTGTAGCTGTAAATCTTCAAAAAGCGCGTCAATTTCATTCGGTTTTTTATTTCCCGAAACCTCACTGACGTGCAATGCCGCGTGAATTTCCAAAAACAGCTTCTTAACTTTTTCAAATTCATAACTTTTACGGATGTGTTTCCTCATCTCGTCAATTTTATTTTTCAACGAATCATCAATATCTATATATTTCATACACTTACCTCATTTTTCGGTTTTAATTTTACATGGCAGAATTTTATATAGTCCTGTAAAATTTCTTTCGTTTCAATACGAAACATCATGTATTTTCCGACTTTCATAAAATCCCCCGCGTTTTTATAATGCTCCCTCATTTCGGGCGTAAGTTCCGGTAATATGGCTTCGGCTTCAGCGTTTAATTTATAACTGATAACCATTAGAACGGAAAACCCGCCGGTTTCCGGATAAAACGTTCCGAAAGCCTGTCCGCTTTTTTGGAATTTAACATTCCAGCCCGGTTTCCCAGAGCAGACGCTGTAGGTCATTTTCGGTTTAACGGCATATGCTTTATCCATATAATCAACAAGAGCTTTCCATAATGTTTCGCCCGTACCCCCAATGTAGTTCTCGATTTCTGTATAAGAGGGCTGATGGGTTTTAGGAAATAATTCGCACCATTCCATGCTTATAACCATTCCTTTTTTATTATATAGTTAATTTACTATAATTCTACCATATTAAAGTAGACACCGTTATGTCATGTTTAAAAAATATTTATAAACCTATTGACATTGACGTTACGTAATAGTTTATAATAATTATATAAGCCGGAGGTGAAAGATGGAATACACAATCAACAAGTTATCAAAAATGTCCGGACTCAGCACCCGTACATTACGGTATTACGAAGAAATCAATTTATTGAAGCCGCTGAGGGTTACGGAAGCGAAATACCGTATTTACGGACAGGAACAAGTTGATGCCTTACAGCAGATATTATTTTTTAAAGAGCTTAATTTCTCTTTGAAGGATATAAAAGCTTTGCTGTCCGCTTCTGATTTTGACAGAGGGCGTGCATTTATTGAACATCTTTCCATGCTTTATAAAAAACGGGAGCGGTTGGATATGCTGATTATGAATGTCACTAAATCCATAACCGCCATGAAAGGTGAGATTATTATGTCCAATCAGGAAAAATTCGCAGGATTCAACAAACCCTTAGTTACGCATATGTATACCGCTGACCCCTCGGTTCACGTTTTCGACGGGAAGCTGTACATTTATCCGTCGCACGACCTTGAACACGCCGCAACAGACGACCACAGCGGTCAAAAATACGCAATGACGGATTACCACGTTTTTTCAATGGATGATATTGGCGCGCCGTGCATTGACCACGGCGAAGCACTGCATATTAAAGACGTTCCGTGGGCAACCGCACGTATGTGGGATTCTGATGTAGGTTACAAAAACGGTAAGTATTATTATTACTTCCCCGCGCATGACAAGGATGGGATTTTCCGCATAGGCGCGGCAGTAAGCGATAAACCGGAAGGTCCTTTTAAACCTGAACCGGATTATATTCCGGGAAGCTTCAGTATGGATATAGCGGTTCTTGATGACGGCGGAAAGTCTTATATGTATTTCGGCGGGCTTTGGGGCGGACAGCTTGAATACTGGCGCACAGGTAAATATGTACCGTATGACGGCGAAGTCGGCGGGAACGGTCCTCAGGGGGACGAACCCGCGTTAGGTCCGCGGTTTGCTGAGCTTGCTGATGATATGCTGACGTTTAAAACAACACCGAAAGAAATTCTGATTCTTGATGAAAACGGTGAACCGTTAAAAGCAAGCGATACGGAAAGAAGGTATTTTGAAGCCGTGTGGGTTCATAAGTTCGGCGGGAAATATTATCTTTCTTATTCAACCGGCGATACGCATTTTATCTGTTATGCCGAGAGCAACAGCCCTACCGGCCCTTTCACATATAAAGGCAGGGTTTTAGAGCCGGTCATCGGTTGGACGAATCATCATTCGATTGTCGAATTCAAGGGTAAGTGGTATTTATTTTATCACGACAGTTCATTATCGGGCGGGGTTGACCATCTGCGCAATTTGAAATACACCGAGCTTGAAATTGCACCTGACGGCACAATTACCACAATTAAACCTTACGGAAGCTAAAAGCAAAGAGAGTGTGTTATTTGTTTTATACGCGTGATTTCACCAGCCCTTTATATAAACTTATTAAATCTGATGTTCACGAGCAGGTAACATTTTGCCTTAGTCGGCAGTGAGAATGTAATTAGAAGCAGGTATGCAGGGCGTGTGAATAGGTGCGAAAAGTTCCAAAAATATACCCTCTTTTTCTCACTTATTAAACATACACGCAAACATCTTTTGCATTGTCCGCGATAAAAACAGGCATTTGCGGGAATTTTTCGTTAATCTTGGATTTAACAAAATCGCAAAACATAATTTCCGTGTGATAATGACCCGCTTCTATTAAGGTTAGTCCCGTGTTTTTGGCTTTGACCATATCGCTGTGCTTAACTTCGCCCGTAATAAGCGCGTCGCACCCTTTTTCTAAAGCAAAATCAATTAAGCCGCCGCCC
>WRJM01000107.1 GCA_009782265.1 Oscillospiraceae bacterium | reverse complement strand
ACGAAAAAAGACGAGTCCCCCGTTCGGCGGGGCGTAGCCCCGCATTATATAAATTCTAAACAATTCAAAACAACGTTCTCCGCCAAAACTGTACAAACGATGCTGAAACGCTTAATTTCTCCCCCGGCGACGCGCAAGCCTCCGCTGTAACCAAAGAAACGGTTTTTAACAGCTTTCCGTTATAATAAAACTGTAAAATCCCCACCTGCTCCCCTTCTTCAAATCCGGCATAAATAAAAGGCATGATGCTTGTTTTTATATCCACAAGGCGCATTTCCGCATCTGAAAGAGGAATAGAGGGCATTTCTGCAAATTTCACAGCGGCGGTTTCTTTTTCACCGCCGGCAACATTTACAAAAAGCTTAGATACATCATAATCTACAATTTGGTTTTTTACAACAGAAAAACCGTAATCATACATGTTCATATGGTCTTGCCAGTCATTGGGGGCACCCAGCGTGACCGCAATTAAAGTAACACCGTTCTTCCGCGCCGCAGTCACTAAACAGCGTCCCGCGTTGTCCGTAAACCCTGTTTTAACACCGATTGTACTGTTATACATGTATAACAGCCGATTGTTGTTGTAAAGCCATCTGCCGAAAGGCGGATTCCCGAATTCCACCCTTTGCTCCTGCAACCCGCAAAGCTCTGTAAATTCTTTGTTTTGCAAAGCTTCTATGGTTAAAAGCGCAAGGTCATATGCGGTTGAATAATGCCCGTTTGCGTCCAACCCCGAAGGATTAGCGAAGTGCGTATCTGAAAGATTTAACAAGGCGGCGCGCTCGTTCATGCGCTTGACGAATTCCGGCAAGCTTCCCGCAACACATACCGCTCCCGCTTGTGCGGCGTCATTGCCGGAGGGCAGAAGCATACCGGCGGCAAGGATTTTCTTCGTAACAATATCGCCTTCCCGAAGCCCCATAGATGAGCCTTCCACGCGGATTGCGTACGGGTCAACCGTAAATTGTGTGTCAAGATTTCCGCTCTCTAATGTAAGCAGTGCGGTCATAATTTTGGTAGTGCTTGCCATTGCGCGGCGTTCAAGCGAATTCTTCTCGAAAATCACAGCGCCTGTGTCCATATTAATGAGTATAGCTGACTTTGCAGAAACCTCAAACGGTTTTTTTTCTGCCGGAACAGCGTATACCGGCGATATGCAAAGCAGTGCAAAACAACCGATTATAAATAAAATGATGAGTTTTTTCAAAACAGGTCATCCTTTCAAGGCTTGTCGTTGTAATTAATTACAACATTATTATGCTGAAAGCCCCTGATTAATGCCCTGTCCTGTTTGTTTCTATTGCTTTGAAAGTAAACAGCAGATATTTTCCTGCGGTTCTTGCCTACTGTTTAGTGCAGAAATGATACTATTCCGTGTCTTTTTCGTTTTTATTTTTATCCTTGCCGAATATATCCTTAACCTTATTGATTAAATCAGGTACACCGGTAATCAATCCGTCAATGAAGCTGTTTTCCCCGCCGACTTCAAGCAGTTTTACATCGCCGTCGGTTTTAACCACAAGAAAAGCCTGCGGTTTAATCGTAACGCCCGCGCCCGAACCGCCCGCAAAAACATCATTCGGGGCTTTCGCGGGAATATCAGAACCGCCGGCAACAAACCCGAACGTAACTTTTGAAACAGGAATGATAATCGTCCCGTCCGGCGAAGTAATCGGGTCGCCGATAATGGTGTTGACGTCTACCAAATCCCTTATTTTTTCCATGGAGGAGCTGAGCATGCCTTTTAAATGTTCCGCCATTTTTTGTTTCCTTTCTTGATTGTTATACTCTTATTCTTTTTGACTGCTTAGGCTTCGTTTCGGTTTCCGCCGATTTCAGTTTCATTATTTTCAACAGGAACATCAATCCGCAGACAAGGATTGTTCCGATTTTTATACTTATTTTGAAATGCAGGTCAAAAACAGAATCTTCACGTATGAAATCAGCTTGAATATTCACATACTGTATTTTAACCCGGGATATGGTTTTAAGCCACTCCAATCCCGAATATACTGCGGCGTTCTGCAGTCCGTAATTCATTGCCGCTTTTGCCGCGTCTTCCCCGCCGACAATGCTGTCTATCCGAAGTTCGGTTATTTTAATTTTTTTTATAAGCCTTTTAAAAGGATGCGCAACACTGTCAATGAGCATTTTAATCAGCTTCATGTCTATATCCGGAATATTTTTTGAAATTGATTTGTTCGGTTTTGCGGGTTTTGCGGGTTTTATCGGTTTGGATTTTACTTTCGTTTCAGAAATTGATTTTTGCGGTTGTTCCGAAATATCAGTTTTCACAGGAACGGATTTCATTACGGATTTTTCAGGTTTTTTCTGTTTTTTTATTTTTTTCTTTTTAACTCTTTTTTTCTTTTCCGGTTTTTCTTTGAATAAATCAAATAACAGCAAACGCACTTTAATTCGTGCTTCTTTTTGAAAATCCACTATAAAAACAATCGGCAGATTCATAATAACAGCTGTTAAAAACACAACTGCACCGATTATAATCAAAGCAATCATATCTTATTCCCCGTGTTCTGTTTCCTGCTCGTCAAGGCGCATTTGCCCCTCCGCATCCGGGAAAGGCGGAAGCTGTCCGATTTCAGAAAGCCCGAAACTGCGCAGGAACGCTTGTGTTGTTCTGTATGTGACCGGTCTGCCGGGCAGTTCCAACCGCCCCGCTTCTTCAATCAAGCCCCGCTCCGCTAAGGAATTCACCACGCTGTTGCTGTCTACGCCTCTGACTTGTTCCACATATGTTTTCGTTACCGGCTGGTTATAAGCGATAATCGCCAATACTTCCAATGCCGCCTGTGACAGGGGCTGATGTCTTCTGATTTCAAGCGCGGTTTTAATAAAAGGTGCGTATTCGGTGCGGGTCGTAATTTGATAAGCGTCGTCAAGCCTTATAATACGCAGTCCGCTGTCGGAAACATTATATTTTCTTTCAAGCTGTCCGATAAGCTTTGCCGCTGTTTCCGTATCGATATTCGCCGCTTCCGCAAGCTTATCTAACGCGACGGGTTCGCCCGCCGCGAAAAGAATTGCTTCGGTTATGGCGATGCCTTCCGGTAGTTCCATTTATTATTCCTCATTAAAACCAATCAGAAAAAGCCGCTTTGAAATCGGTTGCGCAGCCGGTGTGCATGGTGAAAACAGCTTCTATGTTTTCAAGCTTGGCTAATTTTCTTATGCTTCTTTCCTGTTCGTAATTATCCATATTAAATATATCGTTAAATAAAACAGCTTTATTGTTTTTTAAATTGAAATTATCGCCCGCAAAAAGAATATTTCCGTCTGCGATGTAACATGCCGAACCGGGGGTGTGACCGGGCGTAAAGATACATTGTATTTCCGTATCGCCGATTGTTACTGTTTCGCCGTCCTGAAGCGTTTGGTATTTTACGCCGTTTCCGCTTAAAAAGGCTTTAGAGCGGTTTAACCCTTCCGCATGTTCCAAAAAAATCCGGTTGCTGTCCGCCATGTATATTTCGGCAGACGTAAACAGCGTAACGGCGGCGGTATGGTCGTGGTCGGTGTGTGTGAGGAAAATCGCGGTTATATCGTTTATATCAATGCCTAAATCATCAAGTGCGGATTTTGTAGCTTTGTTGTCGCTTCCCCCGTCAAACGCTATATATTTCTCGCCGCTTTTTAATAAATACAGATTATTGAAACTATTTCTAACCGCGTAAACATCTTGGAAAACCTCTCCTGTTTCAAGCGGCTTCATTGTTATAATCGCTAACAGCGAACGTATCGGATTCATCAGGAAAAATACCGATATGCCAATTACAATTATGATAACGATTAAAATAATTCTTTTCTTTTTACGTTTAACTTGATTGTTCATATTTTTCAATAAACTCCACATTTTCTCCGTTTTCGGAAAAGCTGACGCGCCCGTGCGCTGATAATTCAAGCAATGCCAAAAATACCGCAACCCTGTCCGAACGGGTTTGCCCCTGATAAAATTCGTTCAGCTTAAATTTTCCGCCGCTTTTTATTTGCTTTAATATAAAAATAATTTTTGAAAAAACGCTGATGTATCTTTGGGGTGTTATGGGTTCAAGCGAAAGCGGTACGGAAGCAATTCTGTTTTTGCCCAACATCGCGCTCAGCGCGGTGATTAGCTCGTCCGCCTGATGAAGCCCGCGGTATTCATTGTCAACCGGCAATTCCTCCGGCGTGCGGGTAAAAATATCTGTTCCTTTATAAATTTCCGCAAGCCTTGCCGCCGCTTTCTTATATAAAGCGTATTCTTCAAGCGAATGTTGAAGCTCTTTTTTAAGTTCTTCAAGCTCATGTTTAGGTAACAACGCCGCGCTTTTCATATAAATCAAGCGCGCCGCCATTTCAAGGAATTCGCCCGCTATTTCGGCTTCCGCTTCCCTCATGGTGTCAAGGTAGAGCAAAAATTGCTCTAAAAGCACCGAAATTTTTATATCGGTTATCATCAGCTTATGCTTGGCAATCAGCGTCAGTAAAAGGTCTAAAGGTCCTTCAAAAACCTCTGTTTTAAAATTTAATTCTGTCATTCGCTTTATTAACCTACACTTATAAATCCGGACAGGAAGTCAAGCATATTAATGATACCTATACTTATCCGGCTGACTAAAATCCTGAGCGGCGAATTTTCGTATAAAAATAAAAGCAGAAAGACCAATGTAATGATTGGCTGATACTGCATGATTTTAAACACATATCTCGGCTTGAGATAAGCAAAAAGAACTTTTGAGCCGTCAAGCGGCGGAACGGGCAGTAAATTGAAAACCGCGATAAACACATTCAGCTCTACTATTAAAAAAACCGCTATATAAAGATAATAAATCGTTTCGGTCACTGAACCTGTGGTTACAATCACCAACTTAGATATAATTACAAAAATGTAAGCAAGAAAAATATTCGACAGCGGACCCGCAAGCGCGGTCAGCGCCATTGCTGTTTTGGGTTTAACCTTGCGGCAGCGCGAAATGTTCACGGGGACGGGTTTTGCCCAGCCTATCGGGGCTATCAGCAATAACAGCGAGCCTAAAAGGTCAATGTGAGCGAAAGGGTTCAAGGTAATCCTGCCCTGCCTTTCCGCCGTGTCGTCACCGAGCAGTTTTGCTGATAAGGCGTGCGCACATTCATGGATTGGAAAAACCACAAAAATCATCACGGCAACCGAAAAACAGGAAATCAGAAGCGCGATTGCGTTTAATTCGGTGGGATTACTTACCCAGTCAAAAAGCCGGAATACAGGGCGGTAAGAAAATATATTCATATAAGATGATAAACTCCCGTTAAAAATACTGTAAATTATATTAATATTTATAATAACATAATTTTCCTGAAGTTGCAAGTGTTTTTTATCGGTTTTCAGCAAAAATCAAGGCAGGATTAAATATTTGCGCAATTTTGCATAAACCTCTCCCACGTTGATTGGTTTGCCGAGATGGTCGTTCATTCCGGCGGACAGGCAGTTATCAATATCGTCCTTAAACACATTTGCGGTCATAGCGATAATCGGGATTTCCCTGCATTTTTGTATCGGTAAGGCGCGTATTCGCCGCGTTGCTTCCAATCCGTCCATTGCCGGCATTTGCATATCCATAAAAATAACATCATAATTATTGCAAGATTTTTCCATAATAGCAACCGCTTCTTTGCCGTTTTCGCCGCAGTCTATGAAAACCCCGGAACCCTCCAACAGCAGTTTTATAATTTCCCTGTTAAGCTCTCCGTCTTCGGCAA
>WRJM01000106.1 GCA_009782265.1 Oscillospiraceae bacterium | reverse complement strand
TAGTCAGCTATTCTTTCAGGTTGCGCTCACTGTGAGTAGTTCTTTAATAGAGGTAGGCGTTAATAGGAGGATAAGCCCTCCGCAGGAGCGTGTTTTGGTACTTTTTGTGCGAACAAAAAGTACAGTCCCCCGTTTGCGGGACGAAGTCCCGCTATTCCCGTCCGCAGACGGAAAACCTGCGTATTATAAACATTTTGCTCGCATATCAATACAAAAATCTAATAAAGCAAAAATAACCTGCAACCAAATCAATTTTTTGTTGTATTTATAAGTGAAGCTTCAATATTAGAAAGGACAAGAAAATGGACGATAACATGATTCTTGACTTATATTTCAAACGCTCCGAAACAGCCGTCGGAGAAACCGCCCGCAAATACGGCAGTTACTGCCTTGCCATTGCTTTAAATATTCTCGGCAATAAAGAAGACGCGGAAGAATGTGTGAATGATACATATTACAAGGCGTGGGAAGCTATACCGCCGCAAAACCCGCCCCTCCTGCGTGCTTTTTTAGGAAAAATCACCCGTAACCTCTCACTGAATAAATATAAAAGCAAGCACACGCAAAAACGCGGCGGGAATTTAGCGTCTGTGTTTGAAGAATTGGAGCAATGTCTGCCTGCCGCTTCGCCGAATTCTGTAGAGGACGAATTTGACGCAAAAGAAGCGGGTAAGCTAATCAGTGCGTTTCTGCGCGCTGAAAAAGAAGAAAGCCGTGTGATTTTCATCAGAAGATACTGGTACGGCGACAGCACGGAAAAAATCGCACAGCGTTTTCAAATCAGCCAAAGCAAGGTTAAATCCACCCTTTTCCGTACACGCGGCAGATTAAAATTAACGCTTGAAAAAGGAGGCGTAGTTGTATGAAAAATATTAACATTACAGACAGCGAAAAATTGTTTGACGCAATCGGCGAAATAGATGAGATTCTTATTAAAGAAGCAGATACAAAAGAATTAAAGAAAGCAAAACATATAAAATTCGCATGGCAGAAATGGGCTGGGCTTGCGGCGGCGTGCCTGCTCATCACAGCGGTGGTAATTATAATACCGCGCTTAACAGGCGGGGATATTCAAGAATTGCCGACAGAAACGGAAGAACCGGCAGAACCGAATGTAATTCCGCATCCGGAAGGTGAAGGCGCAAGGGGCGGCGACGGGTTGGAAGGCTTTTTCAGTAAATATAATTTTAAATTTACAAACATACCCGGAAGCGTGAGCGCATTAACCAATGACGGAATTGACGGCGTTTCTTGGGGAGATAATTTCTGGTACGGGGGAAGAAATATAGATGAATTTACGATTTTAAATTATATTAAAGAGTTTAATATACAGAAAGACGATTTAATAAAAGCGTTTGAAAGTTTCGATTATATAGAGGATTATTCACTGACAAAAGAAGAAATTGACATTCTTTACTCAAATGACGAATTTTTGATTTATTCGTATTTCGCAAACGAATTCGCGCTTTTTCATAACGGCGAAATTTACACGCCTGAATGGTTCACGCTTCATTCGGTTGATGAGTATATAAACGAAAATCTGCCGACTGAAAAGGTTCTTTTGACACTTGAAAAATATATAAATGAAAGCAATCAGCCGTACGGAAAAAACTGGTTAGAAGTAAAAGCGGAAGAATTGCGCGTTTACTTAAATGTCCCCGTTCTCCCGTCCGCACCTGCATTTTACCTGCCCTTGGAACTGCCCGAGCCGCAGTTTGACAGCGGCAGTCTGCCGAAACTTGATTCTTCTATGGAATTCGGCGCAATGGGCTTTGAGGGGTACATGGCTTACGACATTTCCGAGCTGTACAGCAACAATCCGTGGTTTGCGGATTGCGGCTTGACGGAAATGCCGGTGTTCCGGAACGCGCTTGGTCCGTTTTTCAGAGAAAGACCCGTAAACGGTTTATCCGCCGAAGAAATGATTGCGAAAGCAGAGGAAACCGCCGCTGTTCTCGGTTTAGAAGTTGTTTCGGTTTACACCGACCCCACGCAGGAAGCCATAGACCACCTAATGGAAAAGCTTGAAGCCGTGGGCGGTGCATCAGAGGAAGATATAGCTTATAACACAGCGGCGTACCGTGCAAGTGCAACCTGCTCCGATGATGTTAAAATCGAAATCAGCAGTGACCAAAAGATAAATTTACGAATAACCGAAAACACGGCATATCTAATCAATGAGCTTTATAAACTCGGCGGAATTAGTATTACCGTATGGATTGAGCCGGGCATAAAATTACCCGAGCAGTATAAAATCGCTCATTATGATATTCCCGAAGAGCAGGCAAACGAAACCACCCGCTATCTGCTCTCCGCTTACGGCGGATTCGCGGGTATACAAGAACCGGAACTGAAAAACAGCAGACGGGATTATAATATTTACGGGGAGAGAAGTAATGATTATGCTGTTTTTGAGAACAGCGGCGATTTGCTGACAAGGATTTTGAATTATAATTTCAACTCTATCAGTTTTTCGCCCGACGACAGCGATACATTATGGTTGATTGGGAACACCCGCACGGATTTATCGGATTTAATCGGGTATTATCCGATTATCACAGCAGAAGAAGCGCGGGAAAAACTCCTTGCCGGCGATTATATCACGACTGTGCCGTATGATTTTGACGGCGCGGAAAGCGTACAGCATGTTGAATTGATTTACCGTCGGGGGAGCAGGGATGAAATTTTAATGCCGTATTACAGGTTTTTGGTTGAGTATTCAACTGAGTGGCTTGAACGACCGGAGGGACTGAGAGGTTTCGGCGCGTATTATATTCCGGCAGTTCACGGTGATTATTTGGAGAATTTGTCGGTTTGGGACGGCGGGTTTAATTGAAAACAAAAATCCCGATGTAATACATCGGGATTTTTGTTTTAATCCGCAATATGTAGGGAACGGATTTATCCGTTCCGCTGATAATACGCTTCTCAAAGGAACGCATAAATGCGTTCCTTAAACTGCTTGAATTTAGAAATTAATAAAAAACAACGGATACCTTTTCGGTATCCGTTTTTATAGAGCAGAGAAGATGATTGCCTATATTATTTATTCTCGTTTTCGTCCATAATTTCTTTAGCTTCAATAAAAGCTTCTTTGCCAATCAGGATTTGTAAAGCTTCATACAGTTCGTCACCGTTTATTTTCCCCCGTTTAAATTTTTCTGCGTGATAGGCTATTCCTCTCACATAGCTTTCAAACTCTTTAGCTGTCATTTTGCTCACACCCTTTCTTATAACTCAATTATAACAGAATTTAAAAGATTTTGTCAAGCCCTGAAATAAGTCTTCACCAAATCATTCATTTTATCCGCTAATTTCGCCGTATTCTTCCCTTTCTTCATGCGCCAAATCCAGTTCCCGCCGAGCGTGGACGGAACATTCATGCGCGCCCTGTTATCCAAGCCTAAAACGTCCTGCATGGGCAGTACAACCAACCTTGCCCTGCTCTGATAAAGGCTTCTGAACGCCGCAAAATTGATTCCCTCAAATAGCGCGGGCTTCAGGTATTTTTTGCACATTCTGCGTGTTTCCGCCTTTTCTTCGGCAAACCAGCCCTTGACAGTCGCATTGTCATGCGTGCCTGTGTACGCTACGGAATTCACGGGGTAATGGTGCGGCAGATGGTCGCTGTCGTTGTGCTCGGGGTTAAACCCGAACTGCAAAACTTTCATACCGGGGAAGCCGCTTTCGCGCAGTAATTCTGTCACGCTGTCGAAAACCTCACCTAAATCCTCCGCTATAATGTCGGTTTCACCAAGCTGTTCCCGAATCGCGTTGAAAAACTCCATGCGCGGTCCGATTTCCCATTTGCCGTTAATAGCGGTTTTTTCGCCGTAGGGAATAGCGTAATAAGTATCGAAAGCCCTGAAATGGTCAATTCTGATTACATCAAATAAGTCCGCGCATTTTTTCACGCGCTTGACCCACCATAAGTAATTCTCCTTTTTCATGCGCTCCCAGTTATATAGCGGGTTGCCCCAAAGCTGTCCTGTTTTGCTGAAAAAATCCGGCGGAACACCCGCGACTTTAGTAGGGACGCAGTCAACGTCAAGCATGAATAAATCCGTATTGCTCCATACGTCCGCGCTGTCAAGCGCGACATAAATCGGCAAATCACCGATAATTTTAATACCGTTTTTATTGGCGTAACGTTTGAGTTTGAGCCATTGTCGCATGAAAATATACTGCACGAACTTCCAGAAATTGACCCGCTCCGAATATTCCTCACGCGCCTTTTTCATCGCTTCCTGACGGCGGAAGCGCAAATCCTTTTCCCACGTCTGCCATGAATTCAACTCGTTTTGTTCCTTAATTGACATGAACAGCGCGTAATCATCAAGCCACTCGGCTTCTTCCTGAATAAAAGCAAGATAACCCACGTCTTCCGTAAAGCTTTTAAAAGCTTCACGCAGAAGCCGCATTTTCGAGCGGTAGATTTTATCGAAATCAACAAAGGAGGGGTCTGCGCCGTAATCGGCTTGGTCGCAGGCGGATTTGGCAAGCAGTCCGCCCGAAACAAGGTCGTCAAGGTCAATTAACAGCGGGTTTCCTGCAAACGTGGAAAACGACTGATAGGGTGATTCGCCGTAACCGGTGGGTGACAATGGCAGGATTTGCCAATATTTCTGACCGGCAGCAACAAGCCAGTCCACAAAGGCTTCCGCGTCCGCCCCGAATGTACCGATACCGTAGGGGGAGGGCAGGGAGGTAATGTGCATTAATATTCCGCTTGAACGCATGTAAATGCCTCCTTTCATCAGATGAACACCGTTCACCCCTTCTTTTTCATAAAGAAATTAAACTTCTTCTTCTCTTTTGCTTTTTTCGGTTTTTCGCTTTCGTCAAACAATACAAATTCGCCCGTTTCGCTGTCCAAATGCGATACCTTCCGGTAAAAATCGCTGTCGGACGGCAGTTCTTTTTTCTCGAGAATCCGCGTTACCCGTGCCTTTGCCAGCGCGTACAGGAATGAGAAAATCGGAATCCCGACCACAAGCCCGATAAATCCGAACAATCTTTGCCCGACCACAATCGCAAAAATCACCCAGAAGCTTGACAGTCCTATGCTGTCGCCGACGATTTTCGGGCCGAGCCAGTTTCCGTCGATTTGCTGAATGATTAACACAATAATGATGAAATATAAACACTTCATCGGGTCAACCATCAGAATCAATAGAGAGGCGGGTATCGCGCCGATAAACGGACCAAAGAACGGTATAATGTTGGTTATCCCTAAAACAACACTGATTAATACCGGATAAGGGATATTAAATATAGTCAGCGTTACAAAGAATAAAGCACCCACAATCATGGAATCAATTAATTTGCCGGTAATAAAGCCGCCGAACTTTTTATGAATATCACGCATACTTTTTACCACCACATTGGCAGTGTGTACGGGTGCTGTGGCATACAGGACTTTCTTGCCCTGCGCCGCAAACAACTCCTTGCCGTAAAGTAGGTATATACTGACAAATAACCCTAAAATGATGTCGAACAGCGCGCCTATGGTTGACCAAATTCCGCCGCCTACGCTGACGACCAAACTGTTCATTTCGGGCAGAACATTTTCCTGAAGCCATAAGGTTATCTGCGTGGGCGCGTCATTTATAAAATCAGATACTAAGCCCTGCACTTCGGGAAGACCGTTCAGGAAAGATAAATCCCATTCCTGAATCCTTTCGATATAAAAGTTCGTGTTGTTTGCGAGCGTTGTAACCGATTCAAGAATCTGCGGGAGAACCGCGCTGACCAATCCGATTA
>WRJM01000105.1 GCA_009782265.1 Oscillospiraceae bacterium | reverse complement strand
GCTTATCATGCAGGTGACAAACCTGATGATAAGCCGCAGGTGTCGTTTCCCGGGAAAGTAACGGCGTTTTTATATGAACGGTTTACTTTTTTCAAAGGCGACAAAAGCAAAGGTTTGATTTTTCTGCCGTGCGAATTAATTGACAATAACGGTACGAATTTAAAACTGCTTGTGCAAAGATATGCAAACGAGTGGGATTTGGGAGAAGAATTTTTACAGTGGGTCAATAACGCTTGTGTGTTCACAAACACACTTGTAGACAGAATTGTCGCGGGTTATCCTCAAACGGAAGCTGAAAAAATTAACGAAGAACTCGGTTACAGGGACGAGCTTTTAGACGCGTGCGAATTGTTTTATTTCTGGGCAATCGAATGTCCGCCGTGGCTGAGGGCAGAGCTGCCGCTTGACAAAACGGGGCTGAACATAGTTTTCAGCGATGATATTGCGCCTTACCGTTTGCGTAAAGTACGTATGCTGAACGGTGCGCACACCTGTCTTGCACCCGCCGCGCTGTTAAGCGGATTAACCACTGTGGGCGAAGCGGCTAACGACCCTGACTTCCGAAAATATATTGAAAACGCGCTGTTTAAAGAAATTATCCCGACGCTTGATACAAACCGGAATGTATTGGACGGCTTCGCAAGGTCTGTTTTAGAGCGGTTTTCCAATCCTTATATATGGCATGAGCTTCACGGCATTACGCTCAACAGCGTATCGAAATTTAAAGCCCGCGTACTCCCGACCATTACCGAATACCGGAAAAGATTCGGAAAACTGCCGCCAATCCTTACGTTTTCCTTTGCGGCGATGATTGCTTTTTATAAAAACGGCGGGCGTTTTAAAATTATTGACGATGAAAAAAATATCGCGTTCCTGCGCGATAATACACTTGATATTATTTTTAAAAATACCGGTGCGTGGGAAACGGATATGGCGGCGGACAGCGAGTTTTGCGCGGCGGTTGAAGAAGCGTTCCGCAGAATCAGAGCGGGCGGAATAAAACAGGAAGTAACGAGGTTGGCAAACGATGCTTATTAATGAAAAAGATAATGTTGAAGTATCTCTTGAAAACGGGCATAAATATGCTGTTTGTGACATAAAAAAAGATGAAGCCGTTATAAAATACGGCTTTCCGATTGGCGTTGCTACCGCCGATATAAAAAAGGGAGAACAGGTTCACACGCATAATTTGAAAAGCGCGCTTTCGGCAGAAAACAAGTATGTTTACGAGCCTCAGAATATACCTGAGATGAGTAAAAAATCCGGCAGTTTTCAAGGGTTTTTACGAAAGAACGGAAGCGTCGGAATCCGCAATGAAATCTGGATTATCAACACAGTCGGCTGTGTGAATAAAGTTTCCGAAAAAATCGCGGAAAAAGCCAATTTAATTTACGCCGGAAAAACCGATGGTATTTTTGCGGTTACGCACCCTTACGGCTGTTCACAGTTGGGGAATGACCACGAAAGCACACAGAAAATTTTAGCGGGCATGGTGAATCAACCGAACGCCGCAGGTGTGCTTGTTTTAGGGCTCGGTTGTGAGAATAATTTAATTTGTGAATTCAAAAAACTGCTCGGTGAATATGATGAAAAGCGCGTAAAATTTTTAAATGCGCAGGATTGTGCAGACGAAACCGAAACCGCTATAAAATTAATCGGCGAACTTGTTAATGAAGCGCAGAACGACAAGCGCGTACCCGTTGGGTTTGATAAACTTATTATAGGGCTTAAATGCGGCGGTTCGGACGCTTTTTCGGGGATTACCGCGAATCCTCTTGCCGGGCGTATTTCCGACAGGTTATGTTCTTACGGGGGAACTGCGGTTTTAACCGAAACCCCTGAAATGTTCGGCGCGGAAACCATTCTGATGAACCGTGCGGAAAACCTTGAAGTATTTAATAAAACCGTCAGCATTGTAAATCATTTCAAGCAGTACTTTACAAACCACGGGCAGAATGTATACGAAAATCCGTCGCCCGGGAATAAAGAGGGCGGGATTACCACGCTTGAGGAAAAATCGCTCGGGTGCGTGCAGAAAGGCGGCACAGGCACGGTTACAGATGTACTTCAATACGGCGAACGGGTAAAAAAAACCGGCGTTGTTTTACTCAATGGACCGGGGAATGATATTGTTTCAACCACCGCGCTTACGGCGGCGGGCTGTCAGTTAATTCTTTTTACAACAGGGAGAGGAACACCGCTCGGCGCATTCGCACCGACTTTAAAAATCTCAACCAATTCTGAATTGGCTGAGCGGAAAGCCAACTGGACGGATTATAACGCGGGAAACTTATTAAACGAAAAAAAATCCCTCTCCGAATGTGAAGAGGAATTGTGGGATTTGATTGTTAATGTGATAGAGGGCAGAATAAAAACCAAGAGCGAAATAAACGGCTACAGGGAATTTGCGATTTTTAAAAATGGCGTTACTTTATAATTACAACAACGGCGCGAAAACTTTCAATAAAGAACTCATCAGCCGTCGTCTGAACGGTGTCGCCGCGATTTGCTCCCATGTTACCCGCCGTGAAAGCATTAATGCTTCTTCAAAGGATGCTTTCGCCTGAAGCACCGCCTTTGAGCCGTAAAGCCACACGCCGTTTTCAAAGTGAAGATAAAAACTGCGGTAGTCAAAATTCGCTGTTCCCATAATTGCTTTTTCATCGTCGGAAACAATGGTTTTATTATGAATAAACCCGGGCGTGAACTCAAAAATATGAACACCTGCTTGAATTAAATCCTTGTAATTTGACTGCGTCATGTAATAAACTAATTTTTTGTCGGGTGTACCGGGTGTGATGATTCTGACGTCCACACCGCTTTTCGCCGCACGGATAAGCGCGGAGGAAACCGTCTGGTCTAAAATTAAATAAGGCGCGCAGATGTAAACATATTTAGTCGCGTTGGCTATGATGTTGATGTACGCGCTTTCGCAGATTAAATCCTGTGTTAAAGGCTCGTCTGAAAACGGAATCACATAACCGTCATGGTTGGCGCGGAAATCAACTAAATAATCGGCGTAGTTCTGGGTTTCCTGCGTCGTGAAAGCCCATAACTGCAAAAACATGACCGTCATGCGGTTGACCGCATCGCCGCGTAACATTACCGTGCTGTCCTGCCAAAACCCGAAGCGTTCATGTTCGCCGATATACTCATCTGAAATGTTTATGCCGCCCGTGAAGGCGGTTTTTCCGTCTATAATGCAGATTTTCCTATGGTCGCGGTAATTGAGGAAGGTGTCAAGCGACGGTCTGTACGGGTTAAATACAGCAACCTTAAAACCGAGCTTGCGCAGCTCTTGCGGGAATTCCGGCGTAACGCCGCTGATTGCCGAACCCATATCGTCGTAAAGAACGCGGATTTCCGCACCGTGCCGCTGTTTTTCTATCAGGATTTGCTTAATGGTTTCCCACATTTCTCCGTCGTTGATAATAAAATATTCGATAAAAATAAACTTTTTAGCTTTTTTCAGTTCCGGAATCAGCTTTTTAAAAAACACACTGCCCGGACAAAGATATTCGGTTTCGGTAAACTCGTAAATATCGGTGTTCGCGCTTTCGGTGATATAATAGGCTTCTCTGGCAATATGCGGGGCTTTGGCGGACAGGCGGGTGAGAAGCTCTTGATTGACAGACAAGAAGTTGTTTGCGCTGTTTAAAGCGGCGGTGATTTTAGCGGTGTTTTTTTTATTCAAATGCGTGCGACCGAACATGATGTAAAAAAGCGCGCCGCAAACGGGAAAAGCAAGCACCGGCACTAACCACGCGACTTTAAACATAGGATTGCTGTTGCGGTTGACAATACCGATGACAATAATAATATTCGCTAAAAGAAATAAACCGAAAATCGGAATGAAAAGTGCCGATAAAAAAATCATAATCGAAGCAACCAGCGCGATTTCAAAAAACATCAGCGCGCTGACTAAAAAAGCTCTGCTTGTCAGTAATTTTGAAAGTTTATTCATAAAGTTCCCTTTAAATCAATCTGTTTTTTACATGCTTTAAAGCGTATTCTTTAATAACCGATTCGTAAATGCCGAGTATATTTTCCGCTAAAGCGGTATTCGCCTGATGAATAATGGATTCCCTTGCAGATTCACCGAATTCTTTTCGTTTTTCTGCCGGCAAATCGCGGATTTTAATAAGCTTCTCATACATTTCACTGCCGTCATTAAAAATAGTTCCGTTAATCCCGTCAACAACCTGTCCGGTGTTCAGCTCGTCCCGTATATGCAGAACGGGAAGCTTCATTGCCATTGCTTCTAACATGGAAATGGAATTCGTATCGCTTAAAGACGCGGTTATATAAGCGTCGCAGGCGGTGTAATAAGGCGGGAGCTTTTCATGTTCAACCTTACCCGCAAGCGTAACAGAACCTGAAATCCCCAATTCCTTTATTTCGTTTGCGTGCTGTTCATAAAAAGGACCGTCGCCTATAATGAGCAATTTGATTTTATCATCGGGTTTCACATATTTTGCCCATTCTTCAAGAAGCCACGATATATTTTTTTCTTTTCCGAGCCTGCCGCAGAACGCGAAAATTACTTCATCGTCCGCGAAATTGAATTTTTCGCGGTATTCTTTTCTGGTTTCCGGTGTGAAGTTATCGGGGTTGAAGCTGTCGGTTTCAACCGGGTTCGGGATTACGTTTACAGGCTTTTTTACGCCGCATTTGTGAAAGAAGTCCTCAACCTTTTTGGACGGACCCGTAATCGCGGCGGACGCGCTTGCTAAAGCCCGTGCGTATTTGTGCGTTGCGCCGGTGACAAATTTGCAGAATATTTTATTTGCAACATAATAAACATAGTCGTCATACATGGTATGCAGGGTATAAACGAGCGGGATTTTTAAAGTCTTCGCAATGAGTATGCCCGACATGCCGATACCGAATTCGTTATGAATATGAATAATATCGGGATTGAATTTCTTAATCAGTCTTAGCCTTTCCGCGCTGAGCGGGGAAGAAATATCGTAATTATAAATCTTTTTCAGCTTTACGGCAGGGCAGTACATCACGTTATTTTCGATTTCATGCCTTTTAACATTAGAATCGGCGGTAACGATAAGAACCTTGTGCCCGTGTATTTCAAGCCCTTCTTTAAGCGCTTTCACGTGCGTGACGACACCGTTGATAACGGGAAGATAGGTTTCGGTAAAAAGTGCAATTCTCATAAGTTCACCATAAAAATTTTATAATTCTGTTATTTCTAAAGTTTAACATATTTTTTTACATTTGTCAAAAAATATTTTTAAAAAGCGCAACGGCTTGTAAAAACAAGCCGTTTTTTATAAATAATAGAATCTGCTGTTAAGCGAAATAATAATATAGTTAATTAACTATAAAATTAAAAATACCGTTTCAGCAAGCCTTGAAACGCCATGCCGTGCCTTGCTTCATCTTTACACATTTCATGTACGGTATCATGTATCGCGTCAAGATTAAGCTGTTTGGCTTTAACCGCAAGGTCTTTTTTGCCCTGTGTTGCGCCGTGCTCAGCCATTACGCGCATTTCAAGATTTTTCTTAGTTGAAACATCAACCACTTCACCGAGCAGTTCCGCGAATTTAGCGGCGTGCTCTGCTTCTTCAAACGCAATTCTCTTGTAGGCTTCCGCAACCTCGGGGAAACCCTCTCTGTCCGCCTGACGGCTCATGGCAAGATACATACCCACTTCGGTACATTCGCCCATGAAATTCTGGCGCAATCCTTCAATAATTTCGGGGTCGGTGTCTTTTGCAACCCCGATTTTGTGTTCGTCCGCGAAAGCCAAACCTTCGCCTGCCTGCTCGTTG
>WRJM01000104.1 GCA_009782265.1 Oscillospiraceae bacterium | reverse complement strand
TTAATTATTCCTCCCGAACTTAACCGAAGATAAAAATCTTTCGTGTTGCCGCCCGCCTGCGGCGGGCGGCAACACACAGAAATATCTGCTGTTTATTTCCTAAGTAATATATTAAGAAAAAAGGAGCTGAGTTTTATGGAAAACAAAAAAACCTTCGGAGATTATGTCAAAACAAAAAGAGCAGAAGCCGGACTGACGCAAAAAGAATTTGCCGATAAGCTTTATGTAACGGAATCGGCAGTATCAAAATGGGAGAGAGGGCTTTCCTACCCCGATATTACCTTAGTAACCGAAATCTGCGCGATATTGAATATCAGCGAACGCGAATTATTGACCGCAAATGAAGATGTTCAAACCCGAAACCACGAAAGATTAGCCAAACGGTACTTATCGCTTATCAGAAGATTCAAAACCGCGCAGTATATCATTTACGGCTTACCGGTTTTAACCTGCTTCATTGTGAACCTTGCGGTAAATCATACCTTGTCATGGTTCTGGATTGTTTTAAGTTCAATTGCGGTTTCTGCGTCTTTAACGCTTCTGCCTATGCTTTTTGAAAAGAAGCGCGGCTTAATTACGCTCGGCGGTTTTACCGGCACGCTTGTTATTCTTTTAACGGTGTGCGCGGTTTTCACAGGCGGGGACTGGCTCGTGATTACTTTAATCCCTGTGATTTTCGGGTTGTCGCTTATTTTTCTGCCGTTTTTTCTGGGCAATATCAATCTGCCCGACCCATTCGGAAATCACAAGGCTTTAATTTACCACATTTTAAATACAGCTTTACTGTTTGTTTTACTGCTTACTGCCTCGATTTACACAAACGGTGGCTGGTTCTTCACGACAGCTGTTCCGCTTGCGGCGTTTTGGTTAATCCTGCCTTGGGGTTATATGGGGATTATCCGGTACACAAGAATCAACCGGTTCTTTAAAGCTTCAGGCTGTTTTGCTTTAACGAGTGTGTTATTTTATTTTACGAGAAGCTTCACGGACATGATTTTGGGCGAACCGTATCGATTCGGATTATTCTTTGATTTTAATAACTGGCACACACAGGAAACGATTAACGGCAATATAGACGCGATTACCTTCTTCTCCGTACTGGGGCTTACCCTGATTTTCGCGGCGGCAGGGGTTATCAGGGAAACATATAGAACAAAAAGTAAAGTTTAATACTATAGTAAATTAACTTGAAAATTGCACCAATAAACAGGAATAAAAACCCATAAATCAAAGCTTTTCATTCCTGTTTATTGGGCATTTCCTAAGTTAATTAATTATAATTAACTATATAACATAAATTGTCCCGTTCTTTCATATAATCGACTGTATAATCGTTTATCAGAAAGGACGGGACAAGATGCCGAGATTGAAAAAAAGAAGTAAACGCGTTTTAGTGAAAATAGCCGCGGGAATAACCGTTGTGTTGATTTCGCCTGCTTTGTCATCGCTTGCAGGGGAACAGAAAGATACTTTAATTTCGCTTTGGCAAAACGAAGCGGAAACCATCTCGAATCGCAGCGAAACGGGAAACCGTTTACATTCGCTCGAAATGAGTAATTCCGCGTTGCTTTTATATAAGCCGGCGGACGGCGAAATTATCCCGCAGACCCTGCCTTTTCCCGAATCTAAAAACGAACCGGACGAAACCGAATACGAACCCTCTTTCTCAGAACCCGCCGCGCAGGTGTTTTCTTTAAACATAACAGACACACGTGAAGAGCCTGTTATTTTTGAAGAGGTTGACGGCAGAATCGTGAAAACTACTTTCGCACCAAACGGCGGCGAGAAATTCTTGAATCTGAATTTAGCGGGGCAGGTGCGGAACGAAACCGGACTTGATAACAGCTTTGTTCTCAGCGAAGCCGGAAAAACACCTGATATAAAATTAACGCTGAACGGCGAACCGGAAATATTGATTATGCACACACACACCACAGAAGCTTATCAGCCCTGCGAATATGATTATTTCGATGCAAGCTATTACGGACGCAGTTTTGATTCAAGCAGAAACATCGTTGCAGTCGGCGCGGAAATCGCTAAAAGCTTTGCACAGGCAGGTATAACTGTCATTCACGACGGCACAGTCCACGACAGCCCGCAGTTCAGCGGCGCGTATGCCAGAAGCGCGGAAACGGTTAATCAGATTCTGAAAGCATACCCTTCCATAAAGGTAGTTCTCGATATACACCGTGACGCAATCGACGGCGGCGACGGCTCCAGAATCGCGGCGGTGGCGCAGGTTGACGGACGCGACGCAGCGCAGATTATGATAATTTCAGCGGCGGATGACGGTACATACGACATGCCGCATTATTTACAGAATTTTCGTTTGGCTTCTCTTTTTCAGCAATACACAGAGTTCAATTATCCTGATATTACACGTCCTGTTTTGTTCCAATACTGCCAGTATAATCAACAGCTTACCACCGGCTCGCTTTTAATTGAAGTCGGTGCTTACGGGAATACACTTGAAGAAGCGAAATACGCAGGTCAGCTTATCGGAAAAAGCATGGCGGAGGCGTTGATTTCAATAAACCTCCTCGAAAACTAAATCCAATAGCGTCAATACGCTACTCAAAAGGAATTAGCGTTTTAGGTTGATGTAGGGGAAGCGACTGCCCACGATGTAATCAGGCGGTATTGTCAGCGGCGGCACGCCGCTACTCTTTCACTTGTAATAAATATAAAATTTTACGCTTTGTTACCGATATTGACGCGGCTAAAACCGCACAGATACAGCCAAGCAAATACAAAACACCGCAAACTGCTAATGTTTCCGTACTCCTTGTAAATAAACTTGAATTATAAAGCATTAATCCTACTGCCGCAAAGGCTATTCCGACCGTACATAAAGCAATTTGCTCAAACATCAGCATACAGCGCACCCGCTTCTTTGTTGTGCCGAGAACACGCAGGATTGCGGCTTCTTTTGACGATTGCAGAATTAATAACCCCGGCGCGGTTAAGCCGATTAGCACAGCCGCGGTTACGGCGGCAGGGAAAAGAAGAATGAGCAAATCGCGTACACGCTTGATGTTGTCGAGCTGTAGCGTATTTGCGTTATATTCCGCCGCCACAGAAAAAAGCTGGCTTTCTTCTTTTAAACCGTTCAATAAAGACAAAAGCTCAACGCTTTTTTCATTATCGGTAAGGAAAAATTCACTGTAGTCTATAATAAAATGTTCATTACTGTTTGTGTGAACAACATTTGCGCTTAAAGGAGTGTAGATTCTTTCGCATATATCCCGTTTATCAGCGGGGTTTTCTTTATATATGACAGCTGCAACCTCATAAGAAACCGCTTCCCTCTCCTTGGTATAATCGCCGCCTAAAAGAGTTATTGTTTCACCGGGTTTTACGCCGAAATCCGCACCGATTATACAAAGATTATTATCGTCCGTAAGCGGATTATTTGACGTGAAGAAGTCGGCGTTTTCATAACCGTCTGCGTATTCAATGACGTAATCGCCGCCCAAATCCAACATACAACGCTCAAAATCGTTAGTTAAAGTCATATAATACGCAAGATTTGTGTCGTTTAAGAACACAACAAAATCAGAAGTGTAATAAATATTTTCAACCAACTCGGAATTAAATAATTCATTTGTTGCTAAGGTGGAAAAGTTCGCTGTTGTGCAGTTTACGTCAGTTTCGTTGAAAAGGTCATTGTAAAACAACTTTGTAATTACAAGAAAACCTACAGCTCCCGTCAGCGTGACCGCGAGCATTAATGAAATTGCGGTTTTTCGCTTTACGCGTTTAATATGCCGTAAAATATATGCGGAAATATGGCGCGGCGCGGAGTATTTTCCCTTTTGCGGTAAAGTGCTTGTTATAGGCGTAAAGCTTATATATGTTCGCAGATTTTCAAGTTCCTGAACCGTTCCCGCTTTAATTTTGACGATATCGCCTTGCAATAATTCAAGCGGCGGTGTTTTTCTCGTTTTAAACAAAAAAAGCAGTGTAAGCAGTAAAATAAACCCGATTGCGGAAAACAAACACAACGTTATTATTTCTGTGGGTATTGTAATATTTGCGGTGTAATGTTCCGAAATATCGGACAGGTTTTCAAGCGTGGGTGCAATTGTTTGCGAAGTATAAATTAACCCCGAAATTCCGCCGATTAAGACTGCCAAAAACGATAACGTAAAAAACGGAAAAGCCAGCGCGTTACCGGCTTTTCGTTTAGGTACGCCTAAAGCCCGCATAATGGCATAAGTTTTTTTGCCTCGTCCTATGTAGAGATAGACAGACAACAACAACGCTAAAGCCGCCGCGGCAATAAATGCCGCCGTTGTCACTAATGAAGTTTTGCCGCTTGCGTTTACACTGTCTTTTACGAGAGACCAGCCGCGGTCGGAATAACGCCATTTCGCCGCAACAAGCTTATCGCCCGTTTTGCGCGTGTCCTTGCCTGTTAAATAGTCCTCTATTATATAATCCCACGAAAGCGTTGAAATCCAGTCGGTGACTATTGGCGCGGCGGCGAAAAAGGCAGTGATGTCTTCGGGATTTTCTATTAAAACACTGAACTCACCCGCCCAAACCTCATGGTCCGCGGGTATTTCAACAGGCAGAAACGACATCGGTACAAAAACCGTGCAAGGGTGATAAGTCCAGTAAAGCAACGCCGCACGTTCGTAGGGTGATTCAGTATCCATGTAAACACCGACTATTTCAAACTCTACGGTTTGCGCGACGTTCCACATACGTTCAGGTGTATATGTCAACGCGCCTAAACCCGCGTGCTGCATAAAGAGCCTGTCGCCTAAACCTATTGTTAATTTATCGCCTATACTTAGGTTATTCTTTGTAAAAAAAGTATGCCCGACAACGCAAACCTGCGCGTTGTTCTCGGCATCTTCAGCGGTAAGAAAACGTCCCTCATGCAATACCATTTTTTGCTCGTTTACACGCGGAATCGCCTGCATATCCGAAGAGTACACAATGTCAAAAACGTTAAAATCTTTTTCGGTTATATCGATTAAATCTTGCAAACGCGAACTAAGCTCGGCGTTTGTTTTAACGTCTTCGGTTCTCTCAAAGTTAAAATGCTCATATGTTTCTTGGTCGCCCAGTCGTGTAAGAGTAGGAATAAGCTCACTGTATGTACCGGCAAAGGTGTAGCTTACATCGAGTTCTAAGTTATTCACGAATTCGGTATCGAACGGGCTGTTATTAAAAAAAACCAAATCGGGGTCTTCGGATTCATAAATACATCCGCTTCCTGTATCGTTTACTTTAAACATAACAAAAAATGTATGACCCGAATCGGATGCTTCCTCAAGCGGATATTTTCCCGCAATAACATTGCAATTTACAAAAGTTAAATAACACCACTGATTCGGGTCTTCTTCTAACGGTTTTTCTAAAAATATATACGAAAGAGTGCCCTCTATTATAAATCTTGTATTGTAATTATATCCGAAGCTAAGGTCGCCGTAACGGTAAAACCGCTCGTATTCGTTTATTACGCCGCCTGTCATATATCTGGTTTCAGCTAATGTAACACCGGGCAGATTAGAAATAGTTTCGATTTGTTCGCGTGAAAGCGGAGTAGGCGGGCGTTCAAGGTTATACCAGCCGTAAAAACCGCCCAGTATTACTTCGCTTTGATAATATACGGAATTTGTGTCGGGAATATTGTTATTCAAAGCCACTACGCCTCTGTAATTACTTACAACATTACGCATTTCCCGCGAGGTGACGGCATAATCCGTTACACGCGAAAACAGCGCGAACGAAGCCGCCGCGATAAGCAGGAAAGTTATTATGGTTTTTACGGGAGTGCGGAGGAGCGTTTTAAAAGCGAGGGACGGACGCATAAATTCACCGCTTTCGTTCATTTT
>WRJM01000103.1 GCA_009782265.1 Oscillospiraceae bacterium | reverse complement strand
CACCAGCCGCAGTCCCCGCTCCACCGTTGGAACGGTAACGGAAATCTACGATTACATGCGGCTGCTTTTTGCCTCCGTCGGCAAGCCGCATTGCCCCGACTGCGGCAAACCCATCTCCTCGCAGAGTCTTGAGCAGATCGTCGATCTGATTCTCCGCTATCCTTCCGATACGCGGGTCATGATTCTTGCGCCGGTGGTGCGCGACAGGAAAGGGGAATTCAAAAAGCTCTTTGAGCAATATCTCAAAAAAGGTTATTTGCGGGCGCGAATTGACGGGAAAATGCTCGGCCTTGAGGACGACATCCGGCTGAGCAAAACAAAAAACCATACCATTGAGGTCGTGGTTGACCGCATCGTCATAAAGGAAGGCGTCCGTCGGCGGCTTGAGACTTCGGTTAAGGCCGCGCTTGATCTCGCGGAAGGGCTTGTAACAATCGCTGCTATCGACCTTGAGGAAAAACTTTTTTCAGAACGGCAGGCATGCGCCGATTGCGGCATAAACGTGCCGAAACTTGAACCTCGGTCGTTCAGTTTCAATTCAAAGCACGGCGCCTGTCCAAATTGCGACGGACTGGGAACAAAGCGGGTTATAAATCCGGAAATGCTGATACCCGACCAGTCGCAGCCGGTTTCCGCCATCGAATTTTCCATTGAAAGCCATTCACGGCTTATAGGGCATCTGCGCGAAGCCCTGCTGCGGCGGCTGCGACAGGCAAAGATTGATTCCAAAACACCATTCAGAAAATTACCCGCGGCGGTCAAAAACGCTTATTTTTTCGGTGACGACACGACAGACGGCGTCGGCCAATGGCTGGAATCAAAACTAAGCGAAGAAATGATGTTCAGCGCCGTCCGGGATGAAATCGAAAAACTTTTCACGACCGTGGACTGCCCCTCCTGTCTCGGTTCTCGCCTGCGCGCCGAAAGCCGGTCGGTACGGATAAACGGTCTTTCCATATCAGATTACGCGCGCCTTCCGCTTGGCAAGGCGCAACGCGCATTCGCGGAGATTCAGTTGACGCCGCGAGAAAAGCTTATAGCTGAACAGATTATGCGTGAAATTCACGGCCGCGTGGAATTTCTGCTGAATGTGGGCGTCGGCTATCTTTCGCTCGACAGGCCAGCCGCCTCACTTTCCGGCGGCGAAGGGCAGCGCATACGGCTGGCGACGCAGATCGGCTCGAAACTGCGCGGGGTGCTTTATGTGCTTGACGAACCATCCATCGGCCTTCACCCGCGCGACAATCAGCGCCTGCTTGGTACGCTGGCCGAACTGCGTGATATGGGAAACACGATTCTGGTTGTCGAACACGATGAGGAAACCATGCGGTTTGCCGACCACATTGTCGATCTTGGGCCGGGCGGAGGACGGCTCGGCGGCGAGATCGTCGCCGAAGGAACGCTTGTGGACATGGTTAATTCGCACGGTTCGATCACCGGCAAGTATCTTTCCGGGGAAATGCGCATAGATCGACCGTCCGTCCGCCGCAAGGGGAACGGCAATTATCTGACCGTCAAGGGCGCGAAACACAACAATCTGCGAAACCTGACGGTGAAATTTCCCCTGGGCAAATTGATCTGCGTAACGGGGGTTTCAGGATCGGGCAAATCTTCTCTGGTTGAAGACATACTTTATAACGCCCTCGCCCGCAAACTGCACCGCGCCATGACCAGTCCGGGCGCGCACGACGCGATTCAGGGAATCGAATATCTTGACAAGGTTATCGAGATAGACCAGTCGCCCATCGGCAGAACGCCCCGCTCAAACCCCGCCACATATACTGGTCTTTTTACGCCGTTGCGGGATCTTTTCGCCATGCTTCCGGAATCGCGGATGCGCGGCTACAAGCCCGGTCGTTTCAGTTTTAACGTCAAGGGCGGCCGTTGCGAAGAATGTCAGGGAGATGGACTGCGGCGCATTGAAATGAGTTTTCTACCCGATGTTCATGTTCTTTGCGAAACCTGCGGCGGCAAGCGGTACAACCGCGAAACGCTTGACGTGAAATACAAAGGCTGTTCCATAGCCGATCTGCTCGATATGAATATCAGCGACGCGCTCCCGCTGCTGGAAACCATACCGCCGGTCGCGGCAAAACTGCGGGTGTTGAACGATGTCGGGCTTGGATACGTGCGGTTGGGGCAGTCATCCACTACGCTTTCAGGCGGCGAGGCGCAGAGGGTAAAGCTTTCTAAAGAATTGAGCCGGCGGGCGACGGGACGGACGCTCTGTATTTTAGATGAACCGACAACAGGGCTTCACACTGCGGATGTACATAAATTAATCGATGTACTTTTGAAATTAGTTGAGGGCGGGAATACGGTGGTTGTGATTGAACATAATTTAGATATAATTAAAACCGCCGATTATGTCATTGACCTCGGTCCGGAGGGCGGAGACAAAGGCGGGTATATTATCGCGGAGGGTACGCCGGAGGAGCTTGCAAAGAAAAAAGAATCATTCACAGGGCAGTATTTGAAGAAAGCGTTGAAAAAGTAGGGGCGGAAAAAACTTTTTTATTTCACCAACAGCACCGAAGCGTTATTCATTATCTGCGAACTGTAAAGAAACAATGCGTCCGCGTTCTCGTTAAATTCAATAAGAGCAGGGAGCATCCGCCAATCAATATAACGTAAATCAATCAGCGTAATTTTCCGGTACGCTTCCGCTAAAACCGGCGCTATGCTTGACCCGAAGCTGTCGCGGAACAGGTATAATTCCTTATCCGAAGCCGCGTCCGGATTCTCCAATACAATCAGCGGCTGAGGACCTTTCAGGAATATATCGTAAGGGTCGCGCCCCGAAAAAGCTTCCGAATCATAAACATCACTTTCATACCATTCAAGCGTGCGTTCGTTGATATACATTGCTGTATTAACAGTGCCTTTTAAATAAGTCAGCATATCCGCACGCATGGGGAGTGCCGCCTGTCCGGTGTAAACGCCCTGGAATTCGCCCGCCGTAACTTCGTTAAAACGCGCAAAATCCACCTTAAAGCCCATTGCTTCTCCGAGCGTGTCAACTACAGGTTTTAAAAAGTTCTGCCGCCAATGCAAATCCGTGCGGTAAAAATTTTCGCCGCTTAGTGAGTTTGTTATATCAATTAATGTATAATCAGGCAGCTCCGAGGTCATAATTTCGCGCGCAAGGTCAGCATGAAAGCCCGGTAATTCTCTGCCGGAATAAATACTTTTATCAGGCACAAACGAATAATAAACGCTGATATTTTTTTCTTTTAAAACATCGCCGATTATTTTAATCTTATCCGTGACCTGCCGCCATGACTGTTCATTTACCGGCTCAAATTTTCCGAAACCCGATTCGCCGATATAAATCCCGTCCTTATCGGTTTGATTATAAATATAAAACACATTAAACGCCCTGACAGCGCGTAAAGTATCGCGGAAAACAAAGCTGTCCGCCGCAAAGCTTTCAAAACCATCCATAAACGCGGCATTTTTGACCGTTTCAAAAGAAAGCTCCGGCATTTTTTCAAGCGGACGCCGTTCGCTTTGGCTTATTTCGGGCGGCGTAATGACGCGGTTCAAAATAAAAAATCCGCCGAGTATTAAAATGAAAATTATAGCCGTCAGTTTTTCACGCATAAAACGTACCCCTCCCTTTTTAAAACCTAAAATAAATAAACGGATTAAACGAGCCGTCAACTAAATATGCCGTAATTATAATTAATAAAATCCCCGTAACAGCAGGTTGCATAAATGTTAATGCTCTTGCTTTTTTATTTTCAAGAAGGTCAAAAAGCTTTTTCGGAAGCGGGGTAGCACCGACTAAAGCGATGATTAACGGCACTGCGTAGCTTCTGAGGTAATACAGCGGCTCTGTTCCCGCAAAACCGTCCGCGCCGAACCCGAACATCACCGACAAATGCTTTCCGATTTCCGCTGTTGATAAGCTGTCAAAGAATACCCAGCCCACAGCTACAATCAGCAGTAAATAAATATGATTAATAAGCTTCGGCATTTTTTGTAAAAGCTTTAACAGGATTAATTTTTCAATCAGTAAAAACGCCGCAAAATATAATCCCCAAACGATGAAATTCCAGTTCGCGCCGTGCCAGAAGCCTGTCAGAAACCAAACAATCAGAATATTCAAAAACTGCCGCTTTGCACCTTTCCTGTTGCCGCCGAGCGGAATGTAAACATAATCACGGAACCAGCTTGACAACGTCATATGCCAACGCCGCCAAAATTCCGTAACGCTTTTTGAAATATAAGGATAATTAAAGTTTTCGGGGAATTTAAAACCAAGGATTCTGCCAAGCCCGATTGCCATATCGCTGTAACCGGAAAAATCAAAATAAATGTGCAAGGCATACGCAATAATATACAGCCAGCCCGACAGAACATCGGTTCCGCCGCGCATTTGCCCGTAGAACTCACCCAAAACATTGGCAATTAACACCTTTTTAGCTAAACCCGCGGTAAAACGCCGCGCACCGTCAGAAAAATCCGCAATCGTAGTTTTGCGGGATTTAAGCTCTTTTTCAACATCGGAATAACGCACAATCGGACCTGCGATTAATTGAGGAAACAATGACACATAGGTTGAAAACGAAAGCACATTACGCTGTACTTCGGTTCTGCCGTTATATACATCAATCGCGTAACTTAAAATCTGAAACGTGTAAAAACTGATTCCGATTGGCATTACTAATTCCAGCAGTTTAGAATTAGTTTTAAACAGCATATTAAAATTAGAAATAAAAAAGTTGGTATACTTAAAGAAAAATAACGCGCCTAAAGAAACCGCAAAAACACCGGCAAGAGCAAACTTAGCCGGTGTTTTTCCGCGGTATTTGTTTATAAGGAGAGAAAAAGCCCATGCTGTTACGCATTGCCCGAGCATTAAAAATACATAAACAGGTTCGCCCCACGCGTAAAAAATAAGGCTTGCCAAAAGCAGGGCGCTGTTTCTTAAATCCTGTCTGCCGTTCAGGGTCGGCAGTATAAAATATAAAGCCAAAACAACGGGCAGGAAATAATATAAAAATGTTACGCTTGAAAACAACATTTTAAACGACCTCTTATATTAACCCTCATCTGTTTCGTCTGTTTCAATTTCCGCATCAAAAGGAAGCAATCCGCCTATATCAAGCCCCATACCGCCGCCTTCTCCTGTTTCCGCTTCCGTGCCGATTCCCTCAAAGAAAATTTCTGAATCCCCGCCGCCGGTAAGCTTAAGGAACGCGTCCGCAACAGCGTGTGCGTTTTTTTCGCTTCCCACTGCAAGCAATACATAATCGCCCGCATACGCCGCAATGCTGATTTCAGGGAACACGCAAATCCACTTGCGCGAATCGTAGCCGGAAGCAATCAGATTTTTAACTGTTTCAGCATTACCGCTCGTTACTTTCACTAATGCCATCTGATGCGCAAATGTCGCAATCGCCGCGATTGAAGAAACCGCTTCTTCTACGTATGTATTGAAATCATCTTCAGAAAAACCAAGCATGTTCTGTGCAACTTCAGCGGTTACGGGGTCAGTGAAGCCCATGGGGTAGAAGCCGTCTTCGCCGATTGCTTCTTTCGCCAAGTTCTCAATTTCGGTAAGCGTTTCTTCAAGAGAACCGGTAAAATTAATTTCAGAAGCGGGTGTTTCTTCAGTGGGCGTTTCTTCGTTTGTGTTTTCTTCCGATTCATTTCCGGGCGTTGACGGGTTTTCGTATTCTTCCTTCGGTGTATCGTTTCCGTTGTTCGCGGGCGGGGTTTCTTTGTTTTCGTCGTCGTTATTTTCAGAACCGCAGGCTGTTAAAGCCAAAACCATACAAAGCGCAAGAAGTATTGCTAATATTTTTTTCATTTTTTGTATCCATACCTTTCTGGAATTTTTCCGGTTTGAAAGATTTATAGTTTATTAACTTGAAATCTGGCTCAGAGTGTGATATAATAAAAACATGAGTTATGATAAAAAATACCGGGAGCAAGCAATAAAATACTGGGAAGACGGAAACAGTAAAAGAGCGACAGC
>WRJM01000102.1 GCA_009782265.1 Oscillospiraceae bacterium | reverse complement strand
CAGTCGGCAAAGCGTGTTGAAGTCGTAAACGAGAAACTTTTTAAGGTTAAAAAGGCGTGGGATTTAATGCAGTATGCCGCCCCTGTTGCTGTGCTTTTGAATTTGATTTTTCGGGTGTTTCAGCATTTTTCGGGCGGTTAAAGAGGACATGAAAAACGGCGGGAATTTTCCCGCCGTTCTACTTTATATAATAATTATAATACTTAATTATATTTGTTGTGTTCATACACCAATCTTTCGTTTTTGTAGGGAACGACGAGGGTGGCGTTTCCTATAATCCGAACAAAAACCTAAATTTCTAAAACCCAAACAATTCATTAACATAAGTAAACAGTCCCCACGTTTTAAATGTGCCTTCATCAATCATATGGTTAATTTTATCACGGCTTGCCCACATTGCACCACAGGTTTCATCAGGAGCAAGAACTACGGTTGATATGTCCACGTTTTGCCGAAATAACCAAACATCGACTAACCCATGACATTCCGTACCCCCGCATCGTAAGCGATGTTTAATTATTCGCCCGTTCCGCAGCTCAAGAATAATGCCTAATTCCTCTTTCACTTCTTTTAATACCGTAGTTAAGCTGTCGTCGCCCGTAACTGCGTTTCCACCCGTACATTCCCACATATTCGGAAATGTCTTGTTGCTTGACCTTTGCGATATAAGGTATTCGCCGTTGTCGTTTTCAATCCAAACATAAATCACAAGATGATATTCGCCTTTGTTCATGGGTTTGCCTCGCTCGTGAACACGACCTGTTGCGTTGCCGTTTTCGTCGAGAATATCCCAAAGTTCAACCACGTTTATTCCTCCGTTTGTTTACGCTATAATCAAAAAAATATGAATTAGTTTCCCTGCCCGATTGAGCCGAGCAGGGATAAGTTTATTGGTTTTATAAGCGTTTGATTTCTTCGAGGGGTAAGCCTGTGTATTTTATAATTTTTTCAATGGGTTCGCCGTCTGCAAGCATATTTCGGGCAACATCGGTAACGCCCTCACGCATACCCTCTCGCTTCGCTCCGCTCACCGCTGTAGCTTCGTCAAGCAAGGCTTTTTCTCTCAACCGTGCCATTTCCTGTATTTTCTCGTCCTCACTCATTTGGTGGAGGACATACACAGCCCTTTGAATGGGGGCTACCCCTGTTTGATTTAACATCTCAAGTTCCTCCTCTGTTTCAGCGTTGATAAGCTGTAACCACAACTCCATTATATCATCTTTATTTACCTTTTTACTGATTTTCGGCAGTTCAAAAATATGAACGCCGCACTTCTCCGTTAATACTTCGTGACGGTTTCTTTCCATTACGGTAAAGTTAGAATGAAAGCCCTCACAAGCGAACATATTGAAGTCAACAATTCCGATACAAATAGTCGGCTTTAATAAAGAAAAATCGTTACCGCTTTTCAATTCGCCGCTGTATAGTTTCGACCAATGGAAAAGGATTCTTTCACGAAAATTATAATCCTTGCCGTATTGCATTTCTACGTTAATTAACTTTCCGTCAACGTTCATATTCAAATCCATTCGGACGAATTTCCCTGATATACTGTCGGGAACTATTTCCGAGTTTTTAACGACTATATTTTTTATAGATTCCCTTGGCAACCGGAGCAATCCCGCTAATAATTCGTGGAGCAAGTCCAAGTGTTCCGAAAATAACATTTTGAAGATTATATCAAGTTTAGCTCTTATCGTGCTTTTTACCATTCTGTACCCCCAATCTTTATAAATCTATTCTACCACGTTTCAATAGTAAAGTCAAGAGAAATTTTATAGGCGGTTGTCCTCTTATCGCCTGTTTTTTTAGCCGTCAAGGGGCGGGTAGTATTTTCCGCTTGTATGCGGCGGAAAATCTCCACCCTTAAACCCTTTGACGGCTAAAAATTTGTGTGCTTGTCGGCTTTGCTGACGGAGCGTTGCGGGGTGAAAAATGAAGTCGCTCCCCCGTCAAACCGTTAATTATAACACACAAAAAACAGGGTCAAAACCGCCGTGACCTGCTTCAATACTGACTTTTTTCATTATCAATTTCCTCCTCATTTGATTTTTGTTTTAACTGGCTAAGCACGTCAAATAATTTCTTCGGAATAGGTAAACCGATTCCGCCCGCGTTTTCAAGAAGGCTGATTCCTTCATTGGATATAAATAAAAAAATTGCCGCCGTTCTAAGCGCTGAACCGTTTTGAATTATTTGTGAATCAATGATATTTGCCACCGCAACAACAATAAAAATCGTAATTTTTTTACAAATTCCTTTAAATCCGATTTCACTGCGTAAATTTTTTTGGATGACTGCCGCGATAACCCCTGTTATGTAATCAAGGATTACAAAAGCTATCAGCGCATAAAAAAAACCGTCAAGTTCGCCGAATAAAAACCCTGTAATCCCGCCTGTACCCATGATAATTGCGTTAATTAATCTTTTCATAATCTTACCTTTTTTATTATTTTATTTTTTGTTGGGAAGATTTAATTCTTGAATTAATCCCCCTCAACAAAAATACCGCCCCTTTCAAACGGCGGTATTCTTCATTTACATAATAGCATAAAACCATAATGCAATGCAATGCATAATTTATTAATCAACTCATTTTTATAAATAAGATTTCATTAAACTATTGACAAAATCTGCATTTTACTATACAATATTAATGTTATTACTTATGTACTTAACATCAGATAAAGTTATTTTTGTGGTTCTCCCCGCCGCAGGCGGGGAGAACCACAGGAAAAGAGGACAAACAAATGATAGTGGTATTAAAAAAAGACGCAACGATTGAACAGCGCGGGGATTTAATCGAATGGATAAAAAGCCTTGGTTTGGACGTACATTTGAGTGAGGGAAAATTCCAGACAGTTTTAGGTTTAATCGGCGACACCGAAAGTGTAGATGAAGAATTAATTAAAGGGCTTTCCATAGTTCAGAGCGTTACGCGCGTAACAGAAAAGTTTAAGAAAGCCAACCGGAAATTCCATAACGACGACAGCGTTTTTGAAGTTAACAGTAATGCCGGAGGCGTAACTGCCGGTGTTAAAATCGGTGATGGGAACTTTTTAGTGATTGCAGGACCTTGTTCGGTTGAGAGTGAGGAGCAAATTTGTGCAATCGCCGAAAGCGTAAAGGCTTCAGGCGCGCAAATGCTCCGCGGCGGTGCGTTTAAGCCGCGTACTTCACCTTATGACTTTCAGGGTTTGCACGCGGATGGCATTGAGCTTTTGGTGAAAGCTAAAAAACTCACCGGACTTCCGATTGTTACCGAACTGATGGACTTATCGCACTTGAAATATTTCGATGAAGTGGACGTTATACAAGTCGGGGCGCGGAATATGCAAAACATGGAGCTTTTAAAGGCACTCGGAAAAACCGGAAAACCAATTCTGCTCAAACGCGGCTTGGCAAACACTGTCAGCGAGCTTTTACTGAGTGCCGAATACATCATGGCGGGCGGAAACGAACAGGTGATTCTATGTGAGCGCGGTATCAGAACCTTTGAAACTGCCACGCGCAATACGCTGGACATTGCCGCGATTCCGGTTTTAAAGGAATTATCGCACCTGCCCGTCATCGTTGACCCCAGCCACGCCTGCGGAATCGTGCGGTATGTAAAACCCTTGTCTTTGGCGGCGGCGGCGTGTGGCACGGACGGGCTGATTGTAGAAGTTCATAATAACCCCGAACGCGCACTTTGCGACGGACCGCAGTCGCTCACACCGGAACAGTTCGCGGATTTGGTGAAGAGTGTGAATAGGGTGAGAGAAGCGGTGAATTTATAATGAAAACGATAAGCAAGCGTGTTTTAATTATAACTGTATGTCTTTTTAGTATTATCTTATCATCATGCGATGTTAAGGAAAAAGAAAACGATGACGATAAAGGCAGTCAGCTTCACGATTTCGCAAAAGAATATGAGGATGCACCTTACGAAGGCTTAACGTTAGGATTGGTGAATGACCATGAGCTGACATATGACGGCGTTGTTTATTTGGATAAAATAAACGACACATTAAACGTGCAGTTTGCTAATCTTACCGAAAGTGATTCCGAATATATTTTAAAAATATTTTATGATTATAAAGAAACATCATTTAAAGTAAACGGCGGCGATATATTTATAAACGAATATATTTTTAAAGCTGACGCAAGAGGGAGTTTAATCATTCCGATAACGCTTGATGAAAATTTAAAGTTTGATAATTCTCATTTTATAACCGTTGCTGTCTTAACCTCGCCGGATAAGCATGCTGTTGATTTGGATTTTATGTCAAATTCATACGGATTGAGTGCGACGTTTGAATTAAACAACATAAACGGAACAAGACGGGTAAACGAAAAACCAGCGGCGCAAGAACCGGCGGAATTTTTACAAATCCCGTATCAAGGATTAATGTTAAACCTTGATTTTGAAGTAAAAGATGATATACAGGTGTTTTTTCCGCCGAAAGAACTAAAAGTGAAAAGCGGCGAAACGGTTAAACTTGCTTACCGTGCGGGAAATTATGATAACGCTGATGATATATTGTTTATCGTTTTAATTGACTGGAAACAGCAAATGCTTGACGGCAATAAACCTTTCATGCACTTGGAAAACAAGCCGGAATATTTGGGTTACGGGGAAATTGAAATAACTGCACCGTCGGAAAAAGGAAAATATGAGATTACGGGCTTTACCGTAATAAGTCCCTTTGAATTGCGGAACGCCGGCAATCATTGGCTCAATGACGCTTGCTACAGGTTTACGCTTACAGTTGAATAATAAGAACGTGTATTCAATTATTGTATACAAGTTCTAAAAATTAAGAATCGGAGAAACATATGACAATCGGAATCATAGGATTAGGGCTTATCGGCGGTTCTTTCGCCCGCGCCTTTAAGGAAAACACAAACCATAAAATTTTAACCTGCGACCAAAACAAAAGCGTGAATCTTCAGGCTAAATTAGAATTTGTCAGTGACGGTATACTTGAACCCGAAAGGCTTCAGGAATGTGATTTTGTCATCATTGCCGTTTACCCGAAAGCAACGGTTGATTACATTAAACAAAACGCAGCATTTTTTAAAAAAGACGCCGTTGTAATCGACTGTGCAGGGGTAAAAAGACAAATCTGCAAGGAAATTTTACCGGTTGCAAAGAAAAACGGCTTTATTTTTATGGGCGGACACCCCATGGCAGGAACGCAGTTTTCGGGATTCCGTCATTCCCGCAGTTCGCTTTTTAAAAATGCGTCCATGCTTTTAGTGTCTCTTGAAGAAAACATTAAAAACCTTGAAAGAGTTAAGAAGCTCTTTACGCAAATCGGCTTCGGAAGCGTGATTTTCACTACGGCGGAGGAACATGACCAAAAAATCGCTTACACCTCTCAGCTTGCGCACATTGTTTCTAACGCCTACGTGAAAAGCCCGACCGCTTCAGAACATAAGGGCTTTTCCGCCGGAAGCTACAAGGATTTAACCAGAGTTGCGCGTTTAAACGAAGATATGTGGACGGAACTGTTCATGGAAAACAGGGACAACCTACTGTTAGAAATGGAATGTCTTGAAAAACATTTGGCTGAATATAAAAAAGCGATTGAGGGAAATGACAGGGAAGCGTTGAAAGCACTTTTGAAAGACGGCAGGGAGTTAAAAGAAAAAATCGAGCGGGGGAAGTAGGGAAAAGGATAAATGGGAATAACATTAAATACAGTTTTTAAACAAGTCTTCGGCGAAGCCTTAGAACCCCTCGGCTTCAAACTAATCAAAAGCAAATATCCGTATTTTGTGCGGTTAATCGGCGATGAGATTATTCACATAATTACAATCAGAAATGAATCGACCGGAAAACCAGGATATAAAGCTTTTAATATTTTAGGTGGAGTAGCTACAGTATATCGGCAACGAATTTCTTTAGATTACAACCCGCAAGAAAATAATAATTGGTTAAAAGGTAATCTTGGTTTTTATTCTATATCTAATCAATTTAATTATAACCCTACTATGTTTGATAAATTATACAGATTTTCTTATAATGAAGAAATAATGTTTGACGTGGTT
>WRJM01000101.1 GCA_009782265.1 Oscillospiraceae bacterium | reverse complement strand
AAGAAGTTTATGCGGTACTTCATATTCCGCGACCTGTAACTTTTTGCTCAATACCATCAAATATATCGGTAATATCGTGTAATTTTACATTGGGGTCGCTAACTTTGGCTTTGGTCTTTTGAAGCTCATTATAAATGAATTGATGATGCAAAAACTCTTCGAATTTTGCATATAGGTCAAAGTTAATTAAAACTGACTCCCCAACGCCGTTATTGGTGATGATGACATGGTCATTCTGTTCGAGCGATTTTTTTATTTCTGCATAATTATTACGTAAATCTCTTGCCGGTCTGACCTGTGCATTTAACATATGCTTACACTCCTTTTTTCATTTTTAATTATATTGTATCACAGTTTGCCTACAAATGCAATAGAAAATTTAAACAATTTAGAAATAAATCACCAAGGGGACGTTACCATCAGGTACTAATGCCCGTTTTCGATGATTTACCTTTTAAACCCTGTGTTTATGCGGGTTACTCAGAAAATGAATTTTAGGATTTTATAAAAATGTCTGCCAAAAATACAAGGGTCGTGCAGACGAAAATATCAAATGCGGTTGTGGTGGAACGGCAGACACGATGGCTTCAGGTACTAATGCCCGTTTTCGGGGTTATGCCCCTTAATCGTAACCGTCAAATACCCCGTACCTTGCCGTGACACAAAGAAAAGTGTTACAATACTCCTAAAAGGTTGAAAAAGTAATGCTACTTTTTCAACCAGTTTGGTTTTATTGTACTATTTTTATTGGTGCGTGGATATACGCTTTTTTATTTGACGGTTGCAATGAACGCAAGAGAAATCACCAATCAATACCGTGAATCGCGGTGGATTCAACTTTTCGCTGAACGAAACAGCGGAGAAACAGTTAATAAATTCTGCGAACGCAACGAAATAAGCAGAGCGCAGTTTTTCTATTGGCAGCGTAAACTCCGTAAATCGGCTTGCAGTGAGATTGAGGAAGCACCGCAGAGTTGGGCGTTATGCGTTCAAAGTCCGCCGCCGGAGCAAAGTGAGATAATCGTTGAAGTCGGCGGTTGCCGGATAGCGGTAAATTCTGATACTGACGAGAAACTTTTTGCCCGCGTGTGCCGGACGCTTAAAGCCTTATGATAGAACTTGGGGGAAAGAAAGTATTTCTCGCCTGCGGAGCTACCGACATGAGGAAATCAATCAACGGCTTGGCGACGATTGTAGAGGGCGGTTTCAAGCTTGACCCGTTCGGCGGGGAGCTGTTCGCGTTTTGCAACCGCTCACGCGACAGAATGAAAATTTTAGAGTGGGACGGCGACGGGTTTTGGATGTACTTCAAGCGGCTTGAAAAAGGACGCTTTAAATGGCCGCAGAGTGGTGACGAATCAACAATGAGTTTCTCGGGCGAAGAACTTGCGTATCTTCTCGGCGGCGCGAAAGTTGAACTTAAAATCCGCAGAAACGAAGTGTTCAAGCGAGGTGTAATCTAACTGAAACAATCGTGAAAGTATGCTGATAACACTTGATTTCATGCGGGTTTTATGGTATAATTGAAGTATGAAAAATGATACTTCAAACATAACAATTTCAAAAATAGAATATCATAATCTGTTAGCCAAAATCACAGAATTAGACGCGAAAAATCAATGGCTTATGGAACAATTAAAACTGTCTAAAAAGCGTAGCGGTATTAACCTTTCCCGCCAAACGATGTCTAATTGGTTAATTACCGCAACTGAAAATTGGCTCCTTCCGATTTATGAAAAGCTGAAAGAAAAGCTACTTTCCTGCGATGTTCTTCACGCAGATGAAACGACTTTGCAAGTGCTACGAGAACCGGGAAAAACAGCTCAGAGCAAGTCGTATATGTGGCTTTATCGGACAAGCGGGGACGCGGATAATCCGGCAGACGACCTTCGTCCGATTGTACTCTACGAGTATCAGCCGTCGCGTTCAAGGAAACACCCCGAAGCGTTTTTAAAATATTTCAAAGGCTATCTTCATACCGATGGGTATGAAGCGTATCATGGTTTGCATGAAAATATCACGGTTGTGGGCTGCAGTGTCTCGCGCACGAGACACTGCTCATTGCGAGGCGAAAGTTCGATGAGGGTTTGAAAACATTACCCCTAAAAGACCGCGAAAGTTCCGACATTCTTCGCGGGAAACGGTTCTGCGACAAGCTCTTTGAGATTGAACGCAGGTTCACGGAATTATCTCCGGAGGAACGGCTTAAAAAACGGCAAGAGTTATCTAAACCTGTTCTTGAGCAGTTTTTCACATGGCTTATTTCCCTGCGCGCCACACCGAAAACCCCGATTGGCGTTGCGGTTAGGTATGCACTCGGACAACGCAAATATCTTGAACGCTTTTTGCTTGACGGGCGGCTTGAAATCAGCAATAACCGCGCTGAACGCAGTATCAAGCCTTTTGTGATTGACCGCAAGAATTTTCTGTTCTGCAACACTCCGCGCGGCGCGAAGGCGAGCGCGGTGATGTTCAGCATTATTGAAACCGCGAAGGAAAATAATTTGAATCCGTTTGAGTATCTTGTTTACATATTCAAAAACGCGCCGAACTTGGATATTCGGAATGACAGTGTTGCGTTGACTCGCTTGTTACCAGAGTTTGCACCCGACGAGTGTAAAACGAGGAATACTCAGCTTGAGTTGGAGATTTGACGGTTACAAACAAAAAGCGGGGTTGCGTAGGTTAGAGCAAGCTACGAAAAGTATCTTTAAGTATCAAGTAATATTAATCCCAAATTAAAAGGCGTTCAAAATCCACTCTCTTCCCGTAATACTTTTAATAATATCATTTGAAAGAGAACAGATAGTTTCACAAAGCCGAATCACAACTTTATCAAGTGTTTGAAAAATCTCATTTTTGAAACCGCGCTTACGAATTTCTTTCCAAATTTGCTCAATCGGATTCATTTCGGGTGTCGCAGGGGGTAGATAAAATAACCGGATATTATCAGGAATAATCAACGATTTCGACCTGTGCCATGATTAAATCATAGGGATATTTCTCCGATAAATCTCGGAGAAAAATATTCATACAATCTGTGTTGCTGTATGGTAAAACAAGGAAAAACGAATCGCCCGTCAACGGCTCAACCGCACCGTAAGCGTAACAATATTCACGGATATGATGGCAAGGTATTTCGGGGCGATGACCTTTATAACACCAACAATATTTCGGTTTATTTATTCGCCCGAAACCGGCTTCATCTTGAAACATCAGCTTGACGTTTTTATACGGCTTACTTTCGCAATTTACCTCGTTAAAGGCTTCCTCTGCCGCAGTGTTAATTTTTTTGAGGATTCAATTTCCTCGTTGTTTGCTTTATTCGGGTGCTTGCTTCTCGGCATCACTTTTCGCCAACCATGCTTGTCTAAGATATAGTAAATATGTCCTTTACTTTTGATTTCTCTGCCTAACTTTTCTTCGTATGCTTTTTTAATTGTGCTGACTTCAATAACCTGTCCTTTTTCAGCTTGCTTTTTAAATATTTCCAATAACGTTTCTTCCTCAGAAAAACTGAGGTTACGATTATTTCCTTTGTATTGTTTTGCAGAATACTCTTTCAATCCGACGCTTTTATATTCACTCACCAAATCGGTTATATATTGTTTTGAAAAACCTGTTTTTGAAGATATTTCCGACCGCTTTTCCCCGGCTGCATGCAGCACTAATACCTCTAACCATTTATCTATTGTTTTGTCTTTATTTCCTTTTTGAACTTTCTTTATTTCAACGACTTCTTCTTCGCTGATATAATGTCTTTTTACCATCTTTATCACCCTTTTACATTATATCATATTTTATTAATTATTGCAAGCTTTTTTAGTTGGGAATAGTATAAACATCAATGTTACATAAAAAATACACGGGCGGGGATTTTCCCCGTCCGCTGTTTCCGTTAATTAATCCACAATAAACTCCATAATATGCCTTTGCTCCCTCATTCCCAACCCTGAATAAAAACCGCGCGCGCCTTTATTGAAATCCCAGACGTTAAGCTCAATACGGGAGCAGTTGTTTTCCTTTGCGAAGGCTTTAACATGGTTAATAAGCGTTTTGCCGTAGCCCTCACCCCTGCAATGCTCCTTAACGCAGGCGTCGGCGACCCATAGAGTTTTGGAGCTTAGTAAAACATTGTCGGCTTCAACAGTTTTGAATTCGCAGAAAACCATGCCGGTAACTTGGTCGGTTTCATTGACGGAAACAAAAATATTCATTTTTTTAGTTTTTATAAAATCCTTGATTTCACTTTCGGAATAGCGCAAAGCATTACCGCGGAAAATATCTCCGCGGTTTTCGCCGTGCAGCTTCCCCACGGCTTTAAGTAAAAGTATAATATCGGGAATGTCGTTTAACTCAGCGTATCTGACTTGCTTTTCCATTTTAAATATCCTTTGTGTTTAATACAACCTCGGCGTAAATTGACGCGACGATTTGGTACAGCGCGGGCGGAACCATAGCCCCGCTGTTGAGCATAACCAAAAGCGCGGCGGCACTGTCGTCGCGGTAAATGGGCACGCCGTTCTCGTCGGCGATGTTGACAATTTTCTGCGCCAATTCCCCCAGTCCCGAAGCGACCACCACGGGCGCGAAATTAAGGTCAGGGTTGTATTTGAGGGCTACGGCGGCTTGCTGACCGTAGCCGGGCGGTTTACGCCTTGACATTGAATCCCATTCTCCTTTCAAGTATATTCGGGAATATTTGAACTAAATCATGCGGTCTGATAAGCGGACCGGTTCTGATTTCCTTGGTTGAGTAGCCCGACTGAACGATAATTCTGCCGACCTTTCCGAGAAGCGAATGAGCCCTGTGCGCAAAGCTTTCGGGATAATAAAATGAAAGACTGACGTCCGAGCCGTCGGCGTATAAATCAACTTCAAATCGTCCGGCGGCTTCCACCTCAAATGTTAGAAACAAATGATGCTTTGTGTTTCTGCCGCTTTTTTTAGCGGAAGAATTACCCTCGTCGCTGTCAACCCAAAGCTCCCCGAACGATTTTATTCCGTCTACGTCAAGCGGAATTATATAATGCGCAAGCGGAGTAAATATACCCGGCGCGTTAATCAGGCTTTGCAGAAGATTTGACGCGTTGTAGTTGTGAATGGTCTTTACAGCGGCGTGGTCAATGTTTCTTTCAACAAACTCTATCAGCTGTTTCAGCGTTGATTCTTTAGCCTCGGGAGCTTCGGGCGCGTCTTGCTGAATCTGCGGCGGCTGAGGTTGATTTTTATCGGGAAGCGGAACAGGAGAACAATTCCCATATCAATCGCATCGTCGATTACCTGCACCGTATGCAACAACAATCGAACAGCTATCCCAAGTCAAGAACGGAAATCGCGGCCGAAATCCGTTCCCAGTTTCGACTGGACATGGACCGCCGCTTTCGCGAGTTGAGTTCCGAACTGGTCAAGAATTCCGGCGGCATGATCAAGCTCAGGCGGGTGCTGGAGGGCCGGGGGATGAGCTATCGGGACTGGCAGGAGCGGCTGCGGCGCAAGGCCTTCACCTATTCCTACCTTAACATGATCATCAAGCCCCGCGCTCCCACGCCAGGCCCCAAGGCCATCCAGGAATACTACGCCAGGCATGGCGACGAATTCCGGTTGCCGGGGCTGGTGCGGTTCAGGCATATTTTCTTTTCCAGGGAAGCGCGGGGCGGCGACGAGGCCGCCAGGAATGCGGTAAGCGAAGTGTGGGGGATGCTCACCGGCGGCGAGATCGATTTAGCGTCTGCCGCCTCCAGGTATTCGGACGACAAGCCAAGCGCCGGCCGTGGCGGGCTTGAAACCGATCCCGAGGCGGCCGACCCCGAGCGCGAAGCCTGGCTCGCCGACATCCGCATAGCCCTTCGCGAGGAAACGCCCGGGAAATTGGCACCGATCCTGGAGAGCACCTTCGGCTATCACCTTGCCGAACTCATCTCCATCGCGCCCGACGTCAAGATACCGTTCAGGGAGGTGCGGGGGGTTATCGAGAGAAAACTTGAAGCCCAGGTGTTCCAGGCCGAGGTTGACAAATACTACGCCACGAAAAGGAAAAGCACCAATATCAAAGTTTTTATGCCCAACTTCCCCCAACAACTCTCTTGCGCCGCCCAACAGGTGCGGCCGCAGGATGTGCCCGCCATCTATAAACTTGGCGAAGTCGGCATTCCGGGAC
>WRJM01000100.1 GCA_009782265.1 Oscillospiraceae bacterium | reverse complement strand
ACTAAACCGGAAAATAATTAGGAGGACATAATTATGATTAAAAAATTACAGGCACTTAAAGCGAAAAAAGGCTTTACCCTCGTGGAACTCTTGGTCGTTATCGCGATTATCGGTATCTTAGCGGCAGTACTTATCCCGCTGATGAGCTCGTTCCTGAGAGGAGCGCGTATATCCAACGCGGAAACCACCGCCCGCACCGCGTCCACCGCTATTGACACATGGCTGAAAGCTGAAATCCTGAACCGTAACAAAGGTATGCTTGCCGGTGGGTTTGATGAATTCAGATATATAGGCGCCGCTGCCGGCGGTTGGGCGCTTGACGCTGGTACGGGGGCTACCGGTGCTAGATGGCATAATAATTATGGTGCCACCGCTGCCGTTATTGAAACCACTGTCAATGCCGCTATGTTAGCTGTTGTTACGGATGCTTACCCCAATCCCAATAATGATATGGGCTATTTAATCATAAGAATTGAAAGGGGCCTCGCCGGTTCTTGGAACTCTGAAGGCGATGTGGCTGTTTGCTTCTTACCCGGTGCCCCCACAGCAGCTCAAGCCGCCTCAGTTACAACTGTAGCTTTAAATGCTGTTGCCAATTCCACAGCTGACCGTTTCGCTGGTGTCAGCGGCGGACGTCTTCTGCTCGCGAATAATACAAACGTTGTAGCAGGTTGCTTCCCGGCGCAGTAAGTTTTGCAAAAACTATTGACATGAGTTGAGTTTTGTGTTATAGTGGTTATAGGTAAACATAATATGTGCTGAGCATTATGTGTCCGAAATAACAGCAACTACCCCGAGATTAGGCTATCGGGGTAGTTTTCATGCTGACCGCGTGAACAGGCTTTTTTAGTCGCCGCCAAATCTACTGTCAAGCCATTTGCAAACATAATAGGCTATTATACTCGCTACGACAGAGATTATTAATGTACTGAGCATTTCTATGTATCCCCCCTTTCTACCGCGATATAGGGGAGCGGCAACGTGTTTATTGTAACATAAATTGGGATTTTGTCAAATAAAGGGTTAATAAATCGGTCGGACATGGAAGCCCGACCTTACGGAATGATGTTTTTGCAAAAGCTATTAACATGAGTTGAGTTTTGTGTTATAGTGGTTATAGGCAATAGCAAAATGTACCAAACATTATGTATCCAATGCTAAAGCGAACACCCCGGAGGTCAGTCCGGGGTGTTTTTGACGAAAAACTGTTGACAAAAAGATTCCAATATGCTATAATGACAATAGAAAAGGCAGACCTAAGCGGTCAGCTGAAAGTGTGAAACAAAAAGTAACTCACCTTAGTGGGGCGGGGTTACTTTTTGCTTTTATTATTAAGCGATTTATATGTTGTGTAAGCTAACAAAATTGTTGCAATTGCTGTCAGCAGATTTAAAAAATCACTCCAAAGCATTATCATAACATTGCATCCCCCCTTTCCATAAAACTTACGACGAATGGGGTTCAGCTTACCGCCTTTTACCGTTATGGTATGGTCTGCCTGCGGAATCCTCCGCGGTTTTATTATAGCATATAAAATGCATTTTGTCAAATAAAGTAAAACCCGCAGAAGCGGCTATTAGCCGCTTCTGCGGTCTGTTTGTGATAATTTTTGATAAATAGCACAAATTAACACACAGGCGTTGACAACGCTTACCGATAATGTTATAATAAATGGTGTTACGGAACTTGAGGAAAAATAAGGATATTTTATGATTAAAGAAACACTTGCCCAAATCGAGCAAATCGGCAAGCAAACGCTTGTCGCGATAAAGGAAGGCGTGGATTTGAACGCCGTCAATGACGTCCGCGTGAAAATACTCGGCAAAAAAGGTGAGTTGACCGCTGTTTTAAAAACAATGGGCAAGCTTTCCGCTGAAGAACGCCCTGTAATCGGCGCGAAAGCCAACGAAATCCGCGAAGCTGTTGAAAAAGCAATCGCCGAAAGAATCGCTGAGCTGAAAGCTTTCCATTATGAAAACAGCATAAAAAAAGAAGCCGTAGACGTAACTTTACCGGGCAAACGCTTCACGCTCGGGAAAAGCCACCCGATGAGCATTGTTTTAAACGAACTGAAAGACATTTTCCGCTTTATGGGTTATACTGTCGTCAGCGGACCTGAAATTGAAGAAACCAAATACGTTTTTGATATGCTTAATACCTTTGAGGGACACCCCGCACGCGACGAAATTGATACATTTTATATAAATGACAATGTTGTTTTGCGTACGCAGACAAGTTCGGTACAAATCCGCACTATGCTTGAAAAAAAGCCGCCGATTGCCATTATCAGCCCCGGCAGGGTTTACCGCCGCGACGAAGTTGACGCGACCCATTCGCCGGTTTTTCACCAGTGCGAAGCTTTAGTGGTGGATAAGGGTATTACTTTCGCGGATTTAAAAGGAACACTTGAAGCCTTTATGAAGCGGCTTTACGGCAGTTCTGTGAAGCTCCGCTTCCGCCCGCACCACTTCCCTTACACCGAACCCAGCGCAGAGGTTGACCTGTCCTGCTTCAAGTGTAACGGAACAGGCTGTTCCATGTGCAAGGGTGAGGGGTGGATAGAAATGCTTGGGGCGGGCATTGTTCACCCGCAGGTGCTCAAAAATTGCGGGATTGACCCTGAGATTTATTCGGGCTTTGCGTTCGGCGTAGGGCTTGAAAGAATCACCATGATGCGGTATGAAATAGACGACCTGCGGCTTCTTTACGAAAATGACATCAGGTTTTTGAAGCAGTTTTAGGAGGCGTTTTCATGGCTTTTCTGAAAACCAAACGCGCTGTTTTATATACGGTAAGTTTATTATTTTTAACCGCAAGCCTTTTGCTTTTCCTGATTATACGCAATGAGCAGTTGTATTTAACGGCGTTTCTGCTTTTTATATCAAGTGCCGGACTGTTCATTTTCCCTGCCCTGTTCGCGCTTAAAGATACAGACTTGCGTAAAAAATACGTAACGGCTTACGGGGTTTTCGGGACAATGTTCATCTTAGGGCTTGCCACCATTATTATTTCAATTGTAAGCTTGAGCCTTTTCATCGGCGCGACCGCGCACCTGATTGCCGAAAGCATAAAGTCCTTTAAAACACGTGTTATTTTTCACATTTCCTCACTGTCGGCGTCTTTTCTGCTTCTTCTCGGAACAATTATATATTATATTTATGTACAGGGGCTTGCCGAATCCGCCCCTCCGGAAGACATCTTCGCCCGCTTTAACCCGTCCTGGGGCGAAATCAACGCCGTGCTGTACATTATCCTTGCAAGTGTGGTTTTCTTAGGTTTTTTATGCGCTTTTATCATACGATATATTATATGGAGAAGAACCAAAAGGCATGATGACGAGCTTCTCGGGAAGAGCAAACCGAAAGTATATAAATCAGGCACTTTGCAGGGCACGATGCGCCGTCCGGACGAAGTCCGGAAAGAAGACCCTGTTAAGAAGCCGCCGACTGATTCAAAAATATTCTGTATTGTTATTTATTTATTATCTGCGGGATTATTTATATTCGGAATGAATTTTGAAAAAAATAACAGCGGACAGATTCCTTTTGCCGGTCAGTGGAACTCATTCAGAGGTTTTTTCATCTCTTTTGTAGGTTTAGTCATCTTTTTCAGAATAACTTATTCGGTATTTAAAAATAAAAAGTAGGAGAACATCAATTGAATTTATCAATAAAATGGCTTAATGATTACATTAAAGCCGGCATGAAAATAGAAGACTTCACGCACGGCATGACCATGAGCGGCTCTAAGGTTGAAAAATGGACGGATTTGTCCGCGCCTTTGGAGAAAGTTGTCTGCGGTAAGGTTGTTTCCATTGAAAAACACGCCGATTCGGACAAGCTGTGGGTTGCACAGGTTGATATTGGTGATGTAAATAATGCGTCCGGCTGCTCGCCGGCACTGTGCCAAATCGTAACGGGCGCGCAGAATGTAACGCAAGGCGCGTTCGTACCTGTTGTGCTTGAGGGCGGAACTGTACTGAACAGAAGCGACGGCAGTGTGATGAAAATCAAGCGCGGTAAACTGCGCGGCGTTGAAAGCATGGGTATGATGTGCAGTATTGATGAATTGGGGCTTACAAAAGACGACCTGCCTTACGCCGATACAGACGGGATTTTAATATTAGATGACGACCCCGAAGCGGACAAGCTTACGGCAGGCATGGACGTAACAGCGTTTTTAGGCATAAAGGACGTTGCCGTTGAGTTTGAAATCACCAACAACCGCCCTGATTGCTTGTCGATTATAGGCTTGGCAAGGGAAGCGGGCGCGGCGTTTAATCTGCCCGTGAATATTAAAAAACCTGCTTTCAAAGGTGTTGACGGCGATATTGGATTAACTGTCAAGGTTGAAAATAAGCAATGGTGCTCCCGCTATATGGCGGCGGTCGTGAAGAACGTAAAAATCACGCCTTCCCCGCGCTGGCTTGTTGAAAGGCTTCGCGCTTCCGGCGTGAGAGCGATTAACAATATTGTTGATATTACGAATTTCGTTATGCTTGAATACGGACACCCCATGCACGCTTTCGACAAACGCGCGGTTGAGGGCGGAGAAATCACGGTTCGGAACGCTTTTGAAAACGAAAAGATTACGCTTTTGGACGGTGAGGAACGTACTTTAAACGCGCAGACGCTTGTGATTGCGGATGCAAAGAAACCGATTGCCGTTGCGGGTGTTATGGGCGGCGAATTCAGCGGCATTATGCCGAGTACAACCGAATTTGTGTTTGAATCGGCTTGCTTTGACGGTGTTTCGGTACGCAAAACTGCGCAGAGAATCGGCAGACGCACCGAATCCAGTGCGCGCTTCGAGAAAGGCATTTCGCCCGTAACCGCAGAAACCGCGCTTTTCCGCGCACTTGAACTTGTGGAAATGCTGAACTGCGGCGAAGCGGTCAAAACCATTATTGACGAAGATTTTTCAAATAAAGAACCGGTTAAAATTAAATTCAACCCTGAAAGAATCAATCAAATTCTCGGTTCTGATATTCCTGAAAGTAAACAGATTGAAATATTGGAACGTCTTGGTTTTATGATTAAGGACGGCTTTGCCGTTGTTCCGCCGTACAGAATTGACATGCACCTTGAATGTGACCTTGCGGAAGAAGTGGCGCGGATTTACGGGTATAATGAAATCCCCTCTTCCTTGCCGCTTGTCAGGGCGGAAAGCTGTTTTTCGGAAGCGGAAATCTTTGAACAGAAACTGGGTATAATAATGCAGGGGCAGGGCTGTCACGAAACTGTAACATTCAGCTTCATCTCCCCGAAATCCTACGTAAAAGCTTGTATAAGCGATACAGATGACGCAAGCGTAGTTATTCGCAATCCTTTGGGGGAAGAAACGGGCGTTATGCGCATATCAATGCTTCCGTCCATGCTTGAGGTGATTACGCGCAATTATAACAACCGTAACACGGGCGGGCGTTTTTACGAAATCGGCGAAATTTACGAGAGAGTTGATATAGACGACATTGATATTCTTCCGAAAGAAAATAAAATTCTCAGTATGGGCTTATACGGCGAGAGTGAAGATTTTCTGACATTAAAGGGCATTATTGAAGAACTTTTAGAGAAGCTCGGAATTAACGCGGTATATAAAGCTTTAACAGCCGATAAATCTTATCATACGGGCAGGTGCGCGGAAATTATTGCAAACGGCGAACGGTTGGGGTTCTTCGGGGAAATTCATCCGGTTGTCCTTGAAAATTGGGGAATCGGAACAAGAACTTACTGCGCAGAGTTAAGCGCGGAAAAGCTTTTTGAGCATAGCAATAAAACACCGAAGTTCCGGGCTTTACCTAAATATCCGTCCATGACGAGAGATTTAAGTTTAATTTGCGCGCCTGAAATCACAGCGGGAGAAATCGCCGGAATTATCGGCGAAAAAACAGCGAATTTAGAACAGGTTTCTTTATTTGATATGTATACGGGCGAACAGATTCCGGAGGGTAAGAAAAGCCTGTCATATAAGCTTGTTTTCCGCAGAAAAGACGGTACGCTGACCGATGAGGAAACCGATGCGGCTGTAGCAAAAATATTAAAATCACTGGCACAAAAAGGGATTACATTAAGGTATAGTCCTTAAACTTGAAAATTAGTAATTTTCAAGTTGATTGATTATAATATAAACATACAAAACGAAAGGAAATACAAAAATGAAAAAAAGAATCACCGCTTGTTTAACAGCGGCAGCAATG
>WRJM01000099.1 GCA_009782265.1 Oscillospiraceae bacterium | reverse complement strand
AATTATTATAGGGTCGGGTTTTCATGCCCGACCGTTTTATTTACTTGCCTTTTTCTAAAATCCGTGCTATAATAAGAAAAAAAGGAGAATAACTAATGGCAGAGATTAAACCCTTCCGCGGATTGCGCTACACCGAAAAAGCCGGCGGCATCGGCACTTTATGCTGTCCGCCTTACGACATCATTTCAAAGGAGGAACGCGCTGAATTCCTTAACATCAACCCTTATAACATTATCAGGCTTGAGCTTCCGGAAGCAATGTCAGAGCCGAATTCTGAGCATAACGTCTACGGTACGGCAGGTCGTTTTCTGCATAACTGGCTTAATCAGGGAATTCTGCAAAACGACGCAGACGAGTGCATTTATGTGTATGAAATGGAATTTGAGGTTCATAATCAAAAGAAAAGCGTTACGGGCTTCATCTGCCTTGTAAAATTAGAGGAGTTTTCAAAAGGCATAATTTTGCCGCATGAAGAAACTCTTTCTAAAGCCAAAACCGACCGGCTCAACCTGATGACGGCAACCGACTGCAATTTCAGTCAGATTTACTCCCTGTATAATGACGAGAGCGGGGAAGCGGTCAGCATGCTTTCGGAAGTACAGAAAAATCCGCCCGCTTCGGAATTTACCGACAGGAACGGCGTTACGCATAAATTATGGGCAGTAAGCGAACCCGCGTTCACAAGTAAAATCTGCGCGCTTTTAGCGGATAAAAAGATTTATATAGCGGACGGTCATCACAGATATGAAACCGCGCTGAACTACCGTAATGCTCAATCTGCTGACTGTACACACTGCACCTGCGGCTATGTTCCTATGACACTTGTCAACATGGAAAATGAAGGCTTAGTAGTTTTCCCGACGCACAGGATTGTGCGTGATTTGGAAAGTTACGAACAAAGCGAAATCATCAAAAAATGTGAGCAATACTTTGAAATTACAACGGACTTAAACCGCGAAAAAAGCGAAATCGCTCTTACGGAAGCTTATGAAAAAGGCGAAAAAGCCTTTGTGCTGTATTCCGGCAATGATAATTATACTTTTTTAAAACTGAAAAGTATAGAAATAATGAAAGACTTTATGCCCGAAGCAAGCGCGGATTTGCGCGGGTTAGACGTCAGCGTGCTTCATACCTTGGTGCTTGAAAGGATTTTCGGGATTGACAAGGAAAATATGGCAAATCAAGTTAATTTAACTTACACCAGAAGCGCGGATGAAGCGGTTTCGGAGGTGAACGACGGTAAAGCAAACTGCTGTTTCCTGCTTAATCCCACGCGGGTTGAGGAAATACAGGGCGTAGCGGCGGCAGGGGAGAAGATGCCGCAGAAATCCACGTATTTTTACCCGAAGCTGACAACCGGAATGGTGATGAATCAAATTATAAAATAAATTTAAAAGCAGAGGTAACCCTCTGCTTTTATTTATTCAAGTTCAGCTATCAATTTTTCGATATACGCCACATCTTCAACTTCCATAGGGGCTTTTACCCTGTTTATAAGTTCTTCTAACCCCTCAACTTTAATGCCTTTGTTATCGTTGTCGCGTTTTAGTTTTAACAAGTCGTACAGTTTTTCCTTTTGCGCGGCGCGCTGTTCATTATTTGTTGCCATACACTATACCCCCTATCTTTTATTTAAGTATAGCATATCGATAATTTATTGTCAACCCTTAACCTCTTGCATAAGACCAATCGCCGTTTTCATTTTGAAATAAGCCGAACTCGCCGCCGAATGTGTTTACATCGCCAATACTCCATTCATCATCTTCTTTAATCATTTTGATTAATTTATACTGAGTTCCGGAATCGGCAACGGCAATAAGCCATTGAATGTTATTTTCTGCTTCGCCGATTGTGTAGTAAATATATCCGGACACCTCTGTTAAAAACAGTAATTCGGAATCGTTTTCGACTTTTTCAACTCTCGGGTGTTCAAATTCATAAATTAACTTGAGCAACGCGGCTTCTTCTTCCGCCCACACATCAACCGGAATTGCCAGCGATTCATCAGCCCATTCTTCTCCGTCAAGAATATATTTCCAGTTATAAACAAAGGAAGTTAAATTTGAACATTTTCTGCTTAATTGAGAATAAGCAGAAGAAACTATTTCAAGACCTAACGGGTTATCTCGGACGAGTTCGGCACGAGTATTAAGAATCTCTATATAATATTCAAACTCTTCAGGGCTTAACGATGTTCTTACCGAATTCACAAATTCAGGTTCGGGAGTTTCTTTACTGACGGGCGGTTCTTCTTTAATAACTACGGGTTCTCCGTCAATATAAGTTACAGTTGTAGCATCCGGAGGATAATCGGGCGGGTTTTCGCTTTCGACTATCGTGATTTCCAAAGTGGGATAAGTGTCCGAAATTTCATAACTTGCTTCGGAATTTTGTTCATCGTCCGGAACAGAATTCCCCTCCGATAAAGGCGAAATTTCGCCGTTGAACAGGAAAATATACGAGCCCGTAAACGCCGCGCAAATTACTGCCGCAACACCGCCTAAAACCGCGAAATTCATACGGTGCGAATATTTCGTTTCGGTAACACGCGGTTGCGCGTTGATTAACCCGCTTTTCATTTTTTCGTTAAGTTCTGTGTTATCTACATAACGGAATAAATCTTTGTCCTGCATAAAAATGCTCCTTTCTTAGTGCAAACATTTACGTCAGAAATGCTTTCAGCATTTCCCGCCCTTTCACAAGGCGTTTCTTAATCCCGCTCTCGCCGACTTTCAGTATTTTTGCGATTTCATAAATTTTATACCCCTCGTAATAATGCAGATAAAGCGTCATTTTATATTTTTCGGGTAATTTAGAAAGCGCGTTTTGCAGTTCAAAATCGGGTGCTTGATTTGAAAACCCGAAAGCTTCATCAATTGCAACGGTTTTCTTGTTCCAGAAGCTCTTGTTATAATCCCGGCATTTATTAATCACTGCGCGGATTAACCACGCTTTTAAATGCTCCTCATCGTTCCATTCGGGATTGAGTTCAAGGATTTTAAGCATGACGTCCTGCAAGGCGTCATAAGCGTCCGATTTGTTGTTTAACTGCGCGGCGGCAAGCTTGTAAAGCATATTGCCGTAGCTTTCGACAATAAACTCTGCGGTAAATTCTTTACCGGCGGCTTTTGTTTCCATAATAGCGGTTGTAATGGTTGTCATTTAAGGTACCTCGTTTTTGCTATCTGTAATCAAAACGATTGATAAAAATGAAAAGTTTCTGTTTAATTATAAATACCAACCACCCCGCCTCTGCGGAGGCACCCCTCCAAGGAGGGGAATGAGTTTTTATAAATAAAAGCAAATTCCTCCGCAGAGCAATTCCCCTCCAAGGAGGGGTGGCAATGAATTCGCAAAGCGAATTCATTGCCGGGGTGGTTTTTATACTACTATTTTATCAGCCCGCTCCTATTCAGCGCGCTGAACAGCGCGTAAACAGACGAAGTTACAATATCGGTGTCAAGCCCCGCGCCCCATGAAACCTTGCCGTCTGCATCCTTGATTTCAACATAGGAAATCGCCTGTGATTTTGAGCCGATTTCAAGCGCGTGCTCCGAATAGTTGGTAAGGCTGTATTTAATATTAAGATTGCGGCGGAGCGCGTCGCTGACCGCATCAAGACGTCCGTTTCCGCTTCCGGTCAGAACCCGTTCCTTATCTTTTATTTTAACTTTAATAAACGCTTTTATTTCGCTTTTAACATTTTCGTAATTTGATTCAATGTATTTAAGCGGGTTGTTTAAATTTACGAAACTGTCGCGGAAAACATTATAAATTTCGTCGGGCTGTAATTCCTTATGAAGCTTGTCGGAAGCGTCCTTGACCGCGTAGCCAACCTGTTCGCGTAACTTCGCGGGCAAATCCATGCCGTACTTGTTTTTAAGCAGAAAGCTGATTCCGCCCTTGCCGCTTTGGCTGTTAATGCGGATAATATCCCCGTCATACTGTCGCCCGATGTCTTTGGGGTCAATCGGCAGATACGGCACAGACCACCCTGCTTCCGCGGTTTTTGTTTCTTCGCGCCACGCCAAGCCTTTTGTAATTGCGTCCTGATGTGAACCCGAAAACGCCGCGAAAACCAATTCGCCGCAGTAAGGGTGACGGGCGTTAATTTTCATATCGGTCAGGTTTTCATAAACACGTGAAATTTCCGGAATGTTTGTAAAATCCAAACCCGGATTTACCCCGTGCGAATACATATTCAACGCCAATGTGATAATATCGGCGTTTCCGGTGCGTTCACCGTTCCCGAAAAGCGTGCCTTCTACGCGGTCGGCACCCGCAAGCAAGCCAAGCTCCGTGTCGGCGACGGCACAACCCCTGTCATTGTGCGGGTGAAGCGACACAATGATATTTTCACGGTTTTGCAGGTTTTCACACATGTATTCGATTTGGCTTGCGTAAACATGCGGCAGAGAAACCTCAACCGTACCGGGCAGGTTAATAATCACCTTGTTGCCGGGTGACGGCTGCCAGACTTTAATAACTTCATTGCAGATTTCCAGTGCGAATTCCGGTTCTGTCCCTGTGAAGCTCTCCGGTGAATACTCATAACGGAAATTACCGTTATATTTTATAGCAGATTCTTTTATTAATTCAGCACCTGATACGGCTATATCAATAATTTCCTGCTTGCTTTTTTTGAAAACCTGTTCCCGCTGTGCCACGGATGTTGAGTTATAGAGGTGAACCACAGCGTTTTTAACGCCTTTCAATGCTTCAAACGTCTTTTTAATGATATGCTCCCGTGATTGGGTCAAAACCTGCACGGTAACGTCGTCCGGAATCAAGTTCTGCTCAATCAGGGCGCGGCAGAAGTCGAATTCGGTTTGATTAGCAGCAGGGAAGCCGATTTCGATTTCCTTGAAACCGATTTTAACCAAAAACTGAAAAAAATCTAATTTTTCCTTAAAACTCATCGGAACTATCAACGCCTGATTGCCGTCGCGCAGGTCAACACTGCACCAAACCGGCGGCTGAGCGACATAATCGCGGTTTGCCCATTTCATGTATTTGGATTGTGACGGGGGTAAAAAATAACTTTTTTTGTACTTTTCTGCGTTTTTCATGGTGTATATTTCCTTTCTATATTGCATTGTAGGGGCGCACAGTGTGCGCCCGTGATGTGCTTCTGCGGGTTTTTCGGGCGAACACTGTTCGCCCCTACAGGGATTTGCATGAAAATAAATAAACCGTCTCTTCGCCCTAAGGTAAAGAGACGGATTCTTAAAAATTCCGCGGTACCACTCTTATTGGTGCTTGACGCACCCGCTTAATTTGTGCGGCAGTTAAAACGTAAGTTTTACCTGCATAACACAACTTCTCTGTAACGGGAGAACCCGGACAAGCCTAATCCGTTTTCGGGCGCGTTCTGACGTCCCTACACATTTCAGCCGACTGCTCAAGGATGAGTTATGACGGAACACTGCCATACCGCTTTTCACCGTTCGCGGCTCTCTGTAAAGGAACATTCCGTTTTGTTTCCTGTCAACGCATTTAAAATATTACACAATCATTTTAACATAAAAAAATTAAACTGTCAAGGTTTATTTTGGTTTTCTTCGGTTTTATTTTCTTTTTGTATTTCGGCAACCATTTTTGATAGATTCATTAATCTTTTAAATGCTCTTTTTGAAGATATATTTTTTTCCATGCTGTATCTCTTGCTTACGGCTTTCGTTTGAATTTTAATTAAACGCTTTTGCAAATCATCTAAAACAAAAACAGTATTTGTAATTTCGTTGAATAATTCTTCATAAAGCTTTTTATAATCAGTCATATTCTTCACCTTAATTGTTTTAATTTGAAACAATTCGTATTGTTTCAATATGTGTCATGTTACAATTATGACACATAATAAAACATTTGTCAAGAGTTTAGGTGAAAAATATGTATAACAGGATTAAAGATTTACGCGAAGATAATAATTATAAACAACGGGAAATTGCTGAAGTTCTTTCTATCAGCAGAAGTGCGTATGCAAATTACGAACGTGGAATAAGAGATATAACTGAGCAAGTTCTTCAAAAGCTTGCTGATTTTTATCATACAAGCGTAGATTACCTGCTGTTCAGAACCGATATAAAAGAGCCTTATCCGGAATCCGAGAAGCTGAAAGCGTTGAAAAAGCTTGATGAAAAATAAATTTTTCACAAAACCCCTTGACATAATTGTACAGAACATAGTACAATATAAAGCAGAGGTGATTTATAATGATAGCAATTAATTACACAACTGCACGCCAGAATTTCAAAGAATACTGTGATAAAAC
>WRJM01000098.1 GCA_009782265.1 Oscillospiraceae bacterium | reverse complement strand
GTTCAAGCGCGATTGACGGCGTGGGCTTTAGGGCAATTCTGAAAACAATCGGCATGCCTGTGGTAATCCCACCGAGAATTCCGCCGTGGTTGTTGGTTTTAGTAATTATCCTGCCGCTTTCGGCAATAAATGCGTCGTTATTCTCGCTGCCTTTTTTTGTGCTACCCTCAAATCCGGAGCCGAATTCCACGCCCTTAACACCGGGTATCCCGAAAAGCGCGTAGGACAGTTTGCTTTCAAGCCCGTAAATTCCCCCAAAAAGCCCGGCTGGAACGCCGTCAGCGCGACATTCAATCACCCCGCCGACAGAATCGCCGTTTAAATTGTTGATGATTTCTTTTATTTTTTCGTCGGTAACGTCATTAACCCCGCCGATTGAAGTTATACGTGCTTCTATACTTACTCCGCGCTTTTTCAGAATTTGCAAAGCAATCCCGCCGACCGCGCAAAGCGGCGCGGTCAGTCTGCCCGAAAAGTGCCCGCCGCCTCTCATATCCGCAAAACCCTTGTATTTTATATGCGCGGTAAAATCAGCATGACCCGGGCGGGGAATATTACCGGTTTTTTCGTAATCGGAGGAACGGGCGTTTTTATTTTCTATGAGCGCGCAAACCGGCGCGCCGGTGGTTTTACCTTTATAAATGCCGGAAATAAAATTAACCTCGTCGTTTTCCTTGCGCGGCGTTGTACATTCACCGCCCGGGGCGCGCCTTGCCATAAATATCGAAAGTTCCTGTTCGTCAATTTCTTCTCCCGCCGGCAGTCCGTCAATCACCGCGCCGATTGCTTCCCCGTGCGATTCCCCGAAAATCTGCACCTTTATATTTTTCCCAAACTCAGACGACATGAACTTCACCCCCCAAGCTTTTATAATCTTCAAAGAAGCGCGGATAAGACTTTTCGGCGGCTTCCGCGCCCTTTATAATAACCTCGTTTTCACAGAAACAAGTGCAAATTGCCGCCGCCATAATTATGCGATGGTCGTTTTTACCGTCGATAATTCCCCCGCGCAGTTTTTTCCCGTCGCCGTATATGATTAAACTGTCAGCGGTTTCTTCCGCTTCCGCTCCTAAGGCGCGGAGCATTTCACGCACGCTTGAAATTCGGTCACATTCTTTAAGTCTTAATCGTGCACCGTTATAAAGCACGGTTTTTCCGTTCGCGCACGCACCTAAAACCGCTAAAACCGGCACTAAATCAGTAATTTCCGAAACGTCAATCTCGGTGTCTTTTAAATCATCGGCAAAAACCGTGACTGTGTTTTTGTCCTGATTTACATTTACAGCGGCGCAGAATTGCCTTAATAATTTTACTATTTTTTTATCGCTCTGCGCCGAATTTATATTCAATCCCGTTACTTTTAAACCGGAAGTCTTTATTCCCTTTTCAAGCGCGCCCGCCGCAAGCCAGAACGCCGCGTTTGACCAGTCGTTTTCAACGCTGATTATTGCGGGCGGCTTGTATTTTTGCCCGCCTTTTATTTTATACTGATTTTCACTTTCAATAATTTCAACGCCAAAATCTTTCAGCATATTTAAGGTCATGTCGGCGTAAGCCTTGGATTCAAGCGGAGAAGTCAGCGTAATTACACTGCCGCCGTCAAGCAGGGGCAAAGCGAATAATAAGCCGCTTACGAACTGCGAGCTTATATTGCCCGGCAAAACAAATTCGCCGCTTTTTAACTTCCCCGAAGCGGTAAAAGGCAATTTATCCGCTGAAAATTCCGCGCCGTTGCTTCTTAAAGTTTTCAATAAATCAAGAATGGGGCGTTCGGGTAATTTTCCCTCGCCGGTAAACCTTGCGTTGTTGCATAAATTAACCGAGAGCGGCAGAAGAAGCCTGAATGTCGCGCCGCAGTCGCGGCAGTCAAGCAAAGGCGAATTTTTATTTTTCATCGCTTCAAGGCAATTTTTCGTCGCTTCTATATCTTTGGAAGTGTCTTTTATTTTTACTTCCGCCGGTTCCCTGCATAACGCCGCGCAAATTAAAGCGCGGTGCGCCGCTGATTTTGAAGTGATTGCCGCAACTTCTCCCGATAATTTACGCGGAATTATTTTTACGTCCACTTTTTACTTCTCCAATCCTAACTTGAAAATCTCTAAAAGCTCGCTTACTTCTATTTGCTTTATAACGCAGTTTCCGATACTTTCGGGGATAACTATATTTATTTTTTCTCCACTTCTTTTTTTATCAGAAAGTGCCGCTTCAGCCATCTCTTCCGCTGTAATATCAGTATCGAAAATACTTTTAAATCCCGAAAAAGCTTCTTTTATTTCCATTGAAAAATCAGCATTACAGAAACCTTTTTTATACGCCGCCCGCGCCATTATAACCATTCCGGTTGCTACAGCCTGCCCGTGAGAAACGGCATGGTCAGTGCATTTTTCAATTGCGTGCGCGGCGGTATGCCCGAAATTTAAAAGCTGTCTTTTCCCTTGTTCAAATTCGTCTGCTTCTACAATTCTGCCTTTTATTTCAACATTGCGAGCGACGATTTCAACGATTTCATTCATGTATTCTTCGCGGGTTCTGCTTTGCAGTTTTCGGAAAAACGCTTCATCAAGGATAAACCCGTGCTTTACCGCTTCCGAAACGCCGTCCGCGAACGTAATATCGTCGAGCGTTTTAAAAGTATCGGTATCGCATATTGTTATTGCGGGCTGATAAAACATTCCTGCAAGGTTTTTTCCGGCGTTTAAATTCACAGCGGTTTTTCCGCCTACGGAAGAATCAACAGCGGCAAGAAACGTCGTCGGGACTTGCACATATTTAATACCGCGCAGATAAACACCAGCCGCGAAGCCCGCCATATCGCCGACAATTCCGCCGCCGAGCGCGATTATAAAATCCGAACGGGTGACTTTATTATCCGCTAAAAAGTTCAAAATTTTAATTAACTCTTTAGGGGTTTTATGCTTCTCTCCGCTTTCAAAGGTGTAGGAAATAACGCTGAAACCCGCTTCTTTAAGGGATTTCCTTACAACAGGCTCATACAAAGGCAGTACGTTATTATCGGTGATAATCACCGCGGTTTTACCCAAGTTTTCCGGTAATTCTGCCGCTAAATCCGATAAAATGCCTTTACCTATAATCACATCGTAAGGCGTTTTTGCGTTAATTTTAATTTTTTTGATTTTCATTCTTCAATCCCTTTTATTTACCAAAGTCATAAGGAACTTGGCGTTCTTATCTGCTACGTTTTCATTTAATCTCGCGCCGGCTATAACCGGAAGCCATTTTAGAATATCCTGCTTTTCCATATTTGCTTTTTCACAGTAAATTTCGAGATAAAGTTCAGCTATATTTTCATGTGAATTTAAATATAACAAATAAGACCTGCATACATCAGCCTCCGTGTTGCCGCTTCTTGCGTCAACCCAATCTATAATCTTCACTTCATTAGATGTTTGAATTAAATTCATCATATGAAAATCGCCGTGGCAAAGTTTATTATCTGTTTTAAATTCATTCATTAACTTTAATAATTCTTCGCGTTTCCGATTATCTAAATAAGGATTATCTGTAATATTTCTGATTAATTTTTCTGATTGTTCCGGAAATTCGTCTGCTTCAATCTGATGTAGTTTTAGTTGTAAATCAACGGTTAAACTTAAATATTCATACATGTTTTTCATGTTTTTAAACATGATTTCACCGACCGTTTTACCCTGCACATATTCCATTACAATCGCGGCTTTCCCGTCAATTTCGGTTACTTCAAAAATTTCCGGAACCGGCAATCCTCTTTTATATGCTTTTTCTTGCAAATCTGCTTCTCTTTTTGCTTCAGCAAAAGCGTAATGATAATCTTCATATTTATATATTTTTAACGCTTTGCCGTCATGCAGAAAAATATCCGCCTGCGCACCTTTTCCGATTAATTTCATTTTTTAGTTCCCTCCTCTTAATATCTCCGCAATCCCGCTGATTTTTTCTAATCTGTGAAAAACCCCGCTTCTGCTGAGCTTCGGCTCACAGATTTCTCCGATTTCTTTTAAACTCATATCAAAATTTTCAAGCCGCAGTTCCGCGATTTGACGAAGCTCCGGCGGTAAATAATCCGCGCTTTTTTGTTTATAAATATACTCAATATCCGCGATTTGCTTTCCGGCGGCGCGTGCGGTTTTCCCGATATTCGCCGCTTCGCAGTTGACCTTGCGGTTGACTTTATTACGCACCTCTTTAAAAATTTTTGCGTTCATAATTTCCATGGAGTGATTCCCCGCACCTATAAAAGTCAGAAAATCGGAAATTAATTCGCTTTCTTTTAAATATAAAAGCGGTTTGTTTTTCCGTGTCGTTTTTTTTATATCAATTCCGCTTTCGGTAATCATTGCGAATAATTTATTCTGCTTTTTTTCATCAGATATATTTAATTCAAGATGATAGTTTTTATCGGGTGCTGTGACAGAGCCGCAGGACAAAAATACCCCGCGTAAAAATAATCCGGTTTCGCGGTCGTTTCCGTTAAATTCAATTTCATTTTGAGCGTTTTCCAAATACAGAAACTCTTTCAGCAATTGCTTATATAAAATATTAACCGCTTCATTTTCAGAGCGTTTTTCACCGTAAAGCAACCCGTATAACAGTAGCCGGCGGTTTTCTTTTGATGTTTCGCGGATTTTAACAAGCTCGCGTTTAACATCGCCCGAAAAAGACATGAAATTCCTCCTAAATATCCCTGTGGATTGTCCCCGTATTAAAACCCTGCTTATTTAGATAATTGCGGAAATATTCAGCGCACATTACGCTTCTGTGCCGCCCGCCTGTACATCCGAAAGCAATTGTTAAGCGGCTTTTTCCCTCCCTGATATATTCGGGAATCAAAAACGTAAATAAATCCGAAAGTTTTTCAACCGTTGTTCCGGTTATGTCCGAATCCATGATAAATTCACGCACTTCCGCATCTAAACCGGTTTTTTCTTTCAGCTTCTCATTATAAAAAGGATTCGGTAAAAACCGCACATCAAATATTAAATCAGCTTGTCCCGGAATTCCTTTTTTGTACCCGAAAGACATACAGGTAATGGTCATAACGTCTGTAAAGCTTTGTGAAAACAACTCCATAATATGCTCTTTCAGACGCGAAACCGCGAACATGCCTGTATCGATATAAAAATCCGCTGTCTTTTTAAGCGGCGCAAGTATATCCTCTTCTGCGGCGATTGCTTTTTCCAAATCGCCGTTTGCAACATCAATCAGCGGGTGCTTCCGCCGTGTTTCACTGAAACGCTTTTTAATAATGTCCGCCGCCGCATCCACGTACAGAAGCTTTACCGTAAACCCTTTTTCGCGCAGTTCTTCGAGCGTTTCCGGAAGCGATAAAAACATTGAACCGCCGCGTATATCCGTTACAAGCGCGATTTTTGTAATTTCGGGGTTATTCTTGCAGATTTCCGCGAATTTTGAAATCAGCTGAGGCGGCAGATTGTCCGCACAAAAATATCCGGTGTCTTCCAAAACATCAGATACGCTCGACTTCCCCGACCCTGATAACCCTGTTATAATTAATACTTCCATTATCCGAGTAATTCCACTTCCCTTTCAAGCAGTTTTCCTGTTTCTTTAAAAACACGCTCTTTTACAGTTTCAATAAGATTTAATACATCTTTGCAAGACGCCCCGCCCTTGTTTATAATAAACCCTGCATGTTTTTTACTGACCTCTGCGCCTCCGACTGATAAACCTTTTAAGCCGCAAACGTCAATCAAGCGTGAAGCATAATCCCCCTCCGGTCTTTTAAACGTACTGCCCGCGCTGGGAAATTCAAGCGGCTGTTTGGTTTTACGGCGTTCCATGAAATCGTCCATTTTTGCGGTTATTTGCGCTTTGACAACCGGAGCTTATGCGGCTACTTTCATTAGCATTGGGACAGGTTCAACCGGCGGCACGTATTACCCGGTGGGCTCCGCCATGGCAACAATATGGAACAATATTATCCCCGACATGAAGGCAGCTGCTCAGTCGACGGGCGGCACGACACAAAATATTCAGCTGATGGAAAATGGAGATGCAGAGGTTGGGTTTACCGACGGCCTTTACTACTTTGCCTACAACGGGATGCAGGCGTTTGAAGGCAAGGCTCAGACTTACCTTCGCGGCGGACTTCCTCTTTACCCCGAGCCGATCCATTTCATGGTCGCCGCGGGCAGCGGGATAAATAGTGTTAAGGATATCAAGGGCAAAAGGGTAGTAATCGGGGCCGTGGGCAGCGGTACTGAGAGTACGACCCGGGTGTTGCTCAATACTCTTGGCATTGACCCCGACAACGACATCAGGGCCCAGAACCTGGGACTGAGCGAAACGGCGAGCGCGTTTGCCGACAAAAACATCGACGCGGCGTTT
>WRJM01000097.1 GCA_009782265.1 Oscillospiraceae bacterium | reverse complement strand
TAAAGCGTAAAGCTCGCGATCCGGAAGGGACTCGAACCCTCGACCTCTAGCGTGACAGGCTAGCGTTCTAACCAACTGAACTACCGGACCAAAAACCAAATGCAAACCTGAAAGCGGTATGATGGGAGTAATAGGGCTCGAACCTATGACCCCCTGCTTGTAAGGCAGATGCTCTCCCAGCTGAGCTATACTCCCAATGTAATCCGCTTTGCCGCCTTATAATTCGACAGCTATTTAATTATACATTTTTTTATCGCGCTTGTCAAGCGTTTCATTAAAAATTTTTATATTTTTCATATTCTGTCATATATTACATATTTAAAAATGCCGTATAAACCTTGACAAACAAAGGTTTTTCCGTTATAATACATTTAACATTATGAATAATACAGCAAAAAAGATTCCGGTGTCTTCCCGTAAAAAATCGGCAAGACAAAAATATTTTGGAGGTTTAAGATGAAAAAAATCCTTAAACTGACAATTATAACGGGCATAATTATCTCTATCCTGTCTTTCGGAAGTTTAACCGCTTCAGCGTCCTGTCCGCTGACCAATATGCTGTTCGGAGGAAACAGCTTCGGGAATCTGAGCAACTTATTCGGCGGAAACAACAGCTTAGCTTCTCTTTTCGGCGGTAACAACAGCTGCGGAAATAATAATTATAATTCGCTTTTCAGCGGAAATAATTCATCCGGCTGCCCTGTTTCCGACCTTTTCGGAAACTTCGGCAATAACACATCCTGCCAAACAGGCAATTGCACAAATAATAATACTTGCAATACCTGCCCGACCGGCAACTGTGCAAACAACAGCACCTGCCCCGCAGGTAACTGTGTAACCGGTACTAATCAGCTTACAAACTGCACTGAATGTAATGATTGCTCCCAGTGTCCGGAATGTCCGCAGTGCGAAGAAAACCAGCCGGAAATTAAAAACGCATACGATTTGAAAAAAGGTTATACTTATTCGCTTAAAGTTACTGCAAACGGCGCGCGTTCGCTCACTGTGAACTCCTCCGACCCGAATATCGTAACCGCCAAACTCCGCGGCGCGTACATAAACGGAACGGCAATCGTTTACTTACAGGCGAAAAACGCGGGAACAGCAACCGTAACAGTCTGCTCCGATTATAATGTCTGCGAAACCGTTTACATAACCGTTGACGGCGGCGGTCAGACCTCATCTGAACAACAGCAGATAAGCGCGTGCGATTCTTTTGCTGAAGACGTATTAAAATACGTAAACGAAGCAAGAATTAAAAACGGCTTATCCGCTTTAAAGCTTGATTCAGACCTTTGCGGAGCGGCGAAAGTTCGCGCAAAAGAAGTTGCTGTTAAATTCTCTCATACCCGCCCCGACGGAACAAGCTGTTTCACGGTTCTGAATGAATTCGGTATTAAATTCAATATCTGCGGCGAAAATATCGCGCTTGGCTACAACGATGCAAAAACCGTCGTAAACGCATGGATGAATTCTTCAAGCCACCGCGCTAATATCCTTAACGCAAATTACAAATACATGGGCTTGGGTAAAGTCAATACAGGCTGGGGTCAACTTTTCATCGGTTAATTCCACTCCTCTATATAATTCCGAAAAGACAGAACAGGTGCTATTTTAAAATTTAAAATAGCACCTGTTAAATTTTATAATTAATTAACTTGATAACATAAGAATTTTATGTTATCATATATTTATATTCATAAATAGGAGAACACCCATGAAATACAGCAATTTAGCCGATTTAATCGGCAGAACCCCGCTTCTTGAATTATTAAATTTAAAAAACGAATACGGTTTATCTGCAACAATTCTCGGTAAGCTTGAATATTTCAATCCCGCCGGCAGTGTTAAGGACAGAATCGCGCTTGCTATGATTGAAGCCGCAGAGGAAAAAGGACTGCTTAAACCCGGTTTTGTGATTATAGAACCTACCAGCGGCAACACGGGAATCGGGCTTGCCGCCGTCGCCGCACCCCGAAAGTACCGGGTTATTCTCACCATGCCGGACACCATGAGTATGGAACGCCGTCAATTGATGAAAGCCTACGGCGCGGAGCTTGTCCTGACGGAAGGTGCAGAAGGAATGAAAGGCGCGATTGCAAAAGCGGAGGAATTAGCCGCCGAAATCCCGAATAGTTTTATTCCTTCCCAATTCACAAACCCCGCGAACCCCGAAATCCACAGAAAAACCACAGCTCCTGAAATCTGGGAAGATACAAAAGGGCAGATTGATTTTCTCGTATGCGGCGCAGGTACGGGCGGTACGATTACAGGTGTTGGCGGCTACTTAAAAGAAAAGAACCCTGATATTAAAATCATTGCGGTAGAACCCGCTTCATCACCCGTGCTTTCGGGCGGTTCTGCGGGTGCGCACAAAATTCAAGGAATCGGCGCGGGTTTTATACCGGAAATTTTAGATACTTCTGTTTATGATGAAGTGATTGCGGTGTCCGATAATGACGCGCTTGAAACAATAAAAACCTTTGCGAAATGCGAAGGTGTTCTTGCGGGAATTTCATCAGGTGCGGCACTTTTCGCGGCTGTTACGGTTGCGAAAAGACCCGAAAATGCAGGAAAAATAATTGTTGTGATTCTACCGGATAACGGGGAACGGTATTTGTCGGCTTTAATATAACGAAAAAACCTGTTCAGAAAACGAACAGGTTTTTTTATATTTTTATAAACCTTACAGTGCTTCGCTCACCGCTACCGCGCAAGCAACCGTTGCGCCTACCATCGGGTTATTGCCCATTCCGATAAGCCCCATCATTTCCACGTGCGCCGGAACGCTTGAAGAACCCGCAAACTGCGCATCCCCGTGCATACGCCCCATGGAGTCGGTCAAACCGTAAGAAGCCGGACCTGCCGCCATGTTATCAGGGTGTAATGTCCGTCCCGTACCGCCGCCGGAAGCCACTGAAAAATACTTCTTATCATGCTCCGTAGTCCATTTTTTGTATGTTCCCGCAACAAGGTGCTGGAATCTTGTCGGATTGGTAGAGTTTCCTGTAATGCTGACCTCCACCGCTTCTTTTTTCATAATCGCCACGCCCTCTGTCACATCATCACAGCCGTAGACCTTTACTTTTGCTTTATCACCCTCAGAAAATGCAATTTCTTTCACGGTTTTCAGCTCGTCTGTTTGAATGTTATATTCGGTTTCAACGTAAGTAAAGCCGTTGATTCTTGAAATAATATAAGCCGCATCTTTACCCAGCCCGTTGAGAATAACCCTCAGCGGTTCTTTTCTTGCCTTATTGGCAGTACGCGCAATACCGATTGCACCCTCAGCCGCCGCAAAGCTTTCGTGACCCGCCAAGAAGCAGAAGCACTTGTTTTCTTCTTCAAGAAGCATTGCACCTAAGTTCCCGTGTCCAAGCCCAACTTCGCGGTTTTCTGCCACAGAACCCGGAATACAAAACGCCTGTAAGCCTATTCCTATTGTCGCCGCCGCTTTTGCGGCGTTTTTTACGCCTGTTTTAACGGCAATTGCCGTACCGAGCGTATACGCCCAAACTGCGTTTTCAAATGCAATCGGCTGAACGCCTTTAACGATTTCTTCCACATTTATGCCTTTTTCAAGGCATAATTTTTGCGCCGCTTCAAGGCTGTCAATGCCGTATTCTTTCAAACAGGCGTTAATTTTACTTTCGCGCCTGTCTTTTCCTTCAAATTTTATATTTGACATATAGTATTAATCCTTTCGTTATTATTGCGTCCGTTAAACGGTACGCCGCGCAGGGCGTACCCTACTCTTCTCTTGGGTCAATTTTTTTGACCGCTTCGTCGTATCTGCCGTATTGACCGAGATTTGCTTTATACGCTTCGTCTGGTGTTTTTCCGTGTCGAATGTCTTCAAGCATTTTGCCGACCTTTACGAACTGATAACCGATGATTTCGCCGTTTTTATCAAGCCCCAAGGAAGATATGTACCCCTCCGCCATTTCCATATAGCGCACACCTTTAACCTTTGTGGAGAAAATAGTCCCGATTTGAGAACGTAAGCCTTTTCCCAAATCCTCAAGCCCTGCTCCAATCGGCAGTCCGCCCTCTGAAAACGCCGTTTGAGTTCTGCCGTAAGCGATTTGCAGGAACAGTTCCCTCATGGCAACGTTAATGGCGTCGCAGACGAGGTCTGTGTTCAATGCTTCCAAAATTGTCTTTCCGGGAAGAATCCCCCCCGCCATAGCCGCCGAATGGGTCATACCGGAACAGCCGAGCGTTTCAACCAACGCTTCTTCAATAATGCCGTCTTTTACATTCAAGGTCAGCTTACATGCACCCTGCTGGGGTGCGCACCAGCCTACGCCGTGGGTAAGTCCGCTGATGTCCTTGATTTCATACGCTTTCACCCATTTTCCTTCTTCGGGAATGGGTGCGGGTCCGTGGTTCGCGCCTTTCGCAACCACGCACATTTGTTCTACTTCGTGTGAATAGCTTATCATGCAAAAAATTCCTTTCTTCGTTATTACTTTTTGAGTAAACTGCAGGAATTTTTTCTGTGTTTCTCCCGCCTCCGGCGGGTGAAACACGAAAACAGCTTTACCTGCCGTTTAGTGTCAGAGTAATAAAAATCCTTGTCTTTTTTATTATAAACTATTTTTTGGAAATTTACAAGCATTTTTTATTTTCAATTTTTAAATCATACCTTTTTTGGAATTTTTCCGGTTTGGCTTAGCCAAATTACGGTCGTTGTTTGACCGCAAAGGGATAAATTCCGGTTTGAAAGATTTATCTTTCAGACTTTTCACAAAAACTTATATTTCGACATACTATGTAAAAGGATTGTCAAAAAATAAAATAATTTTTAACAGAAAGGAAAGTACATCATGTGCGGATTATGTAATTTATTCGGGTTCGGAAGAAACCGCGGCTGCGGCTGGAACAACGGCTGCTGGAACAACTGCTGCTGCAGATGCGATATTGGCGGCGAAAACGGTATCAGCCCTGCAAGACTTTGCGGTGTAAGAGGCTTTGACCGTCTTGACGGCGGACGCAGAACCTGCGGCAGAGAATTCATCTAAACCGGATTAAACCGAATCAAAAAGGGCGGGAAAACCTGCCCTTACATATTTTAACCTTTATAAAAATTTTTCATACAATATCGGCAGGAGGAAAGTTTCTATGCTTCAACAATTCACACAGGCAATCCTACTTGTTTCAGCGATTTCGGCGGACGGTTTCATATCCGCTTTCGCTTACGGCGTCAAAAAAATAAAAATTCCTTTTTTCTCGGTAATGGTGATTAATATAATTTGCAGTTTAATGCTTGCTGTTTCATTATTCGCGGGTTCTTTTCTGCGGACGTTTTTATCGGAAGAAGCCGCGAAAATCATATGCTTCTTCATTCTTTTCGCGCTTGGTTTTGTTAAACTGCTTGACAATGTGCTCAAATCCTTAATAAAAAAATATAACCGCCTTGACAAACAAATAAAATTCAAGCTGTTGAGCTTGAATTTTATCTTAAACGTTTACGCTAACCCCGAAGACGCGGACGAAGACCGCTCCAAAACCCTCTCACCCGCAGAAGCCGCTTCGCTTGCGGTCGCGCTGTCGCTTGACGGACTTGCGGCGGGTGCGGGCGCCGCGCTCGGCGGCGCGAACATACCGCTCGTTATAACGCTTTCATTTATAATAGGCATTATCGCAGTTATATTCGGTTGTTTCCTTGGGAACAAGGCGGCAAGGAAGGCGAAAATGAATTTTTCATGGCTCGGGGGAGCGGCGTTGATTGGGGTGGCGGTGTTGAAGCTGATTTAAAATTGGAATTGCATAGGATATGCATAAGCTTTAAAATTATGAACAGAATTAGCGGTTATATTGTCGGGTAATGACAACCCGCTGGCTTCAAAACCGATTTTATCGCCTACTTTTATATTCTCCGATAATATTGTAAATAAAACACCTATAGGATTGTTTGAGGAATCAAATAAAACAATATAAATATAAACCATGTTTTGTTCTTCATCTGTATTATTAATTACTCTGCCGGAGCAATATGTTCCAAAATATTGTTTATCAAAAAGTTCTAAATCAGACATTTCCAATCTGATATTATCAATTTTTGCTTTTTTAACGTCAGGACGCGGAAGGACCACCAAATCTTGCACCGCATCAAGTTTATCAATTGTAGAATCATCATAATAATAGCCTTTTTCTCCGGTTTCAATTACATCCGGAAAACATGAAACCAATGATTGTGATTTAATTAAAGTTCCGTTTTCATCCTCTAAATCTAAAGAACCGCTGCTGAGATACAAAGGAACATCACCTGTATTGGTCACTTCAAAAATTGTATAAGCCCGTATTGTGCCGATACTGTTTTTATAAACATGAACATTTGAATATGTAATTTCAAATTTTGGTTCGTTGTTTATATTTTTATTTTCACCTTGTTGTTCTTTTTCTTCGCCCTCTTT
>WRJM01000096.1 GCA_009782265.1 Oscillospiraceae bacterium | reverse complement strand
GGATTTTCATTGAAGAAAACAAAAGCGAACGGTATTACCGCGAACGGTTCATGCTTCACCGCGCCGTAACCTTGCCGACCGAAAAGCTTTATATCACCGCGCCGCTTAAAGATACGGCATGGAAAGAAAAACAGCCTGTCCGTTCTGTTTTCATAAGCAAAGAAAAAATAACGGCTGCGAAAAAAAACGCCGCCGCTTTACCGCTGTCCTTTTGGACAAGCCACCGGAACGCGCTTGCCTTCACGGCATCCGAAAAGCGCGGCGACGCTTCTTTGCGCCGCGCACTTAAAGAAGTAAACTTGCCCGAATACAAAAGGCTTTTCGGTACGGACGGCTCAGCAAATCAAAATAAAAACTATCTGCATGTAATTCAGCCGCAGGATTCTGTCACCTTGATGAAAAAACCGCATATTTCGCCCGCAAGAATCGAAACGCTGAACACCTGCCTGTTTAAATATTTCTGTTTGCAGGGGCTTAAAATCGCAAACCGCAGGGTTTTAAATCCGGCAGAGCCGGACGCGCTTGTGCGCGGCGAAATGGTGCATTACGTGCTGGAAAAAGTTCTGCGTGAAACCGGCGCGGATAATTATAAAGGCTTTATCGGGATTAACCCGAACGAATTTGAAGAAATCGCGGAAAAGGCTTTACGCCGATTTGAAGCAGAAAAATATCCGAACGGCTGGGCACGCTCTGTACGGAAAAAAGCCGTGTTATTAGCGCATGCGGCAGGGATTGCGGAGGTATTGAAGCAAATGCGGGACGATATGGAAGCGTCGGATTTCCGCCCGTTTGCGTTTGAAAAGAAATTCGAGTTCATGTTCGGCGGCATATCCGTAAACGGCAAAACAGACCGGCTTGATATGTTTGAAGACGGCGGTCACAATCACCGTTATATCCGCGTGATTGATTATAAAACAGGCGGGAAAAAATTTAAGTTTCCGGAAATCGAGTTCGGTTTAAACATGCAAGCATTGATTTACCTGTTTGCCGCCGCAAGCATGGGCGAAAACCTTACGCCGTCGGGTGCGTTCTACCGCTTAGTCAACGGCGGTAAATTAAGCAAGGACTGCAAGGATTACGGCGCGGATATTAACAGCAGTCTTAACCCTGTCAATCCGCGTGATTTATATAAAAACCGCATGGAAACCCAAAGCATGACCGGTATTCAGTTCGGGGGAGAATCCCGTCCGGATTACAGGGATATTGAAGTCATAAACAGCAGAATCAAAGCCAATCTGCCGTATGCAAGAACGGATTTTATCAAGGCTTTTAATTTAAGCGAGCATGAATATAACCAACTGTTTGAAAAAACGGCAAAACAACTGAAAGAAAAGCTTAACGCGCTTTACGGCGGCGATGTGAGAGCTGTGCCGGTTCATTCGGGGGATTCCCCTTGTATTTACTGTGAATATAAAGGCATTTGCGGCAACGCGGGCAAACGGGAAGAAGTGGTGATTCAATGAATTGGAGCAAAGAGCAGGAAAAAGCAATCGAACATTCAACAGCCATGCTTGGTTCCGCAATCGTTTCGGCGGCGGCGGGAAGCGGAAAAACCGCTATGCTTGTTGAACGGATTATACGGCTGATTACCGATGAATCGTTGAAAATACCCGCTGATAAAATTATTGCCGTTACGTTTACCAATGACGCGGCGGGTGAGTTAAAAACGCGCCTTGAAGCCGCGTTAAGCGGGCTTTTGGAAAAAGCGGAAAATAATGAATGGCTCAGCGAACAGCTTATTAACCTTGAAAGTGCGCAGATTTGCACGATAAGCTCGTTCTGTATCAATTTAATCCGCGAATACGCAGAGGAACTGGGTTTAAAGCCGGACTTCAAAATCTGCGAAGGAGCGGAAAGAGAAGTTTATTCCGAAAAAGCACTGCAGTACGCGCTTGATATATTATATGAAACATTCAATGATGACGAAAAAAAAGCACTTGCTCTGCTGACGGGCGAAGCGGGAAATACAAAGCTTAGCGCGGCGATTTCAGAACTGTACAAGGAATATGAAAAACAACCGTTTCCGGAAGAATGGTTTGCGGAAAAAACCGCGTTTTATGCTGAATCCAATCATATAAAAAACACCGGAATTTATCAATTAAAGCAAGAAACCGAAGCGGAAATTATAACAAAAAGCAAAGCCTGTTTAACTTTAGTAAAAGAAGCCTTGTGCCTTTCGTACAGCGATAAAATGCTTGAACGGCTTGAAACGGATAAATTGTTTGCGGAAAGTTTTATAAACGGCAAAAGAACCAATCTTACATACGGCAATTCAAAATACGGAAATGTTTCCGGTGAAAACAAACAAGCTCTTGAAGAAATCAAAGCGTTGCGAAACCGCTATATTCCCGAATTTAAAGACATGATTATCTCTGCCGGTATGCTTTATGATTTTGATTTTATTGTGAGCAGACAGAAAGAACAGGTAAATGCGCTTGCTAAGCTTTTTAACATTTATCTTGCGGAATTTGTCAGGCTGAAGCAGGAAGCAAACTGCGTTGATTTTTCGGACGCGGAGCATTATTGTTTAGAATTATTGCAGAATCATGCAATTGCGGGAAAAATAAAAGAAGAATTTTATGAAATCATCGTAGATGAATTTCAAGACAGCAATGCCGTTCAGTACGCAATCTTTCAAGGGTTAAGCAGGAATGACAGCACCGGACTGTCCGGTAATAATTTGTTCTTTGTGGGTGATGTTAAGCAGTCAATTTACCGGTTCAGAAACGCCGACCAGCGGGTTTTTACAAGCGTTGCGGAAAATAAAAACTTTACCGCGCTGACTTTGAATAAAAACTACCGTTCGTCGCAGGAGGTTGTTGACGGCGTAAATAAAATCTTTGAAAACACCATGACCAAAGAAACTGGCGGCGTAAATTATGACAGCAGTGTCAGACTGATTGCGGACAGGGGCAGTATGGGTGCTGATTATAAAGCAGAGCTTGTTATAATCGAAGCGGGTGAGGAGCAAAACAAAAAGCAAGCAGAAGCGGACGTGATTGCCGGCAGAATAAAACAAATGGTTCAAAGTAAATTTGAAGTCGCAGAAAAAAACGGCGAAAGAAGACCTTGCCGTTACGGGGATTTCGCAGTGATTATCAGCGCGCTCGGAACGGTCGAGGAAGAATTCTCTGCCGCTTTCGATAACCGGCAAATCCCGTATGATAAGCAGAAAAGCGGCGATTATACAGAGGTTGCGGAAATTAAAACCATTCTTGCTCTTCTGACCGTGATTGACCGTCCGTTTGAGGATATGGCGCTTTTAAATGTGCTGATGTCGCCGCTTTACCGTTTCACGGCGGAAGAAATTGCGGCTGTCTGTGCAGAAGCGCGCAGAAATAATGACAACGGAAGCCTTTTTAATCAGATTCACGCTTATAAAAATCAGGAAAATCAAAGCTTTTACGAAAAGACACAAGCTTTTATCAGCGATTTTAACCGCTGGGCTTCTTATATAAAAAACGCAGGCGCATGTAAATTAATCAGGTTTATTTACGACGAGGGCGTGTTTAACCCTTTGGCGGCGGCAAGTATAAACCCCGAAAAAACCATGGTTAATATAAGGCTTCTATTACATTATGCCGAGCGTTTGAAAAGCCTTTCAAAGGATAATCTCAGCGGTTTGATTGAAGCACTCAGCGAAAATAAAGCAAGCCTTGAAGAAGCGCGTTTTTCGGCAGATGACTTGTCTGCGGACGGAGTAAGCGGAAAAGTAAAGCTGATGACCATTCACGCTTCCAAGGGTTTGGAATTTCCGATTTGTTTTGTTGCGAGAACGGGCAGTAAATTTAATCTGCGCGAAAACTACGCGGATATTATTTTCAATGACAGAATCGGTTTTGCATTCAGGTACATTATCCCTGAAACAAGGACAAGGTGCGATACTTTAATTCATAAGAAAGTACGTGAAGAAAATAAAGCCGCCGCTGTTTCAGAGGAAATACGGAAGCTGTATGTCGCTTGTACGCGGGCAAGGGATAAGCTGATTCTGACCGCAGTGACGGAAGAAGGAAAAGCGTTGGAGAACACTTACCTGTATTGGCTTCTGCAAACCGATATAAAGAAAACAACCGTAAAGGCGGATTCCGTATCCCCCCGGAATGAAGCAAAAATAGGTATAGAAATTATATCCGCCCGAAACAAAGATGCGGAAACGCAAACCCGTGAAATTATTTCTGCAATCAACAAGGAATACCCGCGGGATTTCTTAACAAAAATCCCGCGCCGCGTAACTGCTACGCAAATAGGAGAACGGCAGAATTCTTTTGAATCCGCCGACAGCTCGCCGGAGCAAGACGAACCGACTATTTTCCCGCGCGGACCGAGTTTTTTAGGGAACAAAAAGCTTACGGGCAAAAAACGCGGTGATGCTTATCATAAAATGATGGAGCTTCTTGACTTTTCCGCAGGGGATTATAAAAAACAGATGGAAGCGCATAAAATCCGCTTTACGGAAGAAGAATTTAATTCGATAGACGCTGAAAAAATTATTGCTTTCTTTGAATCCGATTTAGGGAAAAGAGCTTCGGCAAGCGCGAAAATCTGCAAAGAATTTAAACTTTCGACAGAAATCAGTTTATCAGAATTCGGCTGTCCCGAATCATATGATGAAATATACAAAAATAAACCTTTTGTGCAGGGTATCGCGGATATGTTTTTTTATGAAGATGACGGCATAATCCTGTTGGATTACAAAACCAACAGAAACACAACGCCGGAAAAATTAATTGAGCAATACAGCCGTCAGCTTGACATCTACGCAAAAGCGATTAAAGAAATGACGGGGGAATGGGTGAAAGAAAAGTGGATTTATTCGTTTGAGGTTGGGGGGATAAATTTGAAATAAATTTGAATAAATGTATTGACAAAGCACATAATAATAATGTATAATGTAAGTACAAACTAAAAGAGGTGTTATTAATGACAAATATCACAGTGAGAATTGACGAGAATGTTAAAAAGGAGGCAGAAATATTATTTGACAAGCTGGGTTTAAGTATATCCGGTGCAATCAATGTTTTTATCAGACAGGCAATTAATGAGCAAGCGATTCCTTTTCAAATAAAAACAAAAACCGCCGAAGAAAAATATGACGAATATTTTAATCCATATAATATGAAGATATTGGAGGAATCTTTGGCACAAGCCAATGCAGGTGAAGTTATTGTAAAAACAATGGCTGAGTTGGAGGCAATGGCTAATGAGTGATAATGTAAATTTTACAAAACGCGGATTGAGTGATTATATTTATTGGCAGGACGGAAATAAACGAACATTAAATAAACTTAATAAACTTATTTATGATGTAAAAAGAAATTATTATGAAGGATTAGGAAAACCCGAACAATTAAAAGGCAATTTTTCCGGTTGCTGGAGTCGTGAAATTGATGAAAAAAACAGGCTTGTTTATCGGATAACAGAAGACGACGATGTTGAAATATTACAGTGTAAAGGACATTATAACGACAAATAATTTACAGGGCGGAGAAATTCTCCGCTCCTTGCATTTTTGTGCATGAAATGCAAGGCGTAAAATAAAATCCTATGTTATAATTCATTACGGAGGAATGTTTTATGGATTGGCTCGAAAGAATGAACGGCGCGGTAAATTACATTGAGGAAAATTTAACCGGTGAAATTTCATATGACAAAGCCGCACAAATTGCCTGTTGTTCAACCTATCACTTTCAGCGAATGTTCTCGTTTATCACCGAAGTGCCGCTGTCGGAATATATCAGGCGCAGACGGCTCACGCTTGCCGCTTTTGAATTGCAAACAAGCGACATTAAAGTGATTGACGCGGCTTTAAAATACGGGTATGATTCGCCGGAAGCGTTCAGCCGCGCTTTTAAAATTCTGCACGGCGTTACGCCCGCGTCAGCGCGTGATATGAGCGTTACGTTGAAAGCCTATCCTAAAATGACTTTCTCACTATCAATCAAAGGAGATATTGAAATGAAATACCGCATTGAAAAAAGGAAAGCGTTTGAAGTATTCGGTGTTTGTGCAGAGGTCAGCGCGAATATGGAACAGTCGTTTGCTGATGTCAGAGAGTTTGTTACCAAAGAAGCAGAGAAAGGAACGTGGGAGAATTTTAACGATTTTTTAGGAAAACCGCATGACGCTTGGTTTCACGCCGCACTATTCGGTCATACGGCGACAACTTTCAAGTATATGCTTTGCTCATATATGCCGCCAGAACTAAAAATACCCGAAACATATACCCGTTTAAAAATGCGTGAACAAGAATGGGCTATTTTCCCCGCATCAGAAGGAAATAACAATAAAATCTATGAAACATGGCGGCGAATCTATTCGGAGTGGTTTCCGACGTCCGGTTATGAGCAGGACGAGGCTCCGTCCTTTGAAATGTGGTATGGTTATGATAGCGATGAATGTATGAATGGCTTGATTGAAATTTGGATTCCGGTGAAGAA
>WRJM01000095.1 GCA_009782265.1 Oscillospiraceae bacterium | reverse complement strand
CATTCCGGACATCTCTGACTCAAGCGCAAGCTTCATTTCCGGATTTCCCAGCAGAAGGTTCAGCATGCTTTTAATCGCGTCCGTTCCGGTTTGATTGCCGTCAAAAAAGCTTCTGACGTTGTAGCTGAACGATTCCGCGTCAAGGTAAAGTGCTTTTAAATAATTGCTGTCTTTCATATTTTCGTTTAAATAGCGGGCGACAGCACCCGATTCAAACTGCGTATCCGAACGCTCTTGACCCGCCGGAACATCTTCCTGCTCCGGCGCGGGGGGAAGCCCGGTTTCTTTATATGCCTGATGCGCAATAGCGGCTTCTTTCATGCCCGCTCCGCCGAGCAGTTTTTCGGCTAACTTTTCAAAGGCATCGGTAAGCTGTTCCCGCATTTTATGACCGGAAACCTGCGTCAGCAGTGACCCGAAGTATTCGTGCAGAACCGCTTTATTCGTGTTGTAACGCGACAAATTGTGCACGATGAGCGGAACAAGCACTTGAATCCGCTCATTGTTTAAAAGGCTGTCCGCGACATTTTTCGTCAGAAACAGCGTTTCATTTTTTAATTGCTCAAAATGCTCCGGCGCGTCCGGATTTGCCCAGCGTTCGGCTAAAGTGGCAAGGTCGGCGGAAAGAGCCTTGTTCGGCAGGAAATACTGCGAAAGAAAACGCATGTTTGAAGAAAGCGCGCTGAGAATTTCCTGCTGATTACGGGAAAAATTAACAGCTTTCAGTATATTGCCGATAGCGGCTTTTAAATCCTCTATATTGGGTTTGTTTGAACCCATTAATTCCCTTAAAAGGTCATAAAATTTTTCATTTCCGAATAAAGTCGTGCTTTTTTCCTGCGACATCAGCTCCGAAACAATCCCGTCCGGCTGGAGGAAAATGGACTTCATCAGCTTGTCGAGTTCTCCGTAAAGCTCGGTGTATCCGTTGGCTTTGGCAATCGCTAATAAGTCGAAATTGATAATTTGCTTGAGCGATTCCACAGCCATAGTCGGGTCTTTGGTCAGTTTGACCATCATGGGCAGAAAATCCTTCTGCTCCATGAGCATACCGCGTTTGCCGGGGTCGCGCTCCTTGGTAGAAGAAGTTTCAAGAGGGTTCATCAGCTGAATAATATCAAACTGTTCGCCTCCCGCACCCGATTGCTTACCCGCTAACGTATTCGGTGAATAGCCTTTGGTTGAGATGGGATTGGAAATTTGCGGAATATTTGTAGCCATTTCACTACCTCATTCATTTCATTCTATACCTATATTAACATATTTTTTATCATATAGCAAACTTTTTGATTAAATTTTATCAAAAAAAATCGTAAAAATTCAAGATGTTCACAATTTATTAACATTTAAGATAAAATTATATGCTATAATTAATTTGACTGTTTTATATTTAAATTATATTCAAATGAAAGGATAAGGGTAAAATAGTATGTCTAAAGTTGAATCCGGCATGGAATCCATGATTGACATGTATATTTTTGAAACCAACACCTTGCTCGAACAGCTTGATGAAATCTTGCTGCGCACAGAGGAAGCTCAAACCTTTACGGACGACGATATTAACGAGATTTTCAGAATCATGCACACCGTTAAGGGTTCGTCGGCGATGATGGGGTTTGATGATTTACAGCTCCTTGCGCATAAAGGGGAGGAATTGTTCTTCATTATAAGAGAAAACCCCGACCATCTTGAGGACGTAAGTTTTGTTTATGACCTTGTTTTCCGCATGTCCGACCTGTTTAAAGCAGAAATAGAGCTGATTCAGGCGGAGGGCGACTATGTCGCTACCGATTTCTCGGAGGTTTTGGCGGATTTGGAAAAAGGTGCGTCAATGCTGACCGACGAAACCAATACAAGCGTGAGGACATCCGGCGGAATCGACGCAAGCCACGGAGAAAGCCCGGAGGATTGGGGCGACGATGTTGTTACGGTACGGATTTATTTTCAGGAAGGCTGTAAGATGGAAAATCTGCGCTCTTTCCTGTTGCTGAATAAAATCCGCGAAGAAGCCGAAGTCAAAGACTACAGCCCGAAGGACATAGAAAACGACCCCAACGCCAGCGATATTATTATAGAAGAAGGCTTTACCGTTACATTTAAAGCCGATAACAACGATTCTATCCTGAAATTAGTTGAGAATGCGATTAATGTGGAATCTTATGAGATTATACATAAAGATTCCGGCAAAGCTGAAAACGCCGAAACCGCTCATCACGAAGAAGAACCCGCAGAATCTGCGGCTGTTCCTGAAGCGGTAGAGTTTGTTCCGGAAAAACCGGCAAAAATTCCCGCTCCGGAAACTGCGGTTGCCGTTCCGGCGACGCCCACTGCCAACACCAATCAGGCGGCGCAGCTTAACGCGGGCAAACAGAGCATTATCAGCGTAAATCTTGCTAAGCTTGACCAGCTCCATGACATCGTCGGTGAAATTATTACCACCGAATCAATGGTTATTTCCAATCCGGAGCTTGAAGGGCTGAAGCTTGAAAGCTTCCTGAAATCTGCACGGGAACTTAAAAAACTCACAGATGAGCTTCAAGACACGGTTATGTCCATCAGAATGGTGCCGCTTGCCGGTCCGTTCCAAAAAATGAACAGAATTGTCCGCGATATGAAAATGAAACTCGGGAAAGACGCTGAGCTTAAAATTGAGGGCGAAAACACCGAGGTTGATAAAACGATTGTTGACAGCCTGAACGACCCGCTGATGCACCTTGTCCGTAACTGTATGGACCACGGCATTGAAAACAGCGTTGAGGAAAGGTTAGAGCGCGACAAACCCGCAAAAGCCACCATTACGCTTAACGCGGTCAGTTCGTCGGGAGAAGTTGTAATCACCGTCAGCGACGACGGCGCGGGCATCGATACCGAAAAAGTCTTGAGAAAAGCCGAAATGAACGGACTTCTGATGAAACCCGCAAGCGAATATACCGAGCGCGAAATTCAAAACATGATTCTGCTCCCCGGATTCTCCACGAACGATGTCGTGACTGAATTCAGCGGACGGGGCGTGGGTATGGACGTTGTACGCGATAACATTGAAAAATGCGGCGGTTCGCTGACGGTTGAAAGCAAAGCGGGCTTCGGAACAACCTTTATTATCAAGATTCCGCTGACGCTTGCCATTATTCAGGGCATGGAAGTTAAAGTGCATGATACTGTATTTGCAATCCCGATTTCCACGATTAGGCAAAGCTTTAAAGTGCAGAACAGTGAAATCATCAACGACACCCAACGCGGTGAAATGATAATGATTCGCGGCGAATGTTACCCGATTATGCGTCTGCATGAAAAATTTGTGATTCCGAGCGAAATCACCGACTTTGAGGACGGCATACTCCTGCTTGTCGAAACCGACGGAAAATGCGTCTGCCTGTTCGCGGACAGACTTATCGGAGAACAGCAGGTGGTTGTAAAACCGTTCCCGTCATACCTCAGCAGATACAATATAAAAGGCGCGGGCTTGTCCGGCTGTACGATTATGGGTGACGGAAGCATTTCACTGATTATAGACGTAGCTAATTTAATCGAATCTTATTAATAATAAGGAGGAAAACATTGTGGCAACTACAAGTTCATTATTTGCACAAAACGTAAAATCCGATAAAACAACCCGCGTGGAAAAAGAAGAGGAAATCACCAAGGCGTTGACCTTTGCAATCGGCGACCAGGTTTACGGGATTGAAATCCCGTATGTTGTGGAAATCATCGGTGTTCCGAAGATTACACGCGTCCCCTGCGCGGAAGTACCTTACTTTATCAAAGGCATTATCAATGTCCGCAGTAAGGTTGTTCCGGTGGTGAATATGCGTTCCTGCTTCGGCAAGGAAGAGGTTGAATACAACGAAAAAACCTGTACAATCATCGTGGCGCTCAACGATATTTCGGTCGGGCTGATTGTTGACGAAGTGCTTGAGGTGCTTTCGGTCATGCAGAAGAATATTGCGAAAACACCGGATTTAAGCAACGTCAACGAAAATAAGTTCATTGAGTACATTCTTGAAATGAATGACGGCATAAAATTGATTCTTGACATCAAAAAGATTATTTTTGACCATGACTTGATGATTAGCATGATGTAAATGCAAAATATTGAATAAGGCGGATTTTATATATGTCGATTAGAATTAACGACGCGGATTTTACACGTTTGACGAAGTTCATGCTCGAAAAATACGGAATCAATTTAACGCAGAAACGCACCTTGATTGAAGGAAGACTGAGCAATACAGTGCAACAGCGGGGTTTTGCCGATTTTACAAGCTTTTTGAACATGATTTTTGCCGACAGAAGCGGCACGGAAATGATTAACCTGCTCAACAAGCTTACGACAAACCATACGTTTTTCCTTAGAGAGCAGGAGCATTATGACTTTATGAAGGACGTTGCTCTGCCGTATTTCGAGAAAACGAAAAAAGACCATAAAATATCGGTATGGAGCGCGGCGTGTTCCAGCGGCGAAGAACCCTATACCAATGTAATGGCACTTCTTGAATACTTCGGCATGAAATCCGCGATATGGAGAATCGAACATTTGGCGACCGATATTTCGGACCGTGCAATGACAAAGGCAAAGGAAGCGATTTATCATGAGGATTCCATGAAGAATCTTCCGGACTCGTGGAAACGCAAATATTTCACGAAACAGCCCAACGAATGTTTCAAGGTCAGCCCTGAGGTTACGAAGTTAGTTACATATAAAACCTTCAACCTGATGGAGCCGATTCCTTACAAAGCTTATCCTTATGATATTATCTTCTGCAGAAACGTAATGATTTACTTTGAAAATGACACGAAAATAGCGGTTGTGAAGCGGCTTTATGATGTTTTAGCACCGGGGGGTTACTTATTCATCGGTCATGCCGAAAGCATAACCCGCGACACGACAAAGTATCAGTATATTAAACCCGCGATTTACCGGAAACCCTTGCCTGAAGAGCTGAAATAAAAATAATTCAAAAGCGGCAGAAAGAAAGGAGAGAACATGGTTAAGAAAATAAAATTGCTAATTGTTGATGACTCTATCATTTTCAGAACCATGCTTTTTAAATCCTTAAACAATTTTGATGAAATTGAGGTTATCGCAACAGCGGGAGACGCTTTTGAAGCGAAAGAAAAAATTATTCAGCTAAAGCCTGATGTAATCACGCTTGACGTTGAAATGCCGAAAATGAACGGCATTGATTTTTTAAAGCAAATTCTGCCTCAGCACCCGATTCCGACCATCGTAGTGACGTCAACGCCTGTGAGCGCGTTCGACGCGATTTCAGCGGGCGCGGTTGAATTTATCAAAAAACCGACCCGGCAGGAAACCGATTTCTTTGTTAAAGAATTAAAGAAAAAAGTCATAATCGCTTCCAATGCGAAAGTCAGAAGTTTTTCTGCGGCGGCAATAAAAACAACACCGATACAAGTTTTAGCGGCAAGAGCGGCGAGCAGTAATTCTGTTATCGCGCTCGGGGCTTCCACCGGAGGAACAGAGGCGCTTGCGGGCGTGCTTGAAAACCTGCCGAAGACGACGCCGGGGATTATCGTGGTACAGCACATGCCGGCGGGGTTCACGAAAATGTACGCAGACAGGCTGAACAGAATCTGCAACATGGAAGTGAAGGAAGCTACGGACGGCGACCGCGTCAGACCGGGTTTAATTATCATAGGAGCGGGCGAATATCATCTGCGTTTGCATAAGGATGTACAGGGGTATTACATAACGAGCAAACGCGGTGATAAGGTTTCAGGGCATTGCCCGTCTGTAGACGTAATGTTTGACAGCGTTGCGGACGTGGCGAAGAACAACGCGGTGGGTGCAATTCTAACGGGAATGGGTGCGGACGGCGCGAAGGGCTTGCTCAAAATGAAGCAGGCGGGTGCGTTCACAATCGGGCAGGATAAGGAAACCTGCGTGGTATACGGTATGCCGATGGTGGCGTTTAATATAGGCGCGGTAATCAAGCAAGCACCGCTGCAAGCGATTCCGAAGTTAATTTTGGATAATGTGAAGTAAAAAATTTACAAAAATCGCCGGCGGCTTGACCGCCGGTTTTGCAGTTAAATTCCAATCATTTTACCATTTAATTAATCTTGAAATTCACCTTTTTACATGGTATAATATAAAATATAGTCGTTTAATTTGAAAAGCCGTTTGCTTTTCAAATTAAACGGGTTTCCGCAGTCTGCGGACTGCGGGCGTTGTCGCAACAGCGCAATCCCCAATTAACTTTAAAAATCGAAACGATTTTTAAAGTTAATTGGATATAAATATAAGAACGTGTATTCAATAACGCTCAACGCTCATATTTTAGCGCATTTTGCACCCATTTTCGTTAAATTTTCTTGAAATAAAAAAATTATTTCTGCGAAAATTTGCCTTAATTGGTACAAAATTCGCATAAAATCTGAACATTTCGATTATTGAATACAAGTTCTAAAGTTTTTTCGCCGAAGCG
>WRJM01000094.1 GCA_009782265.1 Oscillospiraceae bacterium | reverse complement strand
TTATCTGAAAGGATTACTATTGTAGGGGCGCACACTGTGCGCCAGTAACCCGCGCTTTCGCTGTTTTTTGCGGGCGCACAGTGTGCTCCCCTACAGAAAAATTTAAGAGGTCAGATAAGGTCAGATATGGAAATAAAATCCGGTGTTCTTTATATCGTAGGTACGCCCATAGGAAATTTAGGGGATATTTCGCCCCGCGCCCTTGAAACTTTAAAAAACATTGATTTCATCGCGGCGGAGGATACCCGCGTTTCGCTGAAATTATTAACCAAATTCGGAATTAAAAAGCCCATGCAATCCTGCCGCAAGCATAACATCAGAGAAGTGTCCGAAGAGATAACAAACCGCGTTTTAAGCGGCGAAAGCTGTGCGTTAATCACCGACGCCGGTATGCCCTGCGTCAGCGACCCGGGCGCAGAGCTGATTGATTTATGTATTGAAAAAGGAGTTGAAACTGAGGTTGTGCCCGGTCCGAGCGCGCTTACCGCCGCGCTTGCGCTGAGCGGGTTTCAATGCAGTCGGTTCTCATTTGAAGGCTTTTTAAGCGTGAATCCCCGTCCGCGAAAAGAACGTCTTGATATAATGAAAGATTATGACGGCTTATTAATAATTTACGAAGCCCCGCATAAGCTAATGAAAACGCTTGCGGATTTATTAAGGGTTTTGGGGGACAGAGAAATTGCGGTTTGCCGCGAGCTGACGAAAATTCACGAAGAAGTACGCCGCGGGAAGCTGTCGGAAATGCTTTCTTATTTCGAACAGGTTCAGCCTAAGGGTGAATTTGTTTTGGTGATTAAAGGTTTTTCTCCGGAAGAAAAACCGGCGGTTTCAATAGAAAAAGCGGCGCAAATCGCAGCAGATTTAATCGCACAGGGTTTAAAACCCGCCGACGCGGCAAGAGAAGCGGCAAAGCAAACAGGTTTGTCAAAATCCGCGATTTATAAGGAATACCTGAACATGTAGGGGCGACCCTTGCGGTCGCCCGAAATAAAACGTAGGGGACGATGGCAATCGTCCCGTTAAATCACGCGAAACACACGTAGGGGACGACGCCCACGGCGTCCCGATATATAGTAGGGAACGGATTTATCCGTTCCGCGATTAAACGTTATCGTTCACATCATTTCGGAACGCATAAATGCGTTCCCTACAAAACAAGGAGGTTTACAAAATGGACAAAAGAGGCTGGATTATTTCGGTTTCGGCGGCGTTACTGCTGATTGTAACAGCGGCGGTGTTCCTGCTGTTCAAGTTAGGTCAGCAAAGCGTTTGCAGTGAAAAATGGAAGGACTACGACGATTACGGATGGGCGTGAAACCGGAACGGTTTAAACAAAGACGGCGCAAATCACCCGTAAACACCGCGCTTAAAATTACAGCCGCCGCGTTTCTGCTTTCGCTGACGGTATGGTTTGTGTTCTCTTCCGGCGCGTTTTCGCTTTTCGGGCTTTTTGACCGCGTGTTTTTCGGGAGCGAAACAGTGACCGGTTATACGGGAGAGGTAAACGTCAATATTTTTACCGTAAATTATGCCGGTGAATTTGAGATTAATGAAGCGGCGGAAAAGCTTATTTTTGATTATTTCGGGCTTTATTACGGCAGTCTTGGGGAGCTTGGTCTTTCCGGTACGCATAAAAACAGGCTTGAAAAACTGTATTCCCCGCGAAGCAAAGCAGTAACCGAAGATATTGATTTTCTTCTGTTTCTGATACAGGAACGGGAGATACCGGATTTTCTGTTAAGCTATTCAAGGTGCGACGTCGGAATACGGTATATCAGCGCGGTGATTGCCGATGATACGCTTGAAATTGTATTAGAAGAAAGCTTTGCGGCGGTGTTCAGGGGTTCTGCGGAATCGGGGCTTGTAAGCTCTGAAGCCGCGGTCAGGCATTTTTTTGATTTAAAGCAGAACCGCGATGCCTGGTTGATTACAAAACATACAGTAACTCGTCCCGAAAGTACAGAAAACAATCATTTTACTTATGAGATTCCGGACGGCGAAAGTTTAGCTGTGTCCGAACCGGATTATGAATACCCTTATGACCGCAACACCGCCGCTCAGTATGCTTTGCTGTGGACGGATATTGACCGCGCTTTCCGCAATCTTGAATATATTGAATTCACGGACAACAGCGTCAATTTTACGTCGCAGTGCCTTTTCGCGGGGGGGATCCTCATGGATGCGCAGGGGCTGTACCTGTGGAAGTATTACGGGGCTTTCCGCGATAACACGAATGAGCGGGAGGGATTTTCAAGCTCGTGGGTTGAAAATCCCGCTTTTACCGATTATATTTACGGGAATGTCGGCGAAAGCTTCGGGGCAGTTACGGGGTTTACATTGCCGAAGATGGCAGAAAAAGGCGATATTGTGCAGTTTACAGATGATGAAAACAATGTGGTTTATCAGGCGTTGATTACGTTTGTGCAGGGAGAAGAGCTGTTTTTGACCGGAAATTCAAGAGAAATAAGGAACTTTCCGGCAAGCGCGCTGGGGTACGGCAAAGCAAGGGTGCTGAAAATTTACGGGTATAATACATAAGAACCTATGTTATTTTATGGTTAGTTTTGCTAATAGACATGAACGCGCTTTTTTTGTATAATAATTATATAGTCCTGTTTATGGCGGGAAAACACGAAATATTCTTAAAAAGGGATGGTTACAGATATGATTATTGCGGATATTAAGGCGGCTATTTGCTCTATAGCGGCTTTTGTATATACAATCATCAATGTTACTTTTGTTTTACGGCTTCCTGCCGCGATTTCAAAGCTTACGCCCGATATAAGCAGACTGAAACCCGATTTTACAAGGCTTACAGCCGAAATCAATGTGTTATCGGCGGAGAAAGCGATTCTTGATAAAGAGATTGTTGAAAATTTCAGCGCGCTGACGCAGGACAGACTGAATGTAATCAACGCGCAGTTAAGACCGCTTACGGAAGAGCTGAGACCGATTGCAGAAGAATACAACCTGCTGACCATGCAGCATAATGCAAAAACAATTGTTTTGGTTACTATGATAATTATCAGCGTGATTATTTTAGTGAAGCTTGTTTCTTCGGTCGGAAAGATTGTTTATTATCAATTTTCCGTCAGGAAGGATAAAGAGGCAGTTCTCGGGAAAACCGGTTTAATCCCCCGTTTGTATAACGCAAGCAATACAGTGCTTTTCAGAAGAATATCCGCTTTGATTAATCTCGGGATTGCTTTATATGCGGGAACAATGCTTGTTTTGGTTTTACCGTTCGGGAAATACTGGCGCGAAGTCGGCAGGCGTACGGTGCTTGAAAACGAAGTTTCTCATAAAGCGTGGGAGCTGAACTGGTTTTTGCCCATGCTGCAGTTTTTTACCGTTATATTTACAATCAGCTTGTTAATCAGCATACTCCGTTATATTATTGTCAGTGTTAAAAAGGAGTACAATGAGGTTTACGCAGTTGCACAATCGAGAAAAAAGATGGTGATAAGGTGCATTTCATGCGGTTTTGACAATCATACTTCATCCGTTTGCTGCGGAAACTGCGGCGAAGATATGCGGCTTGCGGGAAAGACGGCAAGAGGTATCGGGTAGCCCCTACATATTTGCATATCTGTCCCTTTTTCGCATAAGCATGTATAGAACACATGCTTATGCGATGAGGGGGCTTTTTTATGCGCGGCAGAAAACAAGAAATGAAAATCCATTTGATTTCAGCGGGCGCGGGCGCGCTTGCGGGAGGGTTAATGCTTCCGCTTTTTTCCGCCGTGATTTGGCTTTTACAGCTTCCTGTAGAGCTTGGCGACACGTTCGCGCTTTTTGCGTTCGGGGTCGGGTGTTTGACAGCGGGGATTATTGCGGGCTGTTTAAAGCGGCAAGGGGGCTTGGGCAACGGGGTGAAAGCCGCTCTGCTTTTGTTTGCCGCGCTTTGCGCTTTTACTTTGTTCACAGGGAATTTAAGCGGCGAATTTTTCCTTGCAAGGCTTACGGCAACGGTTCTTTGCGGCTCGGCAGGCGGGGTAATCGGGGTTAAGAGGGAATAGGTTAGGGACGGGGCTTGCCCCCCCCATTAGGTTTAGAGATTTTAGCGGGCGGAAAAAAGCCCCGTCCCTACAAACCTGTAAAAAACTATTGACAAAATAAAATTATATATGATATAATTGTAACAAGGTTTTTGAAAACCAGTGGTTTTATGCCATTGGTTTATTTTTAATAAACCGAAAGGATTTGAGTTTACATGGTTTTGCGCGGTTCTGATATTATTGTCGAATGTTTAATAGAGCAAGGAACAGAAGTCGTTTTCGGTTATCCGGGCGGTGCTGTGCTGAATATTTATGACAGTCTTTATCAATATAAAAATAAAATCAAGCATGTTTTAGCGTCTCACGAACAGCACGCCGGACACGCCGCGGACGGTTACGCACGCGCTACCGGCAGAACCGGCGTGGTCATTGCTACGAGCGGACCGGGCGCGACAAATTTAGTCACCGCGCTTGCTACCGCGAATATGGACAGTGTTCCTGTGGTTGCCATTACAGGCAACGTCAGCCTTGATTTGCTCGGGCTTGACAGCTTTCAGGAAGTGGATATAACGGGAATTACCATGCCTGTTACCAAACACAATTTCCTTGTGCGGGACGTAAAAGACCTTGCAGATATTATCCGCAGGGCTTTTCAAATCGCGAACAGCGGACGCAAAGGCGTTGTTTTAATCGATGTGCCCAAAGATATAACCGCGCATGAATGTGAATACGTCCCCTTTGTAGGGGACGCCCTGTGTGGCGTCCCGTATATAATGCAACCTGATGTCACTTCGGGACGCCACGCAGGGCATACGGGACGCCACGCAGGGCGTCCCCTACAAACCGCAACAGATTTAATCAACCAATCCGAACGTCCGTTTATTTATTGCGGCGGGGGCGTGATTTCGTCCGGCGCGGAAAAGGAATTAGCGGAATTTGCGGCGTTAATCGACGCGCCGGTGTCTTGTTCGCTGATGGGGCAGGGTTGCTTTAACCAGCGGGACAAGCGTTATATCGGTATGCTCGGTATGCACGGGACAAAGTCCGCCGCTGAAACCTTCAAGAACTGCGATTTGCTGATTGCGCTCGGTACGCGCTTTTCCGACAGAGTGACGGGAAGCAGGGAGGCTTTTACAAACAATTCAAAAATCCTGCATATAGATATAGACGGTGCGGAGCATAATAAAAATATCCCCGCGCATACGGAGGTTTTAGGGGATATTAAAGAGGTTTTAGCATCATTGAATAAAGAAATAAAGCAGAAAAATAATATAGAATGGACAAAAAAAGCAAATAAGCTTTACCTGTCGGCGAAAGCCGTGCAGAAAGGCACGGACAAGCTTCCTGTTACACCCATGGAAGTGATTGAAAAGCTTGATGAATTAACGGACGGAAAAGCAATTATTACTACCGAAGTCGGGCAGAATCAAATGTGGGCGGCGATGTATTACCACAGCCGCGAAACAAGAACCTTTATTTCAAGCGGGGGACTTGGGACAATGGGCTTCGGCTTGGGCGCGGCAATCGGCGCGAAAACGGGAAAGCCTGATAAAACAGTTGTGAATATAGCGGGTGACGGCTCTTTCGGTATGAATTTAAACGAGCTTGTGACCTTATCCAAGTTTCAAATTCCTGTAATTCAGCTTGTTATTAATAATTCGGTGCTCGGCATGGTGCGGCAGTGGCAGAGAATGTTCTACGGTGCGAGATTTTCGGAAACCACACTTGACAGACCTTTAGATTATATGAAGCTTGCCGAAGCGTTCAGCATAAAAGGTTTTGTTATTGAGAAAACCGAAGATATTGAACCTGTTTTAAAAAAGGCTTTGGAATTGTCAAAAAAAGAACCGGTATTAATTGAATGCCGCATTGACCGCGACTTGAACGTACTGCCGATGGTGCCGGCGGGTATGGATATAACGGAACCGATTATGGAAATAGATACGTAGGAGCGAACAGTGTTCGCCCGCGATGAAACCACCCCGTCACCGAATTCGCTTTACGAATTCAATGCCACCCCTCCAAGGAGGGGAATAAAACTAAATATATAAAATCCCCATTCCCCTCCAAGGAGGGGTGCCTCCGCAGAGGCGGGGTGGTTTTAGCGAAATATTCATTTTAGGAGAATAAATTATGACCCTGTTTCAGGAATTAAAAGCGCGCAATTTAATCGCGCAGACCAGCCATGAAAAAGAAATCGAAGAGCTTTTAGATACAGAAAGCGTGAAATTTTACACCGGCTTTGACGCGACAGCCGATTCACTGCATATCGGCGGGCTTTTGCAGTTAATTACAATGCGGCGTTTTCAAAACGCCGGGCATTATCCGATTGCCCTGCTCGGAACAGCAACCTCCCTTATCGGCGACCCCACCGGTAAAACCGATATGCGTAAAATGCTTACGTCTGAAGAAATCGCGCATAACGCCGAACGCTTCCGCGAACAAATGAGCAGAATCGTTGATTTTACGGACGGAAAAGCCGAAATTGTGATGAACGGCGACTGGTTCGCGGACGTGAAATACCTTGATTTTCTCGGAAGTATCGGGCGGCATTTTTCAGTTAATAAAATGCTGACGGCGGAATGTTTTAAGTCACGTTTTGAAGGCAAAGGTTTATCTTTCCTTGAATTTAACTACATGCTTCTGCAGAGTTATGATTTTCTGCATTTATACATAAACAAGGGCGTAAAGCTTGAAATGGGCGGGGACGACCAGTGGTCAAATATCTTAGCGGGCGCGGATTTAGTCAGGCGCGTTGA
>WRJM01000093.1 GCA_009782265.1 Oscillospiraceae bacterium | reverse complement strand
GTAAGCAATCTCCCTGGTAAGAGGCCGTAGCCCGCCGCAGGCGCGCATTTTTGGTACTTTTTGTGCGAACAAAAAGTACAGTCCCCCGTTTGCGGGACGAAGTCCCGCTTTTCCCGCTCGCAGGCGGCGGGCAACACCGCATTATATAAAAACCCTTTAATTCCGGAAAACAGAAAGAATCCGGAAAGAAAATATGAAAATTTGGTTACAATTTCAAAAAAAGACTTTTAATTACAAAAGTTTTGTGGTAAAATAAAGAAAATACGCTTGTCTTTATTTTCCATATTCTCTATTATACCTAAAACGGAGGAATTTGTCTATATGCGAAACGCAAAAAAATTTATTCTTTTTTTCGCCGTTCTATTCATATTTGCCATAAACGCTGATTTTATCGGCGTTTACAAGGTGTCTGCTTTTTCTCCGGATTTTGATATTTATTCCGAAGCAGTCTTTATGGTCAACCTTGATACGGATTTGTCGGTTTTCAGGAAAAACGAGTTTGAACAAATCCACCCCGCCTCAACCACAAAAATTATGACCGCGCTGGTTGTGCTTGAAAACGTCGAAAACCTGAACGCTTTCGTCAGAGTTACCAACGCCATGAACTACGGTTTCGGCGAAAACCCCAACTTCACAGGGGCGCAAGCCGCCGATTTCGCAGTTGGGCAAGAGAATATCACCTACCTTGACTGCCTTTACGCGCTTTTGATTTATTCGGCGTGCGACGCGGCGAATATTTTAGCGCATAATGTAGGCGGAGATGAAAGTATTTCAGGTTTTGTGGAGATGATGAACAAAAAAGCGCGTTCGCTCGGCTGTTACAACACCAACTTCAGCAATCCGCACGGGCTTCATCAAAAAGATAATTACACCTGTGCTTACGATTTATTCCTGATTACCAAACACGCGCTCGAAAACTACCCGCAATTTTTAGAAATCGCCAATACCCCGCGTTATGAGCTTCCCTCAAACAGCAGGAATCCGAACGGGATTCCTATTCGGAACACCAACTGGCTTCTGCGTAATGAAGCCGAAAACACGCATTATTATGAATTTGCAAGAGGGATTAAAACCGGCAGTATTGATGAATTCTACAATGTTGAAACAGGCGAAAGGACAGAGGGGAATTTTTCGTTAGTTTCCACCGCGACAATGGGCAGTTACACCTATCTGATTGTATCATTGGGCGCGCCCTTTTATATCCCCGGCACATATGCTTCCGGCGCAAAGCAAAGGGCGTATTATGCTTATAATGACCATAACGCGCTGTACCGCTGGGCTTTTGCAACCATTGAGTACCGTATGGTGCTTTCGGAGGACGACATTGTTTCGCAAATCCCGGTTAAAAACGGCTTTGACGCTGACCGCGTACAGCTGAAGCCTGCGCAGGACTACAGTACACTACTCCCTAAAAACGTTGACAACACCGCGATTCTGCGCGTTCCGACGCTGACCGCACCGGAAATAGAAGCACCGGTGACAAAGGGTGAGGTTCTCGGTTATGTAGAATTAAAGCTTGCGGGAGAAACCCTTGCCGTGATTGACCTTGTTGCGGCGCGGGATATAAGCAAGTCAACCGTGGAAGACATAAAGGACACCTTGTTCGGTATTTTTGATACCGTTTGGTTTAAAGCACTCGTAGCAGTTTTGGCGGCATTGATTATCTTTGTCGCAGTACTTCGCATTATCAATGAGCAAAGATATAAAAAAAGGATTAAAAACAGGAATATAAGACGATGAATATTAACATGATTACGCTCGGGAAGCTGAAAGAGGATTATTTTAAAAAGGCAAGCGCGGAGTATGAAAAAAGGCTTTCGGCGTTTTGTAAGCTTACTGTTACGGAATTAACCCCTGTAAAAGTAAGCAAAAACCCCTCTCAGGCGGAAATAACAGCTTGTCTTGCTAAGGAAGCCGAATTGATTGATTCAAAATCGCCGCCTTACGGAAAGTCGTTCCGGATAATATTATGCGCGGAAGGGGAAAAGCTGAGCAGTGAGGAGTTTGCGAAAACGCTTGAAAAAATCGCAAATGAAAAAAGTGAAATCTGCTTTATTATCGGCGGTTCCGAAGGGCTTTCCGCCGGCATAAAGAAGCACGCGGATTTGCGGCTTTCGCTTTCGGACATGACCTTTCCGCACAGATTGGCGCGGATTATGCTGTTAGAACAGCTTTACAGGGCTTTTTCCATACAAAACAATCAAAAATATCACAAATAAAAGGGACAAAAACTTATGGCAATTAAAGCAAGAGAAATTACGGCAAGAGAACGGTTTGAGGGTGCGTTTCTCGGTTTCGCGGTCGGAGACGCTTTCGGGTATCCCATTCGGGATATGGAATTTACGGCAATGTGCCGGAAGTTCGAGAAGCACGGCTGTTTAGAGCTTGCGGTAAGCAAGCAGACCGAAACCGCGCTGTTCACTGACGCAACGCAGATGATGCTTTTCACGGCGGATGGGATTACCTGGGCGGACAGAGAAGCCAAAGGCGGTGAAATCAATTACACCAGCTATGTGTTTTACGCTTATCAGTTCTGGCTTTACACGCAGACTAAAACCGTTGCGGGCAGAGAATACGCGTGGCTTTTCGACAAGGAGCAGAACCGCCGTCAGTGCCGCTTGCTGAAAGCCAAGGGGTTATATAAAAAACGCAATACCGATGATGTCAGCGTAGAAGCCCTGCTCAGCGCACGGGACAACAAATACGGCAGGCTGATTAACAGAATCAACGACAACGCTGATAACGGCGGCTTAAAGCGGGTGCTTCCCGCGGGGCTGTATTTTAATTATGACTCGGAAATCGCGTTCAGAGCGGGCGCGGATTTCGCCGCGATTACGCATACCGCGCCTGTCGGGTATCTTTCCGCCGGGTGTTATGCCGCGATGATTGCGGAGTTGATTTGCGGCGAAAATTTAGAAAACGCTGTGAATAAAGCCATGCGGATTCTGCGGGAATATGAGGGGCATGAACCGGTTTTATTAACCATTGACACCGCATTGGATTTCGTAAAAGACCAGTCAATTTCTCCGCGTGAGGTTCTTGCTAAAATCGGCGACGGCAAAACTGCGGACGAAGCGCTTGCAATTGCGATTTTCTGCGCGTTACTGCACGCGGAGGACTTCGGGAACGCTATCCGCCTTGCTTCCAACCATGACGGGGAAAGCGACGTCTGCGCGGCGTTATGCGGCGGGATTTTCGGAGCATACAGAGGTGTCGGCGCGATTCCGAACCGCTGGATTAAAAAAATCCAGTATTATAATTTAATCATGGATATTGAGGAAGCGTTGTTTGATGTGACGGTTTTCGGCGAAAAAAGAGGTGAACCCGCACCTTTTCCGCCGCAGAGCGAAGCACCCGCAGCACCGGTTGATGATATATTTGGGTAACAATATTTGACTAAAGTAAAAGCCGCGACTTTTATCGCGGCTTAATTATTTAACGCTGTGCTTGGCGTTTATTTTTAGCGCCGGACTTGAACGACTTGAATTTGGCTGAGCTAATCTGTTTGCTTTTAACAACTCGATATGTATTTCTTTTAAAATGTTTTGTTATACGCTCCTCAGCCGCTTCTTTCGCGACCGCTTTCGCCCTGCCTGTGTTAAAACTTTCTCTGTAATCATCAATATTGCATGAAATAATTTCAACAATAGCTCCTTTAGGTGCTTTAATTTCATTTTTCTTAGCAGGAGGCAAAATTTTTATTCCTTCTGTTTCGTAAGTATAAAGCATAAGACTTAATACGCTTTTTGCTCTTTCTCTTGCTTCGGTTAAATCCTTGCCGTCTGCATATCCGCCTTGAATGTCAGGGAAGTTTACACAGTATCCGCCGAGTTCATTAAGTGTAAAAATCGCCGGATATTTATATTTTGCCATAATATGTACCTCCTTTTTAAACTCCCGCATCTTGTCGGATTCGGGCTAATATTTCCTTGGGACAGATTTCATCATCGTAGCAGGAAACAGGAAAATATTTTTTAGTTTTTTCGCTATACCATATTCTATACGGTTTGCAATCGTTATGTACCCTGCAATAATTATCGTATAAAACCCCTCTCAAATCGCCATACGTCATACTTTATACTTCTCCTACAGTTTAATTATACACAGACAAAACATATTTGTCAAGCGTTTTCGTTTTTATAATAAATCAACATTGACAATATATTATTTTCAATGTATAATATTAAATATAATATTGTAAAAAAGGAGCCTTTTTATGACTTCTCTTGAATTAAAATACGGCTGTAACCCCAACCAGAAGCCCTCGCGTATTTTCGCCGAAAACGGCAATTTACCCATAGAAATACTGAACGGCAAGCCGGGGTATATTAACTTTATGGACGCGCTGAACGGCTGGCAGTTGGTTAAGGAATTAAAAGAAGCAACGGGAATTCCCGCCGCGGCTTCATTTAAGCACGTTTCGCCTGCGGGTGCGGCAATCGGTCTGCCGCTTTCTGATACGTATAAAAAAATATATCATGTTGAGGAATTTGACGAGCTTACACCCATAGCGGCGGCATATGCAAGGGCGCGGGGTGCGGACAGAATGTCAAGCTACGGGGATTTCTGCGCGCTTTCCGACACCTGCGACGTAATGACGGCGAAAATGCTTGCAGGTTTAGTCAGTGACGGGATTATCGCGCCGGATTATGAACCGGAAGCCCTTGCAATTTTAAAAGCTAAACGCGGCGGGAATTATAGTATTATCAAGATAAATTCGGAGTATTCACCGAATAATACCGCCGGCGGTACGCCGGTGGAAAGGCGCAGTATTTACGGCATCACATTTGAGCAGGGACGCAATGAATTAAAAATAGACAATTCGCTCTTACAAAATATAGTTACGCAAAACAAGGAAATCCCAGACAGCGCGAAAACGGATTTAATTATTGCTTTAATAACACTTAAATATACCCAAAGCAATTCGGTGGCGTATGCCTTTAACGGACAAGCAATCGGCATCGGCGCGGGTCAGCAGTCGCGGATTCACTGCACGCGGCTTGCAGGGAATAAGGCGGATATTTGGTATTTAAGACAGCATGAAAAGGTGCTTGCTTTGCCGTTTATTGACGGGCTTAAACCCGCCGATAAGGACAACGCCATTGACGTTTATATCGGGGAAGAATACGAAGATGTGCTTGCGGACGGCGTTTGGCAGAGATTATTTAAAACAAAGCCCGAAATTTTCACACAGGAAGAAAAGCGCGCATGGCTTGATACCATGCAGGGAATTGCACTTGGTTCGGACGCGTTTTTCCCGTTCGGGGACAATATCGAGCGGGCGCGAAAAAGCGGCGTAAGATATATTGCACAGCCGGGCGGGTCGGTGCGTGACGACAATGTTATTGAAGTTTGCGATAAGTATAATATGGCGATGGCGTTTACGGGGATTCGGCTGTTTCATCATTAAATAATAACTTTATATTATAAAATTAAAGGAGCAATATAAAAAACATGAAAAAAATCGTAACAGCAATATTACTGCTTGCTTTTATCCTCACTTTTTCTGCCGCTTGCAGTTCGGAAAAGGATAAAAATAACGCAAAAAAAATCCCGGTAAGCGACGAGGGTGACGTAAAATATGCAATTATCAGTGTTAAAGATTTCGGCGAAATCACGGTTGAACTTCACCCCGAATACGCGCCTAAAACCGTCGAGCGTTTTATTGAAAACGTGCGGAGCGGTTTTTACACGGGCAGGAACTTCCACCGCATTATATCCGATTTTATGATTCAAGGCGGTTCTTTTAGCGGAACCGGCGCCAGCGACCCGAGCGTTCAGGGAATCAAAACCGAAGCCCACCCCGACGCAAGGCATTATTACGGGGCGTTCTGCCTTGCGGCGAACGGATTGGGAGAGGGCAGCGATTCCTTTTATATTGTCAACAATAAAGATAAGAACGCGGTTGAATCGTATAAAAATAAATCTGTTTCAGCTTTGGAATATTATCAGTGGGAGCTTGAAAATTTAATTGAAAACGAAGAGGAGTATTTAGAGCAATACGGACAAGAAGCCGTTGCATACACACGCGGCAGTATAAATGATACAATCGAAGAAATTTTAAAAACGCTTGAAAAAATTGAAAACATGCCGCCGGAAATTTATGCGAAATACGCCGAAACCGGCGGTGCGCCGCAGTTAGACGACGGGTATACGGTTTTCGGGTATACAATCAGCGGTTTTGACGTTATTGATAAAATTTCCGCCGTTGAAGTGGTTGACAACGGGGCTAATGAAATCAGCAGACCTACGCAGGAAATTATTATTGATTGGATTGTTGTGAAAGCAAATCTTGATTAAGGCTTGACAAATAAAAAATTGATGATATAATATAGTTAGCACTCTTTTAGTGTGAGTGCTAACTATAAATATTTAAGGGTGCTCTGACGCATATGATTACATTGTAGAATCTATCAACAACCGCCGGTAAGGCGGAATTGCGTCCGGCGGCACGCCGGGAAGGGACGACAAAAATGCCTGCAAAGAAACAATTCAAAGCGGAGTCAAAAAGGCTTTTAGAGCTGATGATTAACTCCATCTACACCCATAAGGAGATTTTCCTGCGCGAACTGATTTCCAATGCCAGCGACGCCATGGACAAGCTGTACTTCAAGTCGCTGACCGAAAATATCGGTTTGTCAAGAGGTGATTTTGAAATTTTTATTACACCCGACAGCGAAGCGAAAACCCTCACCATTACCGATAACGGCATCGGCATGACTAAGGAAGAACTTGAAGCCAATCTTGGTGTTATTGCAAAAAGCGTCACGAATGAGTTTAGGCAAATCAATAA
>WRJM01000092.1 GCA_009782265.1 Oscillospiraceae bacterium | reverse complement strand
CACTGCTGGCGGAGTGGTGGGTGATAATTTCGGAACAATCGAAAATTGCTATTCAACAGGTAGTGTTTCCGGTTTAGAAAGAATAGGTGGGATAGCGGGTAGTAATTTTGGTAGTATTAAAAATTGTTATTCTACAGGTTATATTTTGGGAGAATCTGTTGGTGGCGTGGTGGATTTTGATTCTGGAGGAACAGTTATTAATTGCGTAGCGTTAAATTCATCTATAACAAAAACAGTAGTGCCTTTTTATTCGAGCGGACGTATAATTGGAACTTATTTTCCATTTAGTACAATCAACGGTAATTATGCGAGTAGTTCTATAAATATAATAGGTGGGTGGGCTGTAGACGAAACTACGCATGACGGTAAAGACGGTGCAGATATTACCGCCGCGCAGTATAACACCAAAAGCTGGTGGGAAGATGTTGTTTTCTTCGATTTTGATGATGTTTGGTACTGGGACGATGTTTTAATGCTTCCCGTGCTTCACGACCCTGCAGGTTTTTCCGGTTTTTCCGCTTCGGGTGATTTCGGCGATTTCGGAGTGTTCCTGTTCGATTTAACGTTTGAAGAAACAAACGAAAGCGAACCGCCTTTTGATGTAAAATGCGAAGATGAGGAATACGCGCTTCTGCCGGAAGAAGAAAATAATGACCTGTTACCCGAACCGGAGGAAAATTAAACTGTTCATCAGTCAGATAAAGCCAATTCGATTTTGAGAGAGGGGAGTTTTTTGAATAAAAGTGATAAGTTGAAATTTGCAGTCTACAGCCGGAAATCGGTTTATTCCGCAAAAGGCGACTCTATTGATAATCAAATCCTCGAATGTAAAAAGAGAATACTTATGCAATTTCCCGATACTTGCGGCGATGATATAATTGTTTTTTCCGATGAAGGGTACTCGGCAAAAAACACCGAACGCCCCGAATTCCAAAAAATGCTCGCGGCAATCAAAAGCGGAAAAATTAGCGGTGTGGTTTGTTATCGTCTTGACAGATTAAGCCGTAATGTGGGCGATTTTGCAAACCTGATTGAAGAGTTAAACAGCCTTAATGTCATATTCATCAGCGTTAATGAGAATTTTGACACTTCTTCGCCCATGGGGCGCGCAATGATGAATATAGCTTCCGTGTTCGCGCAGTTAGAGCGAGAAACCATTGCCGAGCGCGTCCGCGATAATATGCACGCTCTTGCGCGTAAGGGTCAATGGCTCGGCGGAACACCGCCTTTAGGCTTTGAATCCGAAAAGCTCGAAAAGGTTACGGTGGACGATAAGGTTAAAACTGCTTGCAGGCTTAAACCCAATCCGGAGGAAACAGGCATTGTCAGAATTATTTTTGAAAAATTCCTTGAACTTAAAAGTCTAAGCGGGGTAAGCAAGCATTTAATCAGCCGCGGTATAAAATCCCGCAAAGGAAATATGTTCTCGCTTATCGGAATTAAGGAAATCCTGCAAAATCCCGTTTACTGCGCCGCCGATGAACACGCGCTTTTATATTTCACCGAGCAGGAATCCGACGTATGCTTTGAAGAAAAGGACTGCACGGGCGAATTTGGACTTCTTGCGTATAATAAGCGCGACCACCACAAAAAAAATATCCCCCGCAACACAGTCGATAAATGGATTATCGCCGTCGGGAAACATAAAGGCATTATATCGGGTGAAGACTGGGTTTCAGTACAGAAAATCCTTGAAAGCAATAAGACAGATAACCGCCGGACAAGCCAATCAAGCAATAACGCGCCGGTAGTCGTACATAACGATTACGCCCTGCTTTCGGGAATGATTAAGTGTGAAAAATGCGGTGCGAGAATATTCGCCAAAAATCGCTACAAAAAAAATAATCCCAACTTATTCGACTATGTATGCAGCAATAAAATCCGCGGCAGTAAAAAATTATGCGGCAGTGAGAATATAGGCGGTCAGGAAGCCGATATTCTTATATGCGAATATCTCACGCAGGAGCTTAACCAAAGCTCGGAAATTTATAAATACTTGGACAAGCTGAAAAAAGAAGTATCTGAAAAAAAACGCGAAAATCCGCTTGAAGCGATTGAAAAGGAAATTAATAAACGCATAACCGAAAAGAAGAATTTATTAGACGCTTTGAAAATGGGCGTAAACGCGGAACTTGTTAAAAACATCAATGCGGAAACTGTCAGAATAGACGACGAGCTTAAACCCCTTGAAGCCGAAAGAAGGAAAATAGAAAAAGGAATCAACACCTTTGAGTTTCAGGAACTGCAAATCGAACTGATTACAGAAGCGCTTACGGACTTGAGAAATAATTTTCGGGATTTAACCCTTCACGAGAAGCGGACGATTATAAAGCTTTTAGTCAAAGAAATCGTCTGGGACGGAGAGAGCTTCCATATTTTTATGTACGGCGAATAGATACCTGTCAGCGATTTGTTCGCCGGAATCAAAAGCAACGCTGTCGGTGAAATACCGACGAAAGTTGCTCCAACAATGGTGGCGGTCTCGCCGTATTCAAAACCACAAACAGAACCATATTGTTTGTCGCATATTCACCGCCGCCCTCCTCTGCTTCAAGCTCTCGCATTGCCGCAATCCCGAAAGGGGTTGAAGCATTCCCAAGCCCTAAAAGATTCGCAGTTATATTGAGAACAATGTACCCTAAAGCTTTTCCTTTCGGGTTTAATCCTTTGAATATAAGCAGTAAAACCGGTTTAAAAGCAATTGCGATTTTATCCACCAACCCGGAAACCTGTGCTACACGCATGATTCCGCTCCAAAGGCAAATCACTCCGCAAAGCGTCAGCGCAAGCATTACGGCGTTAGCACATTCCGACAACGCGGCGTCCGACACGGACGCAACATCGCCGTTTATAACCCCGAAAACAAGCGAAAGTAAAATTAATCCCGCGAAAACCCATTTCATCATAACAATTGCTCTTTTCTTAATTTTTCTATTGTTAATATTTTATTAATATAATATTAATAAATTGTTAATACTTTAGAAACATATTTCTTTTTCCCTTATGTTATGATATAAAAAGAAGCAATTACTATTATCTAACGCTAATTGATTATATTTATTTCAATCCTGCTTTATTCAGGATTTATGAAGGAGATGTTTTTATGGCTTGGGATACAAATATAATTAACATGGACGAGGCACTGTCAAGGGTTCTCGGGCGCAAAGAACTGTACAAAGGGTGGCTTGATTCTTTTTTCCGTGACGAAAATTTCACACCCGTGGCAGAAGCTTTTGAAAAAAAAGACAGGGAAGAACTGCGTCTTGCCCTGCATAAAATTAAAGGTACGGCGGGGAATTTATCGGTTACAACTGTTTTTAACCAGTCTTTAAAAATCAGTACAAGCGTAAAGGCGGGCGAAGATTTGGACGGGCTTTCGGGGGAAATTGAAAAACTCAAAAATGACTTTTATGAAGCGAAGAAAATGTATGAAGAAAATGCGAACGCTTTGATTCATTACGGGGAAATCAGTTTTTGAATGGAAATTAAAACGGCTTGCGGTTAAAAAACGCAAGCCGTTTAATATTATAACTATAATCCGCAGACTGCGGAAACCCCTTAAACTATAAAACTGCGTGGCAGTTTTATAGTTTAAGGACTATATATACGTGTTTGCGAACTACCCCGCCCTTTCCACACTGTACATCCCGTTCTGCTGTCTTACTAAAACCTCATTATCACCCATTTCCGGTATTTGCACAGCGGCAATAATTTCCCCGTTAATATCGGAAAGATACAGCGTTTCTCCCGCTTTCAAGCTGAAATTCATCTGCGGTTTCATCAGCGAATCCTGCGATTTATTATTTTTTGCCACAATAATACTCGATTCCTGCGGCTGTACGTTTATAACCGGCATTTTCCATTTTGTTAAATCTTCGGAATTATCGGAAAGATAGTAAATCTTTGTAGTAATGGTTACAAGATTAGGATTGTACAACTCAATCCAACCTGCATTTTTTTCCGTTGAAACCGTGTTTATCAATAACGGCTGACCGTCTATTTTTTTCATCGTGTGAAGTTTTATATTCACTTTCCCGTCTTTATCAGCAAAAGACGCATCGATTCTCATTTCATTTTCATAATACGGTTCTCCGTTGATTTCCCACAAATAAAATTCATAACCCGGATAAAGCTCTGCTTTTATATTCGTTCCGTAACAAGCAAAATATTCGGTTTCAATCATTTCGCCGCCGGAAACTTTCCGTGTGTTAAGCCACGTTTCCGCATTTTCCGCGCCGGTTAAGGAAACACTGTAGTTTTCTTTCGCTATTTTAAAAACACTGCTCATATTCTCGTATACAACTTCCCCGCGCTTCATTGCAAAAGCCCATACCTGCTCTCTTTTTCCAATGTAATCAAAATACCAGATAACATAATTCTTCATGGCGTGAAGCAATTCCGGCTCGCTTGCTTCGGATAGCTTTTCGAGAACGCTGACCGCGTTATCAACGGAAAAAGCACCGCTCATCAAATCGCACATTGTATTAGCGAATTTTTCTTTCATATCATCGCGCTGAAGCACCGCCTGCAGAATTACCGAAACCCCGCCCTGCCGACCGCCGCTGCTGCTTTTTAAAATATCGCCGAGCGTGTTCGCGTTATACCCGTGACCGTAAAGCCCCCAGCCAAACTCAGCATCGTACATCAAAAACCGCCATTTTCCGTCGTTATGCGGGTTTATAATCACTTCATCTTCATCGGCGTAGTATTTATATACTTTTAAATTATTATTCGGCCAATCGTTGTTGCTGATAAAAACCTGAATTGCATAATACATGATGAGATTATCTATATCCACAAGCGAGCAGAATTCGTCGAAGATTTTATCATTTTTAAAGCTGTCCGACGAATCCTCGCCGCCGGAAGCCGCGTTGTCCGCAAGATTATAAATATAAAACCAGTCGTTATGTGCAAATACTTCACCGCCGATTTCACCGTTAAACGTACCTTTTTCGTCGTTTTTAACAGTTTGGTAATTCTCCTTTTTACCGCCGTACATTTGTTCAAGATAACCGCTGCAGTACGATTCTTTCAGCCACGAAAACCCGTAATACTGGCTGTTCAGGAACACTGCCGCCGGCGCGTATCCTTGCGTGTCCGGAAAACCTGCTTGTCTTGAAAGCTCCGCAGAAAGCTCGTCGCGGAGCACGGCTTCGGTGCGGTCGTTGCCGTTGTTACGAAGCGTAATGCGGTCAAACTTCGTAATGATTTGCCCGTCATAATTAACTGCGTTTTCAAAGAAAGGATACCTGAATTTACCCTCTCCGTAGGTTGCTCCCCGCGCAATCAGCCGCCATGACTTCTGGTCAGTCGCACGCGACCACCCGCCCGCAACACGTCCCGCCGCCGCTTGCTCAATCAGTTTATTTCCCAAATAATCATACGCTTCAACATAGAAATCACGTTCGCTTTCCAGCCCTCTGATGTTATAATTCGCAGGCGCGGGCGGATTGGGATAATAATCCTTTGTTTCCTTGATGTATTCGTCCCGCAAATTTCCTTCTACCGCTATGCCGTAATAAAAATCATAAAGGTCATAAGGGTCTGCTGATAAAATAAAAACATAGGTTTCCGGCGTAAATCTGCTGAATATATCGCTTCCCACAAGATAACTCTTCGTGAAAATCTGCGAAGCCTCATCGCCCTTAACGGCAATTGCTTTTATGGTAAGAATCTTTTCAGTAGAAGACGCTTTTAAACTGATATTTTCTTTAAAAAGCCGCGATGATTTATCGGGGCGCGCTCCGTTCACGGTATAATAAATTTTTGCGTCAGGGTCACTGCACGAAATCTCAATACTGATATTTTCATCATAAAAAGTTTCCTTATGAGAAAATTTAATTAAAAGCTCCTGCATTTCCGAATCTTCTTCAGTAGCAACAGCAGATTGCTCCGGTACTTCCGGTATTTCGGAATCAACCGCAGGGCTTAAAGCTTCAGCGGCTTCCGCTTTTTGCAACATTCTGTCCTTATCAGCGTTTAAACCGATAACCCCGATTATAAAAACCGCTAAAACAGAAACAGCAATTATAATTCTTTTCATCACTCAATCCTCCTTATTTAAAATACATTACACCCGCTTTAAACAGTGGCATTTCTTTATTGCCCGGTATGTTTTTGGCTAAATCCGCACAAACGCGCTCGGTATGCGCCATTTTACCGATAATTCTGCCGTCCGGAGAACATACGCTTTCAACTGCGTATAACGAACCGGCGGGATTGAACTTCGTTTCCATGCTCGGTTCATTGTTTAAATCAACATACTGCGCGGCGATTTGCCCGTTTGCGATTAATCCTTGCATAACCGCTTCATCAGCATAAAATCTGCCTTCTCCGTTTGAAAACGGCGCAACGTAAACTTCTCCCGCGGAGCATAAGGCAAGCCACGGGGATTTCACGGAGGCCACACGCGTACGGACCATCAGCGATTGATGCCGTCCGGTGGTATTGTATGTCAGCGTCGGGCTATCTTGCGTGCAGTCAATTATCCGGCCGTAAGGGACAAGCCCCAGCTTAACAAGCGCCTGGAATCCGTTACATATGCCCAAAATAAGCCCGTCGCGGTTATTAAGCAGTTCATCGACGGCCTCGGACAATATGGGATTTCTGAACATAGTGGCGATAAACTTGCCCGAGCCGTCGGGTTCGTCCCCGGCGTCTGTTCCTCCTGAAAAGGCGATTATTTGCGCTGTCTCAAAAGCAGAGGCCAACTCCTTAAGGGAATTGGCAATGTCTTCGCCGGTGCGGTTTCTGAAGACCACAAGGCGGGTTTTGGCGCCCGCTATTCTAAAAGCTTTTTCCATTTCCCATTCACAGTTGGTGCCGGGAAAAACCGGTAGAACCACTAATGGCTTTGATTCGGATTTGCTCACGCGGCTATGAACCGAAGGCAGGCGCAGAGACGCAGAATTTTGGGCGTGGTTTAAAAACGCCGCGCCTTTGCTACTTTGTGTGAGGCTTTTTGGAGAAAAGCTTTCCGCAAATGCCTGCTCGTCGGGGGGCTCTGCAACGGTGGCCCCGGTTGAGGTTTGGGGGTAAACTTGCGCCAGCGGATACTCGTAGGCGCGGCGCAGTACTTCCAGAGGGGTTTCCGCG
>WRJM01000091.1 GCA_009782265.1 Oscillospiraceae bacterium | reverse complement strand
AAAGTTAATAAAAAATATTTTAAAAACAAACAATTTTTTTTTAAAGGGGGCGGTCCCCCGCCGCGGGCGCGTTTTTTTGGTTTTTTTTGTGCAAAAAAAAAGTACAGTTTCCCGTAGCGAAGCGAAGCTTCGCGTTATAAACATTTCCCACATCAAGAAAGGACTGAAATAAATGCCCCGAAACCCAAATGACATCCTTGCTTACCGCAAGAAAAGCAAACGGAAAAGCAGAATATATAAATTTATTGCGGTATTTATGGTTATTTTCATCATATTTTTTATCTGGACAAACGGTACTGCCGTGTTTGAGCCGTTCCGCGATATTGCAAGATATTTTAACAAAAGCGAAAGCGAAGAAGGCTTTCCGATTGCGGTTTCCGGCAGTGCGAGTTTTTCCTTAAACCGTTTCGGTCAAAACTTTCTTTTACTAAACGATACCTATTTAAATACATATACTGACAAAGGCGGGCAGCTTTTAGCGTTCAGGCATAATTACGCCAACCCCGTTCAACGCGTAACAAACAAACGAATCCTGCTTTATAATTTTAATTCATATGAATTTTCGCTTTTTAACAGAAACAGCAGGATTTATGAAATAAAGCTCGATGAAAAAATTGTATTGGCAGAGCTGGGCAATAACGATATGGCGGCTGTCGTAACCTCATCAACCGCTTTTTCAAATATTCTGCATATTTATGACGACGACGGAAAGTGGCGGTATACCAAGCGTTTCATAGACGAAGAAGTCAACGCCGTTACCTTTACTTCAAAAAGCAATGAAATTATTGTAGTAACTGTTTCTGCCCGAAACGGCGAAATCATCAGTAAAGCTTACCGTTTGCGCACCGATACCGCTACCGACGATATTGTATGGGAGCAAACGCTTCCGGCTGACGCGTTGGCTTTAAATGTATATGAAAATAAGAATTATATCAATATTTTAGCCGATAATATGATAATTTCATTAAACTCATCTGACGGAGAAATCGCCGGAAGTTATCAGTTCAATGACGGGAATCTTTTAAAACCGCCTGTTTTTTCTGCGGATTTTAATTTAATTATTTTAAACGATTATATAACTAAAAGGGCTTTGTACGTGACTTTAGACGAGCAATGCAATTTAATTTCATCAAAAATGATTCCGTTTGAAGTAAAAAAAGTTGAAATTTCCGGCGAAATAGTGTATACTTTAAGCGGAAGCGCGATTATCAGGCATGATAAATTTTTGCAGGAAACAAACGCAACCGCAATAGAAGACGAGTACAGGGACTTTATCATATTGAATAAAAACGCGCTTTTGCTCGGATATGAAGCGATTGAACAAATTGCGGTAAATTAAGAACGTTGAGCGTTATTGAATACACGTTCTAAAGAGAGGATTTAAAAGAAAATAATGGGAACACAATTTTATTGGTTTTATGATATTTTGATTATAGCGGTATTTTTAGGAATTACGTTTAAATGTTATAAAAAAGGCTTTATTTCGTCACTGTTCGGGCTTATCGCCGTACTTGTCGCTTTTACAGCGGGCTTATTCCTGAGCGGTATAATGGCGGCGGCAATTTATAACGGGTTCATCAAGGAGCGGGTTTCGGATTACATAGATAAGCATATAGAAGAATTATCGGGCAGTGAAACGCTTTCAAAGCTGTCAGAGGTAGATACTTCCAAAATCCTGCTCAAAGGCGAACCGGTATCCGAAATAAATATTACCCGCGATTCCATCGGGAATATTGAAATGGATTTAAGTGAAATGGATTTGAGCGGCACAGGGCTTGATAAGCTTGATTTGCATTTTCTCGGTATAGGACAGGAGTTAGCAGGAGAGCTTTCCGCGGTCAACGGCGGTAAAATTGTCATTACTTCCTCTGAGCTTGCGAAAAACAATCTTGAAGACTTGATTTTAGCAAAAGCACTGACCAACACGCTTCAGAGCAATATTGAATTTGAAGTTATCGGCGAAGCGGCGCAAACGGTCGGGAATTTGCTTCCCCAGCTCTCGAATAATTTTAATAACGGCGTGAACAGTGCTGTATCAGAGGTAATTGTTACCATGATTCAGTCCGGCGGGAGCGGCATAAACACAGCAATTCTGGATAATTTAATAACGCCCGTTATTATGCTTCCGCTGCGCACCTTGATTTTTTTTATTTTATTTGCTATAATATGTGTAGCTCTTTCAATTTTAACACGTTCGTTATCGATTGTTAATCGTATACCGATTGTCGGCACGGTGAATTCTCTGCTCGGAATCGTTATCGGCGTATTGCAGGCGGCAATCGTTGTGTTTATTATTTGCATAGGAATCAGCATATTAATTACATTAACCGGAAACTCGATTATTTTTATCAATACGATGACGATAGAAGAAAGCTTGCTTTTCAAACACATTTATAACTTTGATTTTATTCAGTTTTGATTAATTTCGGAAAGAAGGACAGATTATGGTTTGCACAAAATGCAGAAAGCGGATGGCTGTGGTGTTCATAACCACAATGCAGGGCGATGAAAAGCGCAATGAGGGGCTTTGCCTTGTTTGCGCCAAGGAACTCGGTGTTCCTCAGGTCAGCGAATATATTAAACAAATGGGGCTTTCTGAGGAAGATTTTGAAGAAAGTTATAAGGCGATTTTCGGCGATGATGAAATAGATGAAATCGACTTGGATGACGATGAAGACGATGTAGGCGGTTTTAAAGTCGGCGGTGCGGGAACTATGCCGCAGTTTTTGCAGAATCTTTTTAAAAATGATAAATTTTCCACCTCTTCATCATCTTCTTCAAGTTCAAAATCCAATGAAAGTGAATCTGCCAATAAAAGAGAACGGCTTAAAAGCAAAAAAGAAAAGGTTGAAAAGAAGAATAAATTTCTTGATACATTCTGTACAAATTTAACCGTTCGTGCCAAAAAAGGTGAGTTAGATAAAGTTATCGGGCGCGAAAAAGAAATTGACCGCGTTATGCAGATTTTATCACGCCGCACGAAGAATAATCCCTGTCTTATCGGTGAACCGGGCGTAGGGAAAACCGCAATCGCCGAAGGAATCGCGCAAAGGCTTGTGGCAGGCGAAGTGCCGTTCAGGCTGAAAGGCAAGGAATTATACCTGCTTGATTTAACGTCGCTTGTCGCGGGAACGCAGTTCCGCGGGCAGTTTGAAAGCCGCGTGAAATCCTTGGTTGAAGAAATCAAGAACGCCGGGAATATTCTGCTGTTCATTGACGAAGTGCATAATTTGGTCGGAACAGGCGACAGCGAAGGGACAATGAACGCCGCCAACATGTTTAAACCCGCGCTTTCACGCGGGGATATGCAGGTCATAGGCGCAACCACTTTCGGCGAATACCGTAAACATATCGAAAAAGACAGCGCGCTGGAACGCCGCTTCCAGCCGGTTACTATAAATGAGCCTACCATTGAAGAAACAGTTGAATTATTAAAAGGAATCAGAAAATATTACGAAGAGCATCATAAAATTCACGCAACCGATGAAATTATTCAATCCTGCGCGGTTTTATCCGAAAGATATATTAATGACCGCTATCTGCCGGACAAAGCAATCGACTTGCTTGATGAAGCGGCGGCTTGCGCAAGCATAAAAAGCACGGACCTTGCCGAATATGAAAAGCTTCTTTCGGAAAATAATGATTTTCGGAAAGAAGAAAACGAAATTTTAAACGCGGGAGAGGAAATTAACTACGAACGGATTGCGGAAATTAAAACCGCGCTTGCCAGAAACGAAAAGAGGATTGAGGAGTTAGAGCCGTTTGTAAAAAATATCAATATAACAGATGAAGATGTTTCAAAGGTAATTGAACTGTGGACGGGAATTCCTGCGGCGAAAATCATGGAAACCGAGTTCAGGAAAATAAGCAAGCTTGAAAACGCGCTCAAGGAAAAAGTAATCGGTCAGGACGAAGCCTGTGCGCTCGTAGCGGCGGCAATCCGGCGTTCAAGAGTGCAGTTAAATGCACGGCGCAGACCGGCGTCTTTCATTTTCGTAGGACCTACAGGCGTGGGAAAAACCGAGCTTGTAAAAGTTTTAGCAAGTGAATTGTTTAATTCGGTAGAGCCGCTTATTAGACTTGATATGTCCGAATATATGGAGAAACACAGCGTTTCACGCATGATAGGCTCACCGCCGGGTTATATCGGTTACGATGAGGCAGGTCAGCTTACGGAAAAAGTCCGCAGAAAACCGTATTCGGTGGTTTTATTTGACGAAATCGAAAAAGCGCATCCCGACGTGATGAATATATTGCTTCAAATCCTTGATGAAGGAAAGGTCAACGACGCGCACGGGCGTTCAATAAACTTTGAAAATACTGTAATCGCCATGACTTCAAACGCAGGTTCAACCGATAAATCCACCGGCGTGGGCTTTGCCAAAACTACCGGCGATATTTCCAAAGAAAAGGCAATGAAAGCGTTGAAAGAGTTCCTGCGCCCGGAATTTATGAGCAGGGTTGACGAAGTAGTTGTATTTACTCCGCTCAGCGAAGACAGTTATAAAATGATTTCCCGCCTTATGATTGAGGAAATGCGCGAACCTTTGAAAGAGAAAAACATAGAATTAAGCGTAGACAGCTCGGTTTATGACTATATCGGAAAGAAAGCATACGGCGGAAAATTCGGCGGACGCGATATACGCAGGATTATACGCAAAGAACTTGAAGATGAAATCGCAATACTAATTATAGAGAACGGCGAAACCGGAATCGGCGGGATTAATCTTTCTTCCGACGGCGAAAGGCTGTATGTTTCTCAGGTAAAAGTGGTGATTAAAGCACCGGCACATTCTAAGTAAGCATGAGAGCGTTAATAACGGGCGGTTCGGGTGCAATCGGCGCGGCGTTGGTGAGAGAATTTTCAGCCGGAAGCTCCGGCATAAATTACGAAGTCATTTTCACTTATTTGCATAACGAAAAAGCCGCGCTTTCGCTTGCAGAGGAAACCGGTGCACGCGCTGAAAAATGCGATGTCCGTGACCGCGAAAGTGTATTTAAAATTATAAAAGAGTACTCGCAGTGGACGCTCCACCCGCATTTTGATTTGCTAATCAATAATGCGGGTATTTCGCAAATCAAATTATTTACGGATATAACGGCGGAAGAATGGGAAGATATGCTTGCGGTAAATTTAACCGGCGCGTTTAATTTCACGCAGGCGGTTCTGCCCGAAATGCTCCGCCGTAAAAGCGGTACAATTATTAATATTTCTTCAATTTGGGGTGAAATCGGCGCGTCCTGCGAAGTGCATTACAGTGCGGCGAAAGCCGGACTTATCGGCTTTACGAAAGCGTTAGCAAAGGAAGTTGAACCATCAGGAATAAAAGTGCATTACATTGCGCCTGGTGCGGTTGAAAGCCCGATGAACAGCGGATTTTCTGAAGAAGATTTGCAAGGCGCGTGCGTTAATTCGGGCGGGAAAATTTTAAAACCGGAGGATATTGCGAGGGAAGTAAGGCGAATACTTGACAGTTAAATATTTCCATGATAAAATTAATAAAATATAGTAAATTAACTATAAAACAAATAAACAACCGAAAGGAATGGTTATAAATATGAAAAAGAGAATTTCCGCGCTTATTTTATCCATGATTATAGTGTTATCGCTGACACCTCTTATGCCTGTTTCGGCAGAAACCTTTACAACAGCCGACGCGCTGGCGATTTTAAGAGATGTTGTCGGCACGCAGTCGCTGACAGACGCGCAAAGAGCTAAATTCGGATTTGAAGCGGATTACACAGTTCAAACCTCAGACGCTTTAAAAATCCTGCGAATTATTGTGGGTTCGGAAACCGTAAACGAAACACCTCCAGTACCGCCGAAAGCAAATCCGACCACGCTGATTGAAGCGTATGGGGACATTTTTGATTACGTCGGTGCTGCCGCTTATAACTGGCACTGGGTATCTAATGCTCCGTATTCATTATCCAACCCCAAGGTTCTTGATTTCGCAAAAAAACATTTCAACAGCCTAACCGCCGAAAATGAAATGAAAATAGAAAATATTCTGAATTTCGGTAATCTTATAACCGTTGAAGAAGCAAAAAACAGAGGGTATTTTATTCCGGCGGGTTTCACCGAAACCCATTTTCCCGCTATTCAAACAGAAAGATTAAACGATTACTTGAAAATAGCTTATGAAAATGGTTTCGGCGTACGTTTTCACTCGTTTACTTACGGAGATACCGAACGGTTTTTCAGGGCAAATTATAACACAAACGAAAATTATGTTTCAAAAGCGGTTATGGAGAAACGTCTTGAAATGTATGTAAAGAGTATTATTAAACTTGTATACGAAAGCAAGTACGGTGAAGTTGTTTATGCTTGGGACGTGTTTAATGAATATCTGCACCTTAGTAACGACAGCGGATTATTTAAAATATACGGCAGTGATAAATCTTATATTATAAACTCGTTTAAATTTGCACATGAACAACTCACCGCAATGAAAATCCGTGATAATGTGGGCCTTATTTATAATGATTTCAATGAATACGATATTGCCGACGAAATTATAAATTTAATCAAAGAGATTAATAAAGGTGGGAAATACTGCGACGGCGTGGGTATGCAAATGCACCTTGATGTCAGCGGTCCGAACATAGGGCATATCGGAAATGCCATTGATAAATTTAAAGCGGAGGGATTTGAAATACAAATTACTGAGCTTGACGTAACTTTAAACGGGCAATGGTCTTCAGGTACAAAAACAGCCGCAGACCAAGCGCAGTATTACGGTGATGTGTTTAAAATGCTTGTTGAAAAGAAGAACGGCGGCGCGAATATAACCGGTATTACGTTCTGGGGGCTTTGTGACAGTAATTCATGGCGCGGGGAGTATACACCGCTCCTGTTCACAGATATTGACAAACCGAAAACTGCGCTTTTCAACGCGGTGATGAACGCGGCGAAATAAAACACTTGAAAAATATTATTATAACCGTTTAACATAAGATTCAATAAATCTTATGTTAAACGGTTATAGTATAATTTTTTGGTTGACTTTAACCTTGTTTTATGCTATTATTGAAGTATTCATACGCTCAGCAGAGCGTGGAAATAAAAATAAAAAGGAGAATCATTATGTACACGATTGATGTTGAACGGCATGACCAGCCGCAGGATACGCACTTAGGCAGTAAATTTACGATTGTTTCAACA
>WRJM01000090.1 GCA_009782265.1 Oscillospiraceae bacterium | reverse complement strand
TCCTGCTTCACTATTCAAGCTCAATTGATTACACAGGCATGAGCTTAGACGAGATTGAGGAATTTGACAGGGCTTTCAGGATTTTCGGTACGAAAGTGCTTGCATTGTGCGCCGCCGCGGGCTTTCTTTGGAACGGGTTCGTGAAAACGCGAGAAAAATTTTCGCTCGGTGCTTCTTTGGTCGGCTTGATTGTCGGTAATTTCATCGGGTTTGTCTTATTTGCGATTTTCAACGGCTTGCTTGTAAAAGCCGGCATTGAACACATGATATATTATTTTTACTACGGGTTCATGGGATTGGGCTTTTTAGTAACCGGATTCCTGCTCAGGGGTTGGTATCCGGCGTTTAAATCGGACGGATATGACGAGCGAAGACCGTGGCTTTTCGATAAATAGAGTTGAAAGAAAATAAAAAACGCAGGAGCTTTTTAAGTTCTCTGCGTTTTTATATGTTCTTAAAGATTTCTTAAAGATTCTTTAAACATTCTTGTATCTTTCCGCTATATTATGTATAATATAAGCAAACTAATACTAATCCTTCATTAAAAGCTTTCTAAAAAATCCGCAAAAAAACCATAAACGTAAACTTTTTGTACGGATTTTTAAAAGCTTTTATAATCGGTATCAGTATAAATATTTTTGGGGGGCTTGTCATGCCGAACGATTATATAAAAGAAGCCGACGAGAAAATCATGCGTCATTCAAAATGGGCGGAACATTCCAATAAGTATGAAATTAATTTAGCGAAAACCCTACATAACGACCCGGCGGTTTTAGAAACGGCTCAGAAAGCACTGCGCAGAATGAGTACCGTTTTAAACGGCTATTACGGCAAAGGCGAAAAAGAAAAGAAACCGCCTTTGCCCGAGCCTGTTCCCGAAATGGAAAAGTTTGTGGAGGGGCTTGAAAACGAATTGGGTCAGCAAACAGGTACGGAAGCTCCGAAAACCGAAACCGAAACATCACCTAAGGAAGAAACGGACAGCGGAACTACGGGAAATACAGAAGAAACCCCGATTGAAGTAACCGATACGCTTATGAACGCTTTTCTGAAAGACGCGCCGGAAAGCTCGGGGCAGGTCGGGAAGAGTGAAGATACGCTTGAAAACCAAACGAATTTAAACGAAATAATGAACGAAGACGGCAACCTACGCGAAAAAATGACGGCAATGTTCAACGCTACAATATACAACAGTAGAGGGAAAAACGCCAAAACCATAAAACAAATCGGTGAAAATGCAACAAAAGAACAAGCTGAACAGCTTGGACTTAACATGGACGAAATTGAACAAGACAGAAGATTTTCTTCGGATATTATGGATGTTACGAATATTTCGATTAAAGGCGCATGGTATAATCCGAAACGCCTTTTAAGTTACTTTTTAGGAGATAATGCGCGAAAAAAAATTACCAAAGACAAAACAAAAGCACTCGGTAAAGATTTTTATGAGAAAAACCAAATGGGGCTCAGCAAGAGAGAGAAAAAGTTCTCCATGCAGGAAGGCGAGAATTTAAAATGGTTAGAAGGGGTGGGGTACAACAAGGTAGACGAAACAAGCTATTGGGTTAAGTCAAGGCGGAGCCGCGGCTTCCGCTTGGTTACAGGACCGTCCGGAACTACGACAAGAATGTTAAGGGCGTATAAGTGGCTCGGCGCTTCAAATGAGGAGCTTTTGAAATTCCGTCTTGCGCTTATGGGTTGGATGCTTTCGGGCGACCACTCCTTGTATGAAATCGTTACCGGCGCAAAACAGGCGGGTGTAAGAGGAAACAAGGAAGACACAACCAACGCCATAACGCTTTATCAAACCATTGACCCGCTTGAATACGGCTATCTGCGCGGAAAAGTCGCAGAAAAAAGGCAGTTCCCGCACGAACACGTTTACCGTGATATTCTGAATGAAAATGAAGATAAAGTCCGTCAAGTTCAAGTTACCTTAGGCAAAGAAAGCTTAACGCTAAACCATAAAAATAAAAAGATGACAGCGGCACAGCACGCAACCGCTATTTATACATCTAATTTATATCAGCTCATGAACCCGGGCGTAAGCAAGGGGAGTTCAAGTGAAAAAAGCGTGTTGAAAGCGTCCCAAAAAGGCGACCCTAAGAAAGCTTTTAGCAATGAGCAGTCCGATGTAGCCAAGGTTTCAAGCTCGGTTTTGCTTAAATCCATGCCTTATATGAAAAAAGAAAAAGGCAAAACGGTTTACCGTGCCACTTCAGTTGCCGCTTTTAATTCAAAATACGGCAAAGACGGAAACACCGTTACCATGAAAAATTTCACAAGCACATCAAAGAATCTCGGCGTTGCCAACAATTTTTATAAAGAACCTAAAGGTGCTAAAGCAAAATTCGTAAAACCGGTTATAATGGCAATTGAATTGGACGGACACGGAGGCGTAGATATACAGAATATGTCGGTGATTTCAACCGAAGCGGAAATTCTGCTTATGACGGGTACTAAGCTACAGGTTACTAAAGGGTTATACACAACCACAAAAGGCAAAAATATGGTAAAATTAAAAGAGGTAGGAAACCCTAATAATAAATATACGGGAGACGATAACTCGGAAATGTCCGACCCCGTAACCTCCGCACCCGATGATTATATCGTCTCACAGGACAGCGTTGACGACCTTCAGGAAGAAGAGACTGAACAAACGGGGGACGATTCCGATGTTCAGGAATTAACGGTCAGTTATGAACCTCCGGAATTGGCTGATTTAAAAAAACGTTTGCTTTCTATAGATTTGCATATGTTTAAGCCGGACGGTGCGGAAGAAGCCCCGGAAGATTATATTAACGCGTTACTATACGTTGTAAAGTATAATTTGGGCAAAAGTCTTCAGGGTTTATTTGACTTTGATGATTATTTATTAACAACTGTCTTTCAGCAATTTACAAATAATAAAGAATTTAATAACTGGCTTGAAACTGCTTTTGCCGAAAAGAAAAAACCTTGGTAATATTTTAAATTTATCATAACTACGGAGGTAATTATGTTCACTGTAATGCTTCAGGAAGAAAACCAACAGGCGTTTACCCGTTATATTCCGAAAGAACTGCGCGGGGAATTAAAAAAGCCCGAAACAATTTCTTTCGGCGCGGTAAATAATGACAATACGTCGGCGGGGGTGCTTATGGCGCGGGTGGTCAGCGGCTGGCTTGAAATTATTTGGTTTTATATAGACGGGCAGTTCAGGAGAAAAGGATTGGGGAGAGCTTTACTCGGGAATATGCTTTCCTGCTTTGACTTTGTGCCGGAATTAACCGGCGTTTTTGCGCAGTTTCCCGAAAAAAACAACGAGGGTTTAAAAGAGCTGTTTGAAAGCGCGGGATATAAATTTGAGGAAGGCGGACGGAGCGTTTTTGAGCTTAGCCTTAAAGACTTAACGGAAAATAAATTTTGGAGCAAAGAACCGTCAAGCGCCGAAAATGTTGTTATGCTGAAAGACGTTTTTGATATAAACCTGCGTGATTTCGAGGTAAAGCTATCGTTAACAGACGCGGGAGTACCGCTTGAAACGCCTTTAAACAGAAAAATATACGACGAAAATTTGAGCGCGGCGTACATAAAAAACGGAAAAATCGAAGGTATATTATTAATAGAAAAAGAAGAAAACGGCAGTATTTTTCTTTCTTTTGCTTATGTCAGCCCGGGTGAAAATTCGGCTCTGCCCGCCATGCTTTATAAATCCGGCAGAAAAGCGGTTGACACCCTCCCGCCGGAAACTAAAATATCGCTTGCCGCGATTACGGACGTATCGGCAAGGCTTACCGAAAAATTATTCCCCGGCAGAGCCGCAGAACCTACCGTTTATGCGGTTTACAGGGTAAACGATGTTCAGGACAGCAGTGATTATCAAATACCGGAAGAAGAGGAGGGATTCGATAATGTGTAAAGAACAAGACCAATTATTCCGCGAACAGGAAGAACTGAAGCTCGAGGAAGAACTGAAGCTCGAGGAAGAACTGAAGCTCGAGGAAGAACTGAAGCTTGAGGAAGAAAAACGTAAGCAAGCGGAACTGCTCCTCGGTACGCATATGGAATTTTCATACGATTCGGAAGAAATCAGCGATGAACGGTTAAAACAAATGGAAACGCTTAATAAGCAAAGCATAGAACAGGCAATATCCGAAAAAATCCGTCTCGGCTTATTGAAAGAGCAGCCGCAAACCCAAACCCGAATTACCGCGCCTGTTAATAAACCGCCCGAATTTGACGCTTATGCGAATATGACCGCACGCAAACGCAAAAAGTTAGACAGCCGCCGGAAAGACAATAAAAAGAAAGCGGAAAAGCAGAAAATACCCGGCGCAACGGAAGACACACTTCCGATGATGAACGAGGTGAAAAATTATAACAAGGCGCGAGAGCAGGTAGGTCCCGTCAAGATTAATAACTTGCAAAATGCTGTTCTTGTGAATTTAAACGCAAATATATTTTCACCCGTACCGTATAAAGAGGGTTGTGACACAACCTTTAACATTAGCGGAATCCGCACCGAGATTGATAAAATAAACGCTATAGTCGAAAAGTATAAAACCGCTACGGACAAAGAAAAAACGCCGGAAATCGGTGCAAAATGCCTTTTCTTTGAAAGAATCGGCGCGCAAATGACCGAAACGCTCAAAACTATTATGGCGTCAAACGGCGTAAATTATCTTACGGGTGCGCCTGTAACTAAGGAAGAGCAGGAATTGGCGCAAATCAATAAAGCGGCGTCGCTTACGGCTTACCGCGAATTGATGAAAAAGCGCGACGAAATGGAATTAAAAGAATACGAAAGAATTTTAAGCCCTCAGTTAGACGAGTGGGAACAGGAATGGTTAGAGGATAACAAAATAAGCTTCAAATCAGAGTCGGAAAACCTGCCCTTTACGTTTTCTAATTACGTATCGGCGGAAAGTTATGAAAAACTGCGGAAGGTTTTTGACGGAAATCCCGGTAAATATGCCGAACACAAGGATATGATTGATAAAATGTATCTTGAATACCTTGATATATCAAAGATACTAAGCGAAATGAACCGCCGTTCATCCGCTTTAAATAATAAAGACTCTATCGGTAAAGGCGGCAGAACTATCGACCCGTTTAAAGAAAAATTGCGCGACATCCTTCTGCCGCGTGAAAAGGTGGAAATTCTTAATCACCGCCGTGAAACGCTTGAGAATATAATGCGCTATATGCTTGCGGGGCGCAAGCTTGAAGGAACAGACGAGCATATTGTTTTGGAAAATGAATTCGGTGTTGTTACAGAAGAACGCAAAAAGCAGAAAGATAAACTTTTCGAGACGGAAGAAAAAGAACGCAAAAGAATTTCAGAATCCTCACCTACCGAGCTTTCCCCTGTCGGAACAGAACTGACAGGGAAATTAGCACTTGCCGTGTTTGACAAAAACAGAGAATTAAAACCGTCTATTGAATACTACAATAAAAAACTGAAAGAATGGCAGGCAAATCCTAAAAACAAAGGCGTTTACTTTGACATAAGGATTATGCTGTCTATGGTAAACGGTTATAAAACCGATAAAAACGGCGAACCCTTAAACGATGAAGAAAAGCTCAAACGCGACAGAGATATACAGTTAATTGATGATTATCTTTCCAACGATTATGAACGCAGGGAAAAATGGCTCAATGAAATAGTCGATAAGGTCATTAATTTTGATTACAGCGAGAACTTGCATTCAGAGGATTATTTGAAGGAAAATTCCGTCCAGATGATGAGGTTCAGCGTTCTTGTTTTAATTATTGACAATTTACAAAAAGAGAATAAAGAATATTTCACGCGCAATCCCGAAAGAGTAATGAAACTTAACGAGTTGGGTGATTTGCCGGCTTCCATGAGTATGCCTGTTTCTTTCTTTTTCTCAAAGCACGGTGTTGACGGGGAAAGCGTTAAAGCAGACCCAAAAAATATTATCAGGGAATTTGACAGCTTAGAAAAAGCTCAAAGGAATATCGAAAACATGACGGACTCGTTTACTTTCACGAGCGAACTTTACAAACAAAGGCTTGCGGATTATAAACAAAAACAAGAACAAAAACAAGAGAAAAAACGACAGACCGAACAGAATGTTACCGCTATACAAGGCGTGCAAACGCGGGACAGAACCGGCGAAATTGACCCGACCAAGTTTACTCCGTTTACCGAAAAAATAAAAAACGGAATGAGAGGAACTACAGGTATACGCGGCTCGGAAGCACCCATCAAGGAGCAATTCAGAAGCGCGAACGTACAGCAAAAAGAAGAAATAGATGAATTTTTCGCGGGGGTTTTCGAGCAGGTAGATTTGGTGAGGATAAACGAGGGCGTCAGTGTATATCAGGTTTCAGCCACCGCTAAAATCAAACATTCGCCGGAACACGCCGCCGTTATGTTGAAGATGTTCGATATATTCTTAAAGTATCTTGAAAACGCCGATTACGGGAAGTTTTTCTCAACGGTTTATCAGGAAACCATACAGTTAACCAAAGACCCTAACAGCGATTTGTTCGGGACGTTTGAGAGCCGCGAATCAAAAGTAATGAGCGATATTATGTGTACAAATATGCTTCCTTGGGCGCATATTTTGACTGACGCCGCTACAAAAGGGGAAACGGCGAAAAAGGAGTTTATGATAGGCATACAAAGCAATATTTATTATATGGAAACCCTTTTTAAGAAAACCGATTTACCCGTAGAAAATATGCCCCCCGATATAGCTGTTGTTTTTGAAAAGTATAAAATTATACGGGAAAAGCTGCTTGGAATATTCCGCGCAAACACGCCGCCGCAGATTATTACAGATGTTAAAACAAGTTTAGGAAATGTCTGAAATTATGGAAACAAACCAAAATAAAATAAAGCCTTTCAAATCTGCGGCAGAGCAGACAGAAAGCTGGATGCTTTTATTTGATATGCTTCTTGCCGCTCACGAGCGGCGGGAAGCAGAAAAGACAGCCGAACTGCCTGATTTTAACGCTGTAATGCATAACTTGCTTGAACGCGGGAACGCTTCGTTCCAAGATGGAATCGACCTGCCTTTAAACGCGCTTATTTTAAAATTCGGGCTAAGCCCGTTTGAAGCGTTCTGCGTAATGCTTGCGTTTGCGGCGGAAACTGACCGCAAATATGAAAGCGTTTTCGCGCTGTTTAATAATATCCCCGAAATAAAAAAGCCCACATTAGGACTATTGGCGGAATTATTTTTGCTGATAACAGGGGAAAGTATAACCGCTGTTAATTCGGAAGCGCATTTTACCGCATATTCCGAAAATGCGGTAATGCGGTTTTTGTTCGAGAGCTTTGCGGATAAACCGGAGCTTTCGCGTTTGTCAGCCCCCCTGTCATTAAATAAGACAGCATTATATTATTTAAACCAAAGCAATTTGCCGCCCGATGATTTAAATCCTTACTGCAAAATTTACCCGTATGAAATATTTGACGGTGAAAACGAGCCTTTAATTTGCCATAAAAGCGAAACCGAAAAACTGATTGCGGTTATAAAAAACCAATACGAAGAACAAGAGCTTACCTGTTTATTAAATATTCACGGTCAGGCGGGCGTCGGTAAACGGTTTATATTACGCAGAGCCTGTGTAGATTTAAAACGCGATATTATTTTTGCCGATTATTCATATTTAATTCAAAACCCTTTTAATCAAATAAGAAAACACGCGGATTTATTAATTGCGTACTGTATTTTGCACGATTCCCTTTTATGTCTTGAAAATTTTAACGTA